>NZ_JBJGZJ010000036.1:0-31364 GCF_054050435.1 Geodermatophilus sp. SYSU D01036 | reverse complement strand
GTCCTGGCTCACCGCCCACGGTGAGCCAGGACGCGCGGCGGTGAGCTCAGCTGATCATCCGCGGCGTCAATCGGGCAGCAGGACCCCGGGGTTGCAGACGCCCTGCGGGTCCAGCCGGGCCTTGACCGCGCGCAGCACCTCGACGCCGAGCGGCCCGACCTCGCGCTCCAGCCAGGGGCGGTGGTCGTGGCCGACGGCGTGGTGGTGGGTGAGCGTGCCGCCGGCGGCCAGCAGCGCCTCGGTGGCCGCCCGCTTGGCGGTGAGCCACTGCTGCAGCGGCAGGTCGTCGTCGCGGTCGGCGAGCACCGTGACGTAGAGGGAGGCGCCGGTGGCGTAGCCGTGGGACACGTGCGTCATCAGCAGCGGCTGCTTGCCGGGGCGGCCCAGCGACTCGCGCAGCGCGGTGCGGACGGCGTCGTACACGGCCGGCAGCGCCGTCCACGTGGCCGCCGTCTCCAGCGTCTCCACCAGCAGGCCGGCGTCCATGAGCCGGTCGCGCAGGTAGGGGGCGGCGAACCGGTGCCTCCGCCACGACTCGCCCACCCGGCGGCCGACCCGCGCCGCGCCGTGCTCGCGCAGCACCGGGAGCACCGCCCGGCGGCGGGCCCGCACCACCTGCGGCAGGCCCTCCCAGCCCACGACGAGCAGGCAGCCGTCGCCGCGGCTCCGGGCCCGCAGGGCGCCACGCAGCAGCCGGGCGCCGGTGCCGGCGGCGTTGAGCAGGGTGGCGCGGGTCTCGTCGGGGTCGGAGAGCCGGACGACGTCGGGCAGCAGGTCGTGCCGCGCCAGCCGCTGCAGCCCGGCGAGCCCGTCGGCCCAGGTCCGGAACGCCCAGCCCTCGTACGCCCGGGCCCGCGGCGCCGGGCGCACCCGCAGCCGCAGCTCGGTGATGACGCCGAGCGCGCCCTCGGAGCCCAGCGCCAGGCCGAGCAGGTCGGGGCCGGCCGCCGACGCCGGCGGGTGGCCGAGCTCCAGCACCCCCGACGGCGTGGCCAGGGTCAGGCCCGCCACGAGGTCGTCGAAGCGGCCGACGCCGGTGGAGGACTGCCCGGCCGAGCGGGTGGCCGCGTAGCCGCCGAGCGTGGCGTACTCCCAGCTCTGCGGCAGGTGGCCGAGCGTCAGCCCGTGCGCGCCGAGCGCCTCCTCGAGCGCCGGGCCGCGCATGCCGGGGCCGGCGGTGACCAGCGAGGAGGCGACGTCGACGTCGGTCAGCGACGCCATCCGGGACAGGTCGACCGACAGCGAGGGCCGGTCGTCGGGGTCCAGCCCCGACAGCCCGCCGACCACGCTGGTGCCGCCGCCGAACGGCACGACGACGACCCCCCGTTCGGCGCACAGCGCCAGCAGTGCAGCGGTCTCCGCCGTGCTGCCGGGCAGGACGACGGCGTCGGGCGCGTCGGAGGCGTCGCCCTCCCGCCGGCGCAGCAGGTCCAGGTAGCTCTTGCCGCCGGCCCGGCGCAGCCGCGCGTCCCGGTCGGTGCGCACGTGCTCCGCGCCGAGCAGCGCGACCAGCGCGTCGTGCACGTCGGCCGGCAGCCGCGAGGGCGCCACCCGGATGTCGGCGACGGCGACCGGCGGGGTCGGCCGCGGCTCCCAGCCCAGCTCCCTGGCCAGGTGGCGGCGGGCGGCCTTGGGCAGCGCGGTGGCGAGGTCGGGGTCGCGGGTGAGCTCGAGGGAGCCCTCCGCCGCGTCCCCCGGCTCGGCCACCGTGGCCACGCGGGAGCTGCCGGGCCCCCACCCCTGGACGGTCAGTTCCGGCTGCTCGGGCACGGCTACAGTCTGCCGGTGCTCCGACCGGGACCCCGCACGTGACCGGCGGGCCCGACCTCACCCCGGAGCGCCGCGCGGCCGACCTCGAGGCCCTGGCCGGCGGGGTCGACGTCGTCGTCGTGGGCGGGGGCGTGACCGGCGCGGGGGTGGCCCTCGACGCCGCCGCCCGGGGGCTGTCCGTGGCGCTGCTGGAGCGCACCGACCTCGCCGCCGGCACCAGCCGGTGGTCGAGCAAGCTGGTGCACGGCGGCCTGCGCTACCTGGCGCACGGCGAGATCGGCCTGGCGCGGGAGAGCGCCCGCGAGCGCGCCGTCCTCATGCGCACCACCGCGCCGCACCTGGTCCGGGCGCTGCCGTTCCTGGTGCCCGACGCCGCCGGCCGGGACGTCAGCGCCGTCGGCGCGCTGGGCGGCCGGCTGGGGGACGCGGTGCGCCGGTCGGTGCGCGGCGGGCGCGGCTCGCTGCCGGGCACCCGCCGGGTCGGCGCCGCGGAGGTCGCGCGGCTGACGCCGGCGGTGCACCCCGGCCGCGGTGGCGCCGTCTTCTGGGACGGCCAGCTCACCGACGACGCCCGGCTCGTCGTCGCGCTGGCCCGCACGGCCGCCGCGCACGGCGCCCGGGTGCTCACCGGCGTGCGGGTGACCGGCGTCGACGGCGGCGAGGTGGCGGTGCAGGCCGACGGCGCAGCGCTGACCGTGCGGGCGGGCGCGGTGGTCAACGCGACCGGCGTGTGGGCGCAGGCGCTCGCACCCGGCATCCGGCTGGCACCCTCGCGCGGCTCGCACCTCGTCGTCCGCGCCGGCCGGCTCGGCGACCCGGTCGCGGCGCTCACCGTGCCGCTGCCCGGCTCGCGCTCGCGGTACGTCTTCGCGCTGCCCCAACCCGGCGGGCTGGTGTACCTGGGGCTCACCGACGAGCCGGTGCCCGGGCCGGTCCCCGACGACGACCCGGTCCCCGCCGACGCCGAGGTTCGCCAGCTGCTCGACACCGTCAACCGGGTGCTGGCCGTGCCGCTGACCGGCGACGACGTCGTCGGCTCCTACGCCGGGCTGCGGCCGCTGGTGCTGCCCGGGTCGGCCGGCGCGGGGCCGGGCGACGCCACCGCGGACCTGTCCCGCCGGCACCTGCTGCGGTGGGACGGACCGGTCCTCTCGGTCGTCGGCGGCAAGCTCACGACCTACCGGGCGATGGCCGAGGAGGCCGTGGACGCCGTCGTCGCGCGGCTGGGCCGGGGCGCGCGGCGCTCGCCGACCGCGCGGCTGCCGCTGGTCGGGGCGGCGTCCCCGGCCGAGCTGGCGCGGGTGCCCGCCCCGGCGCGGCTGGTCGCCCGGTACGGCACCGAGGCGCCGCGGGTGGCCGCGCTCGGCACCGAGCCGGTGGCCGAGGGGCGCCTGGAGACGGTGGGGGAGCTGCGCTTCGGCGCGCTGGCCGAGGGCGCGCGGGACGTGGCCGACCTGCTCGACCGGCGGGTGCGGCTGGGCCTGGTCCCGGCCGACCGGGAGCGCGCGGCCGCGACCGCGGAGGCGGTCCTCGAGGAGGTGTGACGGCCCGGGATCGCGCGGGCGGCCGCCGGGCGGTAGGACGGGAGGGGGACGCCGGCCGGGTCCCGCCCTCCGAGACGGCGAGGACCACCGTGAGCGCCCCGACCCTCGACGTCGACCCCTGGCAGGTCCGCGAGCCGCACGTGGACACCCGGACGCTCGACGTCGCCGAGTCCCTGTTCAGCCTCTCGAACGGCTACGTCGGCGTACGGGGGACGCTCGACGAGGTCGAGCCCTTCGGCATGCGCGGCACCTACCTGTCCGGGGTGTACGAGACCCACCCCCTGTCCTATCCCGAGGATGGCTACGGCCAGCCCGGGGAGGGGCAGGCGCTGCTCACCGTCGCCGACGGCACCCCGATCCGCCTCCTGGTCGACGGGATCCCGCTCGACGTGCGCGAGGTCCGGCCGGAGGTCCACGAGCGCACGCTGGACC
The DNA here is from genome assembly GCF_054050435.1 of Geodermatophilus sp. SYSU D01036. NCBI lineage: Bacteria > Bacillati > Actinomycetota > Actinomycetes > Geodermatophilales > Geodermatophilaceae > Geodermatophilus > Geodermatophilus sp. SYSU D01036. The sequence continues at coordinate 27,618 of NZ_JBJGZJ010000036.1, read as the reverse complement.
TGCGCGCCGGGACGCTCGACCGGCGCGTGCGCTGGAGGACGCCGACGGGGACGACGATGGAGGTGTGCTCCCGGCGGCTGGTCTCGCTGGCGGAGCGCGCGGTCTGCGCCGTCCGGTACGAGGTGCGCGCGCTGGACGGTCAGGCGCACGTCGTCGTGCGGTCCGAGTTGGCGAGTGGGTCGGTGACGCCCACGGGCGTGGACAACGACGACCCCCGCGTCAAGGACTGCCTCGACAACGCCTTCGAGCCGCGGGAGCACGGCTCGACGGGCAGCGGCGGCACCCTCGCGTCCCGGACGCGGCGGTCGGACATCACGGTCGCCGCCGCCGTCGAGCACGTGGTCGACGACGGGGCGCGGATCAGCACGGACGCCGACGAGCACCGGGTGGTCACCACCGTCGCCGCCCACCTGACCCCCGGCGCCACCCTCGGGATCACCAAGGTCGTCGCCCACACCTGGTCGCTCGACGCCTGGGCCGGCTCGCTCGTCGGCGAGGCGTCGGCGGCGGTGGCCTCGGCCCTCGACCTGGGGTGGGAGGGGCTGCTCGCCGTCCAGCGCGGTGTGCTCGACGAGTTCTGGGCGACCGCCGACGTCGAGGTCGACGGCGACCCCGAGCTGCAGCAGGCGCTGCGCTACAGCGTCTTCCAGCTGTTCTGCTCCGCCGCCTGCATCTCCGGCGCCCCCGTCGGGGCCAAGGGGCTGACCGGCATGGGCTACAGCGGCCACACCTTCTGGGACGTCGAGGGGTTCGTGCTGCCCGCCCTGACCCTGCTGCGCCCGGACACGGCCGCGCGCCTGCTGCGGTGGCGGGCGGGCACGATCGACGCCGCCCGCGAGCGGGCCCGGACGCTGGGCCGGGCGGGCGCGGCGTTCGCGTGGCGCACCATCAGCGGGCCCGAGGTGTCGGCGTACTGGCCGGCGAGCACGGCGGCGATGCACGTCAACGCCGACGTCGCCCGCGCCTTCTGGCTCCACGAGAACGCCACGGGCGCCGACCTCGACGACGTCGGCGGTCTGCCGGTGCTGGTCGAGACGGCGCGGCTGTGGATGTCGCTGGGGCACGAGGACGCGGCCGGGGCGTGGCACCTGTTCGGCATGACCGGTCCGGACGAGTACACCGGCGTCGTCGACGACAACGTCTTCACCAACCTCATGGCGCGGGCCAACCTGCGGCGCGCGGTGGACGCCTGCCGCAGGTACGAGGCGCGGGCCGCGGAGCTCGGCGTGGACCACACCGAGACCGCCGCCTGGCGGGCCGCGGCCGACGCCGTCCACGTGCCGTGGGACGAGGGCCTGGGCGTGCACCCCATGAACGCCAACTTCACGTCGTACGAGGAGTGGCCCTTCGAGGAGCAGTGCGACGCCTACCCGGTGCAGGAGCACAACCACTACGCCACGTTCTACCGGCGGCAGGTGCTCAAGCAGGCCGACCTCGTCCAGGCGCTGTGGTGGTGCCGCGACGAGTTCACCGACGAGGAGGTGGCGCGCGACCTCGAGTACTACGAGGCGCGCACCGTGCGGGACTCCTCGCTGTCGGCCGCGGTGCAGGCGGTGGTGTGCGCCCAGGCGCAGCACCCCGACCTCGCCCTGCGCTACCTGCGCGAGTGCGCGCTCGTGGACCTGCGCGACGTCCAGCAGGGGACGGCCCAGGGGCTGCACCTGGCATCGGTGGCCGGGGCGTGGCTGGCGCTCGCGGCGGGTCTGGGGGGTCTGCGCGAGGACCACGAGGACCTCGAGATCGCGCCGCTGCTGCCGTCGTCGCTGTCCCGCACGGCGTGGCACGTCACCTGGCGCGGCAGCGTGCTCCGCGTCGAGACGACGCGGGAGGGCACCACGCTCACGCTGGTGCGCGGCGAGGGGCCGGTGACCGTCGTCGTCGACGGGACCGCGCAGTCGGTCACGACCACCCCGGTGCGCGTGCCGCTGCGCGCGCCCACCCCGCTGCTCCGCGAGCCGCGGCAGCCGGCGGGGCGCGAGCCGCGCACCTGACGTCCCGTCCGGTCCCATCCCATGCACTGAGATCACCGTTCCGCTGGGCGGGACGGGCGGAGCAGGATGCCGGCGTGGACACGTACACGCACGGGCACGCCGAACCGGTCCTGCAGTCGCACCGCTGGCGCACCGCGGAGAACTCCGCCGCGTACCTGCTGCCGCACCTGCGCCCCGGGCTCGACCTGCTCGACGTCGGGTGCGGGCCGGGCACGATCACCGTCGACCTCGCCCGCCGGGTCGCGCCCGGCCGCGTGCTCGGCCTCGACGTCTCGGCCGACCCGCTCGACGAGGCCCGGGACCTCGCAGGGCGCGAGGGCGTCGCGGCGACCTTCGCCGTCGGCGACGTCTACGCCCTCGACCTGCGCGACGACTCGGTCGACGTCGTCCACGCCCACCAGGTGCTGCAGCACCTCACCGACCCGGTGGCGGCGCTGCGCGAGATGGCGCGGGTCTGCCGCCCCGGCGGGCTGCTCGCCGTCCGGGACGTGGACTACGCCGCCACCTGCTGGTTCCCGGCCGACGCCGGCCTGGACCGGTGGCTGGAGCTCTACCACGCGGTCGCCCGCGCCAACGGTGCCGAGCCCGACGCCGGCCGCCGGCTGCTGTCCTGGGCGCACGCCGCGGGCCTGCGCGACACCACCGCGACGACGGGCTCCTGGTGCTACGCCTCGCCGGCCGAGCGCGAGTGGTGGGGCCGCTCGTGGGCCGGCCGCGCGACGGCGTCGGCGTTCGCGGAGCAGGCCCTGGCGTACGGCCTGGCCACGCGGGACGAGCTCGAGGAGCTCGCCGCCGCGTGGCTGCGCTGGGCCGCCGCGGACGACGGCTGGCTCGCCATGCTGCACGGCGAGCTGCTGGTCCGCGTCTGAGCGGCCCTCACGCCGACGACGGCTCATGGCACTCGGCGTCCAGGGCGATCAAGGCGCGCTGCACGCCCACCGCGACGGCGGCGAGCGCCAGGAAGCCCGGATCGTCGTCCACCGAGGTCCGGGCGAGTCGGCCGGTCAGGTTGTCGAGGGCGTGCTGGGCCACCTCGATGCGGTGGTCGCGGGCGTCGGGCCGTGCTCCGTCGGCGGTGTGGAACGGGGTGCGGACGACGCCGGCCAGCCCGTCGAGGGCGTCGGCCAGGCGCTCCGCCGTCCGGAGCTCCGGTCGTTCGCCGCCTTGGTGCTGGGGCTGGTAGTGGGTGACCAGGATGGTGACGTCGTCGGCCAGGACGGCGACCCGGTCCAGCGACCGCGACTGGCTGCGCAGCTGCGCAGCCGGTTCCTGCCACTTCCTGGCCCGGGGGTTGGCGAGGCGGGCCCGCTCGACGGTGCGCTCGGCGTCCCGCATCCGGTCCAGTGCTGCACCCAGGACGGCGGCCCGCCGGTCCTTCTCCTCCGTCGCGGGCGGCTCGCCCCGTCGCAGCTCGCCCGCCGCCCGCTGGAGGTGCCCGCCCAGCACCTCCCGCACGCGCCCGACCCCCTCGCGCGCCTGGGTGAGCTGCAGCGGGGGGAAGAGCAGGGTGGTGACCAGGACGCCCACCGTGCCGCCGAGCAGCACCAGGCCGGCGTACGGGACGACGAACTCGGTGGGGCTGCCGGCACCGCCCAGGGTGAGGGTGAACAGTGCCGCGACGCTGACCCAGCTCGCGCTGCCGCGGAGAACCTGCCACTGCTCCAGCACGACCGCCACGGCGACGACCAGGGCGAGGGTGATGGCGTTCGGGACCGCCCGGGTCAGCTCGTGCACACCGATGGCCACGGCGCAGCCCAGCAGGATGGCGAGCACCGTGCGCCAGGCGGCGCTCGCCGAGTCCGCGACAGTCGGGAGGCAGGCGATGATCGCGCCCAGCGGGGCATACGCCGCCATGTCGGCGAAGGGGGCAGGGAGGAGGGCGGCGAGTTGCCAGGCGATCCCGGCTGCGAGAGCGGCCCGGATCCCGCGCTGGACGGCCGGACGGCGGAGCGGTGCCCACAGCTGCATCACGGCCCATGGCCCTGCCCCACGAGTGACCCGGCCAACCTCGGAGCGCCCAGGGGTCCGCGTCCGTGCACGACGTCGTCACGCCGGCGACCGGCGACCGCCTGGCCGTCGAGTGCGACGAACCGGTGGCCATCAGACGCCCTTGACCAACAGTTCGCCGCACCCGCGCCCGACACTCAGCCCTGTCGGGCGGCGTTGGCCTGGACGGCGGTGCTCACCCACTGCGCCAGGCCGGGCGCGACCTGCTCGTAGGTGGCGGTGAACCGCTCGTCCTCGACGTACATCCGGCCCAGGGCCGCGTGCATCTCCGGCGGGCAGTCGTAGAACCACCGGGAGATCTGCTGCCGCGCCTCCTCGGCGAGGTCCATGCCCTGCGGCGAGTCGGGCGCCACGCCACCGCGCAGCGCCTCGGCCATCCGCCGGTTGAGGTCCTCGCCCTCGGCCCTGATCCGGACCCAGTCCTCCTTCGTGTAGGCCGCGGTGCGCCGCGCGGACTCGCGGTAGGCGTCGGTGTCGCCCCAGCGCTCCTGGACCTCGGCCTCGTACCGCTCCGGGTCGTGCTCGCCGAACACCTCGAACCGCTCCTCGGGGGTCAGTGCGATCCCCATCTGCCTCGCCTCCATCTCCTTCTCGACGGCCGCGACCATCGCCCGCGTCCGCTCCAGCCGGTCCCGCAGCAGCCGGTGCTGCCGGCGCAGGTGCTCGGCGGGGTCGGCGGACGGGTCGTCCAGGAGGGCCGCGACCTCCTCGAGGGGGAACCCCAGCTCGCGGTAGAGCAGCACCTGGTGCAGCCGGTCCAGGTCCGCCGCCGAGTAGCGGCGGTAGCCGGCCGCGGTGCGTCCCGACGGCGACAGCAGGCCGATCCGGTCGTAGTGGTGCAGCGTGCGCACCGTGACGCCGGCCAGCGCCGCCACCTCGCCCACCTTCATCCCGGGTCCCTCCTCCCTGACGGCGACGAGTGCACAGCCTGACGTCGCGTCAGGGTCAAGCGCGATCGTCGCGTCGGGGTCGAGCGCGATCGTCGCGTCGGGGTCGAGCGCGATCCCCGGACGGCGGGCGAGCGGCGCCTGGGCGAGGATCGCCGCATGGCCGACCAGGACGACAGCACCCACGAGGAGGTCTCGCCCGAGGACCCCTTCCCCCGGCGGCGGGTGACCGTCCGCGGCACCGAGATGGCCTGCGTCGACGTCGGCGAGGGCGACCCGATCGTGTTCCTGCACGGCAACCCGACCTCGTCCTACCTGTGGCGCAACGTCATCCCGCACGTGCAGCACCTCGGCCGCTGCATCGCGCCGGACCTGGTCGGCATGGGGGAGTCCGGCAAGCTGCCCGACCCGCGGCGCGGCACCTACTCCTTCGCCACGCACGCCGCGCACCTGGACGGCCTGCTGGAGGCGCTCGGGGTGGAGCGGCGGGTCACCTTCGTGCTGCACGACTGGGGCTCGGCGCTGGGCTTCTCCTGGGCGCACCGCCACCCCGAGGCGGTCCGCGGCCTGGCCTTCACCGAGGCGATCGTCACCCCGATGACCTGGGCCGACTGGCCGGCGGACGGCCGCAAGATCTTCCAGGCCATGCGCAGCGACGACGGCGAGGTCGTCATCCTCGACAAGAACGTCTTCGTCGAGCGCATCCTCCCGGCGTCCGTGCTGCGCGGACTCTCCCCGGAGGCGCACGAGCGCTACCGGCAGCCGTTCCGCGAACGCGAGGACCGCTGGCCGACGCTCGAGTGGCCGCGCCAGCTCCCCATCGCCAACGTGCCGCCGGCCGTCCACGACGTCGTCGCGCGGTACGGGCACTGGCTGCGGACCAGCGCCGTGCCGAAGCTGTTCGTGGACGCCGAGCCCGGCTGGCTGCTGACCGGGCGGGCACGCGCGCTGGTGCGGAAGTGGCCCTCGGTGACCGAGGTCACCGTGCCCGGCTCGCACTTCGTCCCCGAGGACTCGCCGCACGCGATCGGCCGGGCGCTGGCCGACTGGATCCCGACGCTGCCCTGAGCGGGGTGTCGGGTTCGTCCAAGACGGCGCCGGGCCGCGGCGGCAGGGTGAGGGGCATGGCGATCACCGACGGCCGCCCGGACGGCTACACGACCCTCACCCCCTTCCTGGTCTGCTCGCCCGCGGCGGAGGCGATCCGCTTCTACGAGGAGGTCTTCGGCGCGACGACGGTCAGCCGGATGGGCGCCCCGGACGGCACCGTGCCGCACGCGGAGCTGCAGTTCAGCGCCGGCCGGCTGCAGCTGGGCGACCCGAACCCGCAGTTCGGCCTGGTCGCGCCGACCGGGCAGGCCGAGGACCGGGTCAGCGCCTCGACCTGCGTATACGTCCCCGACGTCGACGCGGTGGTCGCCGCGGCCGTCGAGCGCGGCGCCACCGTGCGGGAGCAGCCGGCCACGTTCGTCACCGGCGACCGGTTCGCCTCGATCCACGACCCGTTCGGCCACCGCTGGGCGGTCATGACCCGGGTCGAGGACGTCGGCCCCGAGGAGGCCGAGCGGCGGCTGGCCGAGTGGGCGGCCTCCGGCGCGCTGGAGCAGTCCGGCTAGACGGCGGCCAGCGCCGCGTCGACCGTCGGCGCGGCGCCGTCGCCGGGCAGCGTCCGGTTGCCGAACGACGCCAGCCGCGGCGCCCAGCGGCGCATCGCCGAGCGGTGCGGGTCGGTGCGGGCGAACGCGCGGACGGCGGCCTCGTCGTCCCACCAGGAGACGGTGGTGAACGTGCGGGCCAGCGGCCGCGCGCGCAGCAGCAGCGACCGGGCGCCGGGGGAACCGGCCACCTGGCGGCGGATCGCCAGCGAGGCGGCGAGGAAGGCCGGGACGTCGGCCAGGCGCCGCAGCCGCAGCTCGGTGACCAGCACGACGCCGGGACCCGGGGGCTGCCGGTCGGCGGTCCAGGACAGGTCGGGGATGACGGCCATCGGGGTCCTCCTTTACAGGTGTAAAGCGACGGTAGGCCCGCCGCTTAACGCCTGTAAAGTCGATTCCGTGGCCCGGGACCTCCGCTCCGACCTCGTGAGTGCCGCGACCGCCCTGCTCGAGCGGACCGGCGCGGTCGAGGCGGTCACGCTGCGCGGGGTCGCGCGCGAGGCCGGGGTCACCGCACCCGCCGTCTACGGCCACTTCGCCGACCTGGCCGCCCTCCTCGACGCCGTCGTGGACCGGGGGTTCGCCGACCTGGTCGCCGCGATCCGCGAGGCGACGGCCGGCCTGGACGACCCGGCCGAGCGGCTGCGCGCCGGGTGCCGGGCCTACGTGCACGCGGGCCTCGCCGCGCCGGCGCGCTACCGGGCGATGTTCGGCCCGCGGCGGCCGGTCGCCGGGGCGCGCGCCTTCGACGTCCTGGTCGCCGCGATGGCCGCCTGCGTGGCGGCCGGGGTCTCCGCCGGCCGGGACCCGCGGGCCGACGCCGCCCTCGTGTGGACGGCGCTGCACGGGCTGGTCACCCTCCGCGCGAGCAGGCCGGACGAGCCCTGGCCCGAGCCTGGCGCGCAGGCCGACGTGCTGGTCACGCGCCTCGCGCTGCTCCGCGACGGGAGCGCTTGACCGCGTACATCGCCGCGTCGGCGCGGCGCAGCAGGCTGTCGGCGGTGTCGCCCCGCCGGGAGAGGGCGACGCCGGTGCTCGAGCGCAGCGGCGGGCCGCCGTCGGTGGGGGAGGCGAGGGTGGCCGCGATCCGGTCGACCAGGCGCCGGGCGGCGGCCTCGGTGCCGGTGCCGGGGCACAGCACGACGAACTCGTCGCCGCCGATGCGGGCCACGGTGTCGCCCGGGCGCACCGCCGCCCGCAGCGCCGCGGCCATCCGCAGCAGGGCGGCGTCGCCGGCGGCGTGGCCGCGGGTGTCGTTGATGTCCTTGAACCCGTCGAGGTCGCAGTAGAGCAGCGCGGCCGCCAGGCCCTCGCGCGCCTGGACCTGCAGCGCCTGCCCGAGCCGGTCCAGCAGCAGCGCCCGGTTGGGGAGGCCGGTGAGCGCGTCGTGCAGGGCGGCCTCGCGCAGCCGGGCCTCGAGCTCGCGCTGGGCGGTCACGTCCATCATCGCGACGACGGCGCCGGTGGGCCGGCCCGCGGCGTCGCGGATGCGGGTGCCCGAGGCGCGCACCACGCGCAGGGGAGCGCCGGGCAGGTCGATCGCCATGTCGGCGTCGCGGACCCGCCCCTCGGCGTAGACGCGGGCCAGGGGGACCTCGGCCAGGCCGAGCCGGCGCCCGTCGGGGGTGCTCAGCCCGAAGGCCTCGACGACGTCCTCGGTGAGCCGGGCGCCCTGGATGCGGTCGGCGGAGGCCTCGGGGAGCCCGTGCCACTGCCGGCAGAGCCGGTTGAACAGCGTGATGCGCCCGTCGGCGTCGGCGGCGACGACCCCGACGGGCAGCGCCTCCAGCAGCGCGCGGGTGAACGCCTCGGAGCGGGCGGCGTGCGTCGCGGCGGCCTGGGCCTGGTCGCGGGCGGCGGCGCTGGCGGTGACGAGGTCGGCGAGCTGGCGGGCCTGCCGGCGCCGCGCGAACAGCGCCACCACGACTGCGGCGAGGTCGGCCAGCCGGTCCCCGGCACCGGGGGCGAAGACGTGCGGCTCGGAGTCGAAGACGCACAGGGTGCCCACCGTCGCCCCGTCGACGACCAGCGGCGCGCTGGCGTAGGCGCGGACGCGGGCGCGGCGGCCGTCCACCCAGGGGTTGCCCGCATACCGCGGCTCGGCGGCCAGGTCCTCGATCACCTCGACCCGCGGGCCGCCGGCGTTCACCGCCGCGCACAGCGACTCCTCGCGCGGCGACGAGCAGCCCAGGAAGCCGTGCGGCACCAGCTGGTGCTGCTCGCGGGCGTCGAGCAGGTCGACCGCCGCGTACCGCACACCCGCCACGTCCGCGGCGACGCGCACGACGGCGGCCAGCTCGGCGTCCCGGGCGAGCTCGCGCACGTCGAGGTCGGCGGCGACGGCGTCGCGGTCGGGCGGGGTGGAGACGGTCATGGAGGAGGCAACGGACCTCGCGCCCGCCGTCCGCACCGCCCGGCCCGCGGCCGTCCCCCGATCAGGTGAGGGCGCGGACGGTCTCCACGGCGGCGAACACGGCGAAGACGACGAACAGCCCCGCGGCCACCCGGCGGATGAGGGCCACCGGCAGCCGGTCGGCCAGCGTCTTGCCGAGGAACACCGCCAGCCCGGAGACGGTCAGCAGCGCCGCCCAGGCACCGACGAACACCGACACCGGCGCGTCGAACCGGGCGGCCAGGCCCGCGGTGGCCAGCTGGGACAGGTCGCCCCACTCCGCGGCGAACAGCACGCCGAAGGAGATCGCGGCGGCCCGCAGGAACGACGTCCGCTCCCGGGTGTCGGCCGCCTCCCCGCCGTCCTCGGGCCCCTCGGACGCGCTGCGCCATAGCAGGACCGCCCCGACGAGGAACAGCACCGCCACGACGCCGCTGACCAGCGCCTCCGGCAGCAGCGAGAGCAGGCTGCCCGCGGTGACGGCGATGGCGACCTGCAGGCCGAAGGCGGTGCCGACGCCGACGAACACCGGCAGCGGCGGGAACCGGGTGGCGAGGACGAGGCTGGCGAACAGGGTCTTGTCCGGGAGCTCGACCGGCAGGACGAGGGCGAACGCCGTCACGACGACGGACCAGACGATCACGGGTGGGTCTCTCTTCCGCTCGGCACGGCCGGGCGGGGGCGCACGCCTCCGACCGGCAGCGCGACGACTGCTCAGGCCGGAGGTCTCGCCCACCCGCGCGGGGCGCGGGCCCGCTGACCGGGCGGCTCCCGCGGGAGTCGCCAGCATGTCGACCAGCGGACGGGGGGCTACTCCCCTCCTCGGCCGCCCAGGCTAGTCGACGGGCCCTCGTAAACCCGGTGCGCCCGGGTGTGGGGCTGGTTACCGTCGTCCCGTGCCGTTCCGTTGACGCCCGTCGTCCACCGCACCGCCGTCGCCCGCCCGGCCACTGGCCCGCCTGGCCGTGGCCTGGACCGCGCTGTCCGGGCTGGTGCCCGTCTACCCGCTCTACGCGCTGCTGTTCCTCGACACCGGACTGACCCCGGTCCAGGTCTCGGGGCTGTTCGCGCTGTGGTCGGTCACCGCCCTGCTCGCCGAGGTGCCCACCGGGGTGCTCGCCGACCGCTGGTCGCGCCGCGGCGCGCTGGTCCTCGCCGGGGTGCTGGAGGCCGCCGGCTTCGTCCTCTGGACCGTGGCGCCCGGGCTGCCCGGCTTCGCCGCCGGGTTCGTCGTGTGGGGCGTGGGCGGCGCGCTGGTCTCCGGTGCCGCCGAGGCGCTGGTCTACGAGGCCCTGGCCGCCGTCGGCGCGGAGGAGGACTTCGTCCGGGTCCAGGGCGCGATGACGGCGACCGAGCTGCTCGTGCAGGTGCCCACCGCGCTGCTGGCCGGCGTGCTCGTCGAGGCCAGCGGCTACGCGCTGGTCGGCTGGGCGAGCGTCGGCGCCTGCCTCGCCGCCGCGGCGCTGGCCACCCGCTTCCCCGAGACGACCCCCACCCGGGACGAGGACGACGACGCCGGCCCGGGCCTGCGCGCCGCCGTCGGCGAGGCGCTGCGCCGGCCGACCCTGCGGCTGACCGTGGTGGCCGTCGCGCTGCTCGGCGGGCTGGACGCGCTGGAGGAGTACTTCCCGGTCATGGCGCGCGACCGCGGCGTCCCCACCGAGCTGGTGCCGGTGGCCGTGCTCGCGGTCGCGCTGGCCGGCGCGGCGGGCGCGGCGCTGGCCGGCCGGCTGGGGCGGCTGCCGTCGCGGGCGCTGCCGGTCCTGCTCGCCGTCTCCGCCGCGCTGCTGGCGGCCGGGGCGCTGGCCGGGACGCCCGTCGCGCTGGCCGCGGTCGCGCTGTCCTACGGCCTGTACCTCGCCGTGCTGGTGGTGGGCGAGGCGCGGCTGCAGGAGCAGGTGCCCGGCGCGGCGCGGGCCACGGTCACCTCGGTCGCGGGCCTGGGCATCGAGCTGGCGTCGCTGCTGGTGTTCGGCGCGTGGGCGCTGGGCTCCGCGCTCGCCGTCGCGGCGCTGTTCCTCGCCGTTGTGCCGGTCGTCGCCCGCGGCCTCGTGCGCCACCCCGTGAGGAGCCATCAGCGCTGAAGGTCCTCGGTCCCGCCTCTCGCGCGACGGCGGACCTCCTACCTCGCGGTGCGCCTCGCGATGCGGGCGGCGAAGACGCCGGCGGCGTGGCCGTTGTCGATGTTGCTGACGACGACGCCGGGCGAGGCCGAGTTCAGCATCGTGAGCAGCGCGCCGAACCCGCCGAACGAGCCCGGCTGCCCGGTCGAGGTGGGCACCGCGACGATCGGCACGTCGGTCATCGCGCCCACCGTGCCGGCCAGCGAGGCGTCCAGGCCCGCGACCACGACCAGGCAGTCGACGTCGTCGAGCAGGGTGCGGTCGGTGAGCAGCGGCCGCAGCCGGCTGCCGCCGACGTCGTCGACCCGCACGACCTCGGTGCCGGTCACCCGCGCGACGAACGCGGCCTCGGCGGCCACCGACGCGTCGGCGGTGCTCGCGCACAGGACGCCGACCCGGCCCAGCGGCTCGGGGATCGGCCCGACGGCGGCCGACATCGCCGCGGCGTCGACCGTGGTCGAGCCGTCGTACGCGGCGGCCAGCGCGACCAGCGTGTCGGCGGTGGCCCGGACGACCAGCGCCGGCCGGTCCGGGTGCTGTGCGCGGGTCTCCCGGACCAGGGCCAGCACCTGCTCGGTGGACCGCCCGACCCCCCAGACGACGTCGGGCTCGGCCGGCGCCGGGCGGGCCGGGGCGGCCGCAGGTGCCGGGGCGAGCGCGGGCCGGCCGGCGCTGCCGAGCGACAGCGGCGGGTCGGCCAGCAGCGCGGCGAAGCCGCCGACCGGGTCCAGCGGCGAGGACTGCACCGGACCGACCTGCACCGATGCGCGCGCGGCCGGACGGGCCGGCGCCGGCGGGGGCTCCGCGGGCGTGTCCGGGGCGCGGGTCTGGGTGACCGCCGACAGCCGGACGACGCGGTCGCGGCCGCTGCGCTTGGCGTCGTAGAGGACGCCGTCGGCGGCGGCGAACAGCGTGCGGCGGTCGTCGCCGCGGGTGGCCGAGGCGATGCCGACGCTGATCGTCACCGGCACCGGCAGGCCGAGCGCGGTCCAGTCGTGCGCGGCGACGGCGCGGCGGATCCGCTCCAGCGCCCGCTCGGCCTGCTCGGCGGTGGTGTCGGGCAGCAGCACGACGAACTCGTCACCGGCCCAGCGGCACACCTCGTCGGTGTCCCGGCACCCGGCCAGCAGCAGGTCGGCGACCGCGCGCAGCACCGCGTCGCCGCCGGGGTGGCCGACGGCGTCGTTGATGGCCTTGAACCGGTCGACGTCGACGACGGCCAGCGCCGGCGTGGTGCCCGCGCTGAGCAGCCCGTCCAGCCGCGCCTCGGCGTAGCGCCGGTTGGGCAGGTGGGTGAGCGGGTCCTCGTAGGCCTGGCGGCGCAGCTGCCCGGCGGCGCGCTCGTTCTCCAGCAGGCTCTTGCGCCGGCCGAACAGCTCGACCCAGCGGGTGCGCCGCTCGTCGACCCGGTCCAGCTCGTCGGCGAGGTAGGCCTGCAGGTAGGGCAGCGCGCGGCCGGCGTCGTCGAGCTCGGCGTGCAGCGTGCACAGCTCGCGCAGCGCCGCCCGCCGCAGCCGGGGCAGGCCGTGCTCGGTGGCCAGCGCCAGCGCCCGCGCCAGCTGCTCGTCGGCGCTCCGGCCGTCGCCCTGCCGGCGCAGCGCCCGGCCGAGCCCCAGCAGCGCCGAGGCCAGCAGCGCCCGGTCGCCGGCGGCGCTGGTGGTGCGGACGGCGGCGCGCAGCGGGCCGGCCGCGGCGGCGGACTCGCCCAGCCCGACCAGCGCCCACCCGTGCACCACCTGCGCGGCGACGACGCCGTCGGCGTCCGGCGGGAGCTGGGCCAGCGCCTGCTCGGCCAGCCCGCGGGCCTCGGCGAAGTGGGTCCGGGCGGCCTCGGGCTCGCCGTCGTCGAGCAGCGCCTCGCCCAGCTCCGCGCACAGCTCGCCCAGGCAGGTGGCCGCCCGGGCCACCAGCACGTCGGGGTCGCCGTCGTCGGGGCCGAGCGTGCCCTGCCCGGCGGCCGCGCCGGCCGCCTCCAGGGAGCGGCGCTGGTAGTCCAGGGCCAGCGGCATGAGCTCCAGGTCGGCGAGGACGCCGGCCAGCGTGCCGAGGGTGTCGACGAGCAGCGCGTCGGGCGGGAGCGCGGGGTCGAGCAGGCTGGCCGCCTCGACCGCCTCGTCCATCGCCGCGTCGATCCGCCGCGACAGCAGCTCGATGCGGGCGTGCCGGGCCAGGCCCGCGGCGCGCTGCACGGCGTCGTCGGTGGCGTCGAAGGCGGCCTTGGCCGAGCGCACGAGGGCGATGGCCTCGGCGGCGTGCGCGGCCGACTCCGAGCGCGGGTCGCCGTCGCCGGCGGGCCGGTCGGCGCGGTCGTCGCCGCGCTCGAGCAGGCCCGCGACGCCGGCGTGCAGGTCCAGCGACTCGGTCGCCTCCGGCGCGTCCAGCGGCTCGCCGACCAGGGTGAAGCCGGCGACGCGCAGCCGGCGGACCAGCAGCTCGGCGCGGAGGGTGTCGGCCCAGGCGCGGCCGAGGGAGGTCTCGCCGTCGCGCCCGGTGGCGGCGCCGGACGGCCCGGCCCCGTAGGGCGTCGACGGGTCGACGACCGACAGCAGCCGCTCGGCGTCGTCGAGCTGCCAGTTGGCGAGGGCGGCGGTCACCCGGTGGTGCAGGGCTCCCGGTGGCACCACCGCACTGTGCACGCCGTCGCGCGGTTCCGCGGGGAGCGCGGGCCGGGCGCGCCGTGTGGCACCGGTCCCGTCGCCCGTCGCGTCACTGGCGTCCCAGGCGCGCCCGGCGCTCACGACGGCGTCCCCTCGGCCGCGTCCCCGTCGGCCGTGCTCCCGTCGGCCGTGCCTCCCTCCACGAGGCCCGGGGCGCGCACCCGGTTGCGCCCGCCCCGCTTGGCGGAGAACAGGTGCAGGTCGGCGGTGTCGAACAGCGAGCGCCAGCCGACCGGCGCGGCGTCGTCCTCGGCCGCGGGCGCGGTCGCCACGCCGATGCTCACGGTGATCGGCTCGGGGAGCGCGAGGTCGGCCCAGTCGGCGTCGGCGACCGCGGCGCGCAGCCGCTCGGCGGCGGCGAGGGCCTGGGCGGGGCCGGCCGTGGGCAGGACGACGAGGAACTCGTCGCCGGCCCAGCGGTAGACCTCGTCGCCGACGCGGCTGTGTTCGCGCAGCAGCGCCGCCACCCGGCGCAGCACCTCGTCGCCGTGCGAGTGGGAGGTGTCGTCGTTGACCTCCTTGAACCGGTCGACGTCGACGACGGCCAGCGACAGCGGCTCGGCGCCCAGCCGCAGCCCGGCCAGCCGGCGCTCGGCGCTGCGCCGGTTGCCGAGCCCGGTCAGCGGGTCCTCCAGCGCGTGCCGGCGCAGCACGGCGGCCTGCCGCTCGACCTCGCGCAGCCGGCTGCGGCGGACGAACATCTCCGCCCACAGCTCCCGGCTGCGCGCGTGCGCCCGGCCGGTGTCGGCGCGGTAGGCGTCCAGCCAGTACAGCGCCTCGGCGGGCCGGCCCATCGCGGCGGTGGCCTGGCCCAGCTCGAGCAGGCACTGCCGGTAGCGGCGCCGGTCGGCGGTGGCGGCGAAGGCCCCGGCGGCGTCGACGAGCAGGTCGGCGGCCTCCTCGCCGTGCCCGCCGCCGGTGTGCACCTGCGACAGCCGGGACAGCAGCCGGGACAGGGCCAGGTCGGCGTAGCCGCGCAGCCAGGTGCCGCCGGTGCGGTGCACCCGCCGGTGCACGCTGCGCAGCGGGCCGAGGGCGTCGTCGAGGTCGTCGTGGCAGGCCAGCGCCCAGGCCTGGACGACGTCGAGCAGGTCGAGGTCGCCGGGGTCGGGCTCGACGTCGAGCGCGCGGGCGTCGCCGGCGCAGGCCAGCGCGGCGCCGGCCAGCTCGCGGGCCCGCCCGGCCTTCCCGCGGCGGCGCAGCGTCTGGGCCAGCTCGGTGTTCTGCCGGGCGCACAGCTGCAGCAGCTGCCAGAGGTCGGCGGGGTCGGCCAGCGCGGCGGCCACCCGGTGCCCGCGCTCGGCCTGCGCGACGGCGAGCTCCTCGAGGTCCAGCGCGGTGAGCGTGAGCGACAGCCACAGGTGCGCCTGGGACAGCGCGCGGGAGGGCTCCTCGGCGGGCGGGGACAGCTGCTCGGTGAGCAGGCTGGCGTCGACGGCGAGCAGCATCGCGGCGTCCGGGTGGTCGGCGGTCGCCTCGACGTGCGCGAGGTAGGCCAGGACCAGGGCCGTCGAGGCCGACGGCGGGCAGGCACCCAGCGCGTCGCGGGCGGCGGCCACCCCGGCGCCGGTGGCGTCCCGGTCGCCGTCGAGCAGGCCGCGGCGGGCGGCCAGCGCGTGCCGCCAGGCCGCCCAGCGGGGGTCGCTCGCGGCGTCGAACGCGGCCTCGGCGTCGTCGAGCCCGTCCCGGAATGCGTCGGCGTCGTCCCGGCTGCTCGCCGTCAGCAGGCGCCGCAGTGCAGCATCGAGGTCACCGTCGGTGACGGGTGCGGGGCCGGGGGTCACGCATCCCTCCTCCTCGACACCGGGCGACCGGCCGCACGGGCCGGCGGCGAGGCAGTTCCCCCCGGACCCGGACTGCGCCCCGGCCCGACCGCACTACCCTCGTCGGGTGCCCCAGACGCCTCCGACGCGGTTCGCCTATCTCGGGCCCGAGGGTACCTTCGCCGAAGCGGCGCTGAGCAGCGCCGTTGCCCCTGGGGAGGGAGTGCGGCAGCCCGCGGCCAGCGTCGCCGCCGCGCTGGCGGCGGTCCGCGCCGGGGACGCCGACGCCGCCCTCGTGCCGCTGGAGAACTCGGTCGAGGGCTCGGTCCCGGCCACGATGGACGGCCTGGCCGACGGCGACCCGCTGGTCATCACCCGCGAGGTCTTCCTCCCCGTCGCGTTCGTCCTCGCCGCCCGCCCCGGCACCCGGCTCGGCGACGTCCGCGCCGTCGTCAGCCACCCCCACGCGCTGGCCCAGACCGCGCGCACGCTGGCCGAGCGGCTGCCCGGCGTCCCGACCCTGCCGGCCTCCTCGACGGCGGCCGCCGCCCGGGCGGTCGCCGAGGGCGAGTCCGACGCCGCGGTGTGCGCGCCGATCGCCGCCGAGCGCTACGGGCTGGTCCCGCTGGCCGACGACGTGGCCGACTTCCCCGGCGCGGTCACCCGCTTCGTGCTCGTGGCCCGCCCCGGGGCGCTGCCGGAGCCGACCGGCGACGACAAAACCTCGCTGGTCGCCGTCGTCGCCGACCGCACCGGCGCGCTGCTCGACGTCCTGCGCGAGTTCGCCGTCCGCGGGATCAGCCTCACCCGCATCGAGTCCCGGCCCACCCGCGACCGGCTGTGGGTCTACTCGTTCTCCCTGGACTGCGAGGGGCACGTCGCCGAGGCGCGGGTGGGGGAGGCGCTGGCCGCGCTGCACCGGGTCTGCGAGGACGTGCGGTTCCTCGGCTCCTACCCGCGCGCCGACGGCCGCACCAACCGGCCGGTCCCCGCCGAGGCCGCCGACGCCGCGTTCACCGACGCGGCCGACTGGCTCGCCCGCCTGCGCGCCGGCGAGGTCTGAGCGGGCACTTCCGCGGAGATGCACCGTGCATCTCCGCGGAAGTGCACGGTCACGCCGGCTCGAGCTCCCGCTCGGGCTCCGGGGACGGGCGGCGCGACAGGCGGCTCGGCCACCAGGTGCGGTCACCGAGCAACGCCACCGCCGAGGGCACGACCAGCGAGCGGACCACGAAGGTGTCCAGCAGCACGCCGAACCCGACGAGGAACGCCAGCTGGGTGAGGAACAGCAGCGGCAGCACCGCCAGCGCCCCGAACGTCGCCGCCAGCACCATCCCGGCGCTGGTGATGACCCCGCCGGTGACGGCCAGCGCGCGCAGGACGCCGTCGCGGGTGCCGTGCCGCGCGGACTCCTCCCGCGCCCGGGTCATGAGGAAGATGTTGTAGTCGATCCCCAGGGCGACGAGGAACACGAACCCGATCAGCAGGATGCCGGGGTCGCTGCCGGGGAAGCCGAAGACGCCGTCGAACAGCAGCGCGGCGACGCCGACCGTCGCGCCGACGCTGAGCACCACGGTGGCCACCAGCAGCAGCGGCGCCACCAGCGAGCGCAGCAGCAGTGCCAGGACGACGGTGATCACCACGAGCACGCTCGGCACGATCACCCGCAGGTCGCGCGCGGCGGTCTCCCGGGCGTCGAGGTTGCTCGCGGTGTCGCCGCCGACGAGCGCGGCCGGGTCGGCGTCGTCGAGCGTGGTGCGCAGGTCCTGGACGACGTCGATGGCCTCGGTGCTGTCGGCCGGGACGGCGAGGGTGACGTCGAGGCGCACCAGCCCGTCGACGACGACCGGGTCGCCGCCGGGCGGGCCGCCGGTGAACGGGGCGACGGACGCCACGCCCTCGGTGGCCGCGGCCGCCTCGGCGACCTCCGGCCAGGTCCCCTCCGGCGTGACGACGACGGTGGGGCTGCCGGAGCCCGCGTCGAAGTGGCGGGCCAGCGCCTCCTGCCCGTCGACGCCGTTGGACTCGCCGCGGATCGCGTCGCTGAAGGTGATGCCGCTCGCGTCGTAGGTGGGCGCGAACACCGCCGCGGCGACCAGCGCCAGCGTGCTCAGCGCCAGCACGCGCCGCGGCCGGCGGCCGACCAGCGCCGCGACCCGCTGCCACCCGCGGCCCTCGCGCGGCGGCTCGCCGGCGTGCGGGCGGAACGGCCAGAAGGCCGCCCGGCCGAGCAGCGCGAGCGCGGCCGGCAGGAAGGTGAGCGCCGCGACGACGGCGAGCGCCACGCTGACCGCCGAGATCGGCCCCAGCCCGCGGTTGGACGCGAGGTCGGAGAACAGCAGGCACAGGACGCCGAGGACGACGGTCGCGCCGGAGGCCACGATCGGCTCCCACGAGCGGCGCAGCGCCACGCGGATCGCGGTGAACCGGGACGCCTCGCGCTGCAGCTCCTCGCGGAAGCGGGCGACCAGCAGCAGCCCGTAGTCGGTCGCGGCGCCCACGACCAGGATCGCCGCGATGCCCTGGCTCTGGCCGTTGACCGTGATCAGGCCGGCGTCGGCGAGCAGGTAGGCGACCGCGTTGCCGGCGGTGAGCGCGAGGCCTGCGGTGCCGATGACCAGGAAGGGCAGCAGCGGGCTGCGGTAGACCACCAGCAGGATGAGCAGCACGACGCCGAAGGCCGCGGCCAGCAGCAGCCCGTCGATGCCGGCGAAGCCGTTGGCGAAGTCGGCGAAGATGCCGCCCGGGCCGGTGACGAAGGCGTCGGTGCCGTCGACGGCGATCGCGGCGCGCAGGTCCTCGACCACGGTCACGATCTCGTCGCCCAGCTCGGGGGTCAGCGGCAGCACCGCCTGCACCGCCTCGCCGTCCTCCGAGGGGATGGGCGGGGAGGGCTGCCCGGCCAGGGCGCCGGCGTCCTCGGCGACCGCGGTGGCCTCGGCGAGCGCCTGCCCGACGGCGTCGAGGGTGGCCGGGTCGAGAGGGCCGTCGGCCTCCCACAGCAGGACCGCCGGGATCGCCTCGGTGGGGGAGAAGGCCTGGGACAGCTCCGCGACGCGCGTGGACTCCGCGCTGTCGGGGAGGAAGGCGGCGGTGTCGTTCTCCTGCAGGCCGGTGAGCTGCCCGCTCAGCGAGCCGAGCGGGCCGGCGGCGCCCAACCAGGCGAGCAGGACGAGCAGGGGGAGCAACCAGCGGACCCGACGGGCCATGGTGGAATCCTCTCGAGGGCCGATAATCTCGATGTTCGAGAGATTAGGGGGTGGGCGGATGACGCGCAACGACGGCGAGCGGGTGGAGGTCACCCTGCTGCTGCGGCGGCTCACGGTCGAACTCGACGCCGTCGGTCAACGCTTCGCCGACACGCACGGTCTCGGACGCACCGACGTCCGGGCGGTGACCGCGATCATGGACGCCGCCCGGGCCGGGCAGCCGCTGACCGCGGGCGGCCTGGGCGCCGCGGTGGGGCTGAGCTCGGCGTCGGTGACCGCGCTGGTCGACCGGCTGGAGCGGGCCGGTCACGTGCAGCGCGTGCGCGACCCGGCCGACCGGCGCCGCGTCGTCCTGCAGATGACCCCGCCGACGATGGCGGCGGGGGCCGCCTACTTCGGCGGGCTGCAGCGGGAGCTGCTCGCGGCGATGGAGGACCTCAGCGACGCCGACGTCGCCGTCGTCCACCGCTGGCTGACCGCGATGACCGACGTCGTCGTCGCCCACCGCTGACCGACGCTCTGAGCACACGGCGCGGTCCGCGGGCGTCGTGACCCGCGGTGTGTGCACACGGCGTCAGAGGTAGAGGCCGGTGGACTCCTCGATCCGCTCCGCGGCGACGGCGTGCACGTCGCGCTCGCGCAGGATGATCAGCTCCTCGCCGTGGACCTCGACCTCGTGCTGGTCCTCGGGGGAGAACAGCACCTGGTCGCCGACCTTCACCTGGCGCACGCTCGCGCCGACACCGCGCGCCTCGCCCCAGACCAGCCGCTTGGCCACCTGGGCGGTCGCCGGGATGAGGATGCCGCCGGTCGAGCGCCGCTCCCCGTCCTCCTTGCGGAGGGCCACGAGGATCCGGTCGTGCAGCATCTTGATCGGCAGCCCGCTGCCCTTGGCGACGTCGGATGGCACGGTGATCACGGTACGCGGGCGCCCGCCCCCGCCGACCCCGGCAGGGTGCCGGCCGGGGCGAGTGGGGCGGGGCCCTGGCGGAGGACGTCCGCGGCCCGGCCGGCGTCGTCATCGGGCTGGTCGAGGACCTCCGCTGACCGGCACCCGGACCCGCGCCCGCCGGGCTCAGCCCCAGCCGAGCTCGTGCAGGCGCTCGTCGTCGATGCCGAAGTGGTGGGCGATCTCGTGGACGACGGTGACCGTCACCTCCTCGACCACCTCCTCGGCGGTCGAGCAGACGTCGCAGATCGCCTCGCGGTAGATCATGATCCGGTCCGGCAGCGCGCCGCCGTACTGCCAGCCGCGCTCGGTCAGCGCGTACCCCTCGTAGAGGCCCAGCAGGTCCGGCTCGTCCTCGTTGCGGTCCTCGACCAGCACGACGACGTTGTCCAGCAGGGCCATGAGGTCGGCCGGCACCGCGTCCAGCGCGTCGGCGACCAGCGACTCGAAGACCTCCCGGGGGAGCGGCCTCACCAGCTGGTGGGCAGCGGGCGGCCCTCCTCGTACCCGGCCGCGCTCTGCACCCCCACCACCGCCCGCTCGTGGAACTCGTCGATGGTGCGGGCCCCGGCGTAGGTGCACGACGAGCGCACCCCGGCGACGATCCCGTCGACCAGGTCCTCCACGCCGGGACGGGCCGGGTCGAGGTACATCCGCGACGACGAGATGCCCTCCTCGAACAGCGCCGCGCGGGCGCGATCGAAGCCGCTCGCCTGGGCCGTCCGGGCCTTGACCGCGCGCGCCGAGGCCATCCCGAAGGACTCCTTGTAGAGCCGGCCGCTGCCGTCGTCGTGGATGTCCCCGGCGCTCTCGTAGGTGCCGGCGAACCACGAGCCGACCATCACGTTGGCCGCGCCGGCGGCCAGCGCCAGGGCGACGTCGCGGGGGTGGCGCACCCCGCCGTCGGCCCACACGTGCTTCCCCAGCCGGCGGGCCTCGGCGGCGCACTCCTCGACGGCGGAGAACTGCGGCCGGCCGACGCCGGTCATCATCCGCGTGGTGCACATGGCGCCCGGCCCCACGCCGACCTTGACGACGTCGGCCCCGGCCGAGATGAGGTCGCGGGTGCCGTCGGCGGTGACCACGTTGCCCGCCACCACCGGCACCGGCCCGGCCACCGACCGGGCCGCCCGCACGGCCTCGACCGCCTTCTCCTGGTGGCCGTGCGCGGTGTCGACGACGAGCACGTCGACCCCGGCGGCCAGCAGCGCGGAGACCTTGCCCGCGACGTCGCCGTTGATCCCGACGGCGGCCGCGGTGAGCAGCTGCCCCTGCGCGTTGACCGCGGGCGTGTACACCGTCGAGCGCAGCGCGCCCTTGCGGGTGATGACGCCGACCAGCCGCTCGCCCTCGACCACCGGCGCGGCGCTGACCCGCTCCTCGGACAGCACGTCGAAGACCTTCGGCAGCTCGGTGCCGGCCGGGACGGTCAGCGGCTGCGCGGCCATGACCTGCGAGAGCTGGCTGAACCGGTCCACGCCCTGGCAGGCGCCGTCGGTGACCACGCCGACGGGCACGCCGTCCTCGACCACCACGACGATGCCGTGCGCGCGCTTGGTCATCAGCGACAGCGCCTCGCCCACCGTCGAGCCGGGGGACAGGGTGATCGCGGTGTCGTAGACCGGGTGCCGGCCGTGCACCCAGGAGACGACCTCGCCGACGACGTCGACGGGGATGTCCTGCGGCAGCACCGCGAGGCCGCCGCGGCGGGCGACGGTCTCGGCCATCCGCCGGCCGCTGATCGCGGTCATGTTCGCGACGACGACGGGGATGGTCGTGCCCACCCGGTCCGGCGTGGTCAGGTCGACCTCCAGCCGGGAGCCGACGGTGCTGTGGTTGGGCACCATGAACACGTCGGCGTAGGTCAGGTCGGTCGCCGGGCGCTGGCCGTTCAGGAACTGCATGCCCCCAGTGTCCCGTACCGGACGCCGGCGGTGCCGGTCCTCACGCGGTGCGCCGGGCTCCCAGCGCCGCCG
The DNA here is from genome assembly GCF_054050435.1 of Geodermatophilus sp. SYSU D01036. Lineage (NCBI taxonomy): Bacteria > Bacillati > Actinomycetota > Actinomycetes > Geodermatophilales > Geodermatophilaceae > Geodermatophilus > Geodermatophilus sp. SYSU D01036. Next base: position 6,009 of record NZ_JBJGZJ010000036.1, on the reverse strand, counting down.
AGAGGGCGACGGCGGTCAGCCCGGCGCCGGCCACCAGCACGAGCGCGGTGGCGCCGGCGCCGGCGCTGGAGACGAGGGCGCCGACGAGGGCCCAGGCGGCGGCGAGGACGAACGCGGGTTGCCCGTGGAGGAACCAGGCCAGGACCGCGGCGGTGAGCGCGGCGCCCACGACCAGCAGCGCGGGGACGAGCGTGCCGACGGTCAGCCTGCCCGGGAGGACGGTCGCCGCGTTCACCCACACGGCCGCGCTGGCCCACCCGGCGTAGAGGCCGACGCTGCCGGTCAGGAGGACACGGGTCACCCGGTCGGCCGGCGTCCGGACGAGCACGCGCAGGCACACCAGCAGGGCGGCCAGCATGCCGGCGAAGACCGGCACGGTCAGCCCCGGCAGCCGGGCCGCGGCGACCAGCCAGACGACGAACCCCACCTGCGCCACCGACAGCGGGACCTGCACCCGCCGCCACGGGTCGGCGGTCGCGCGGCGCAGCGGGAAGCCGTACACGGCGGCGGCGAGGCAGCCGAGCACCACCGGACCCCAGATGGCGAAGAACGGTCCCGGCGGCACGATCACCGGGTCGCTGCCCGAGCCCTGGTCGAACCCCGCCAACGGCGGGCTCGCGGCCTGGCCGAGCGCGGTCGCCAGCAGCAGCCAGCGCCCGCGGCTGCCCGGTGGGGTGGCGGTCACGGCGGTCTCCTCCCGGTCGGGTGCACCGTCTTCGCGCGCGGGAGTGCGCCCGGATGCGGACGTGCGCCGGAGTGCGCGCCGGCACCGAGCATGCCGGGCGTGCGACGGGTGACGGGACGGGCGGCCGGCCGGGTGGACCGGCTGCCCGAGGACCCCGCCGTGCTCACGCAGGAGATCGACCAGTACCGGGACCGCGCCGCCCGCGGCCCGGACCGGGAGCCCGGGGGCGCCGGCCGGGTCCCGTGCCCGGGCGACGAGCGGCCCACCCTGACGTGGGCGCCGGCCGCGTCCACCCCGCCGGGGGTGGGCGCGGCCTGCGTGCGCGGGGCGGCTCCGCGCGCCCCACCTACGATCGGGACGTGATCGACCTGCGCCTGGTGCGCGAGCACCCCGACGTCGTCCGTGCCAGCCAGCGCGCCCGCGGCGCCGACGAGTCCCGGGTCGACGCGCTCCTGGCCGCCGACGAGGCCCGCCGCGCCGCCGTCAAGCGCGCCGACGACCTGCGCGCGGAGCAGAAGGCGGCCTCCCAGGCGGTGCGCGGGGCGTCGAAGGAGGAGCGGCCCGCCGTCCTGGAGCGGGCGAAGGCGCTGGCCGCGCAGGTGAAGGAGGCCGAGGAGGCCCAGCGCGCGGCCGACGCCGCGCTGCGCGAGGCGCACCTGGCGCTGGCCAACGTCGTCCACGACGACGTCCCGCCCGGCGGGGAGGACGACGCGGTCACCCTGCGCACCGTGGGCGAGGTCCCCTCCTACGACTTCGAGGTGCGCGACCACCTGCAGATCGGCGAGGCGCTCGGCGCGATCGACATGGAGCGCGGCGCGAAGGTCTCCGGCGCCCGCTTCTACTTCCTCACCGGCCCCGGCGCGCTGCTGGAGTTCGCCCTCGCCCAGCTGGCGGTCACCCGGGCGGTGGCCGCCGGGTTCACCCCCGTCGTCGCGCCGGCCCTGGTCAAGCCCGAGGCGATGGAGGGCACCGGCTTCCTCGGCGAGCACGACGAGGAGGTCTACCGGGTCGAGCGCGACGACCTGTACCTCGTGGGCACCTCCGAGGTGGCGCTGGCCGGGATGCACGCGAACGAGGTGCTCGACCTGTCGGCGGGGCCGCGCCGCTACGCCGGCTGGTCGTCCTGCTTCCGCCGCGAGGCCGGCTCCTACGGCAAGGACACCCGCGGGATCATCCGCGTGCACTGGTTCGACAAGGTCGAGATGTTCAGCTTCTGCCGGCCCGAGGAGGCCGCCGCCGAGCACCTGCGGCTGCTCGCCTGGGAGGAGGAGTTCCTCCAGGCGCTCGAGCTGCCCTACCGGGTGGTCGACATCGCCGCCGGCGACCTCGGTACCAGCGCCGCCCGCAAGTACGACATCGAGGCGTGGTTCCCCAGCCAGGGCACCTACCGCGAGCTGACCAGCACCTCGGACTGCACCACCTTCCAGGCCCGCCGGCTGGCCATCCGCTACCGCGACGAGGACGGGAAGCCGCAGACGGCGGCCACGCTCAACGGCACGCTGTGCGCCATCGCCCGCACCATCGCCTGCCTGCTCGAGGTGCACCAGCGCGCGGACGGCTCGGTGCACGTGCCGGCGGCGCTGCGGCCGTGGCTGGGCGGGCACGAGGTCCTCACCCCCGGGATGACCCTGGCCGCGCCGGTGCCCGCGTGAGCAGCCAGCCGCCGGCCGCGCTCCCGGTCCCCGGGGCGGCGGTGCCGGAGGCCGGTGACGTCGTCGACCTCGGCGGCGTGCTCGACGAGCTCGGGACCTGGCGGCCGCGCCTGGTGGCCACCGACCTCGACGGCACCCTGCTCGACTCCTCCGGCGAGGTCAGTCCGCGCACCCGCGCGGCGCTGGACGCCTGCTGGGCCGCCGGCATCCCCGTCGTCGGGGTCACCGGCCGCGGGCCGCGGCTGGTCGACAGCGTGCGCGCGGCGCTCGGCGGCCGCGGCATCGCCGTCCTCGCGCAGGGCGGCTACGTCGTCGACCTCGAGCGCGACGAGGTGCTGCGCACCGTCGGCCTGCCGCGCTCGCAGGCCGAGGCCGTCGTCGAGCGGATCGAGGAGGTGGCGGGGGACCTCGTGCTCGCCGTCGAGGACGCCGCCGAGCAGGCCGAGGCCCGGGCGGCGCTGCGCGTGCAGCACGGCTTCGACTGGCCCTACCCCGAGCCCGCGCACCTGCTGCCCCGGCACTCGGTCCTCCCCGAGGGCGCGGTGCTCAAGGTGTTCCTCCGCTCATCCACCCTCGGGCAGGACGAGCTGCTGGCCCGCGCCCGGCGCGTCGTCGACCCGGCCGAGGCCGAGCTGACCCACGCCGGCCTCGGCTTCATCGAGGTGCTGCCGCCGGGCGTCACCAAGGCCACCGGCCTCGCCGTCGCGCTCGACCACCACGGCGTGGACCTCGGCGACGTCCTCGTCTTCGGCGACATGCCCAACGACCTGCCGATGATCGGCGCGGTCACCGACGCCGGCGGGCACGCGGTCGCGGTGGCCAACGCGCACCCGGCCGTCCGCGCGGCCGCCCGCGGCCGCACCGGCGGGCACGACGCCGACGGCGTGGCCCGCTACCTCGAGGCGGTGCTGGCCGGTGTCTGACTGGCGCCCGCGGCTGATCGCCAGCGACATGGACGGCACGCTGCTGCGCTCGGACGACACCGTGAGCCCGGCGACGGTGGCCGAGCTGGAGCGGTGGCGGGCCGACGGCGTCCCGGTCGTCCTGGCCACCGGCCGCCCGCCGCGCTGGATGCACCGCATCCGGCAGGTCCTGGGCCGCGGCACCGCGGTCTGCTGCAACGGCGCGGTGCTGCTGGACCTGGAGACCTTCGAGATCCTCGAGGAGGAGGCGCTCCCGCCCGCGGTGCTCGCCGACGTCACCGCGGGCCTGCGCCGGGTGCAGCCGGGCACCTGGTTCGCCGTCGAGTACGGCCTGGAGTTCCGGCACGAGCCGGTGTACCGGCCGCGCTGGGACGTCGACGCGCCCGGCGTCGCCGAGGCGCCGCTGGAGGAGATCGTCGCCGTGCCCGCGGCCAAGCTGCTGGCCCGCCACGAGGACATGGGGCGCGACGAGTTCGTCGCCCTGGTCGAGGACGTCGTCGGCGACCGCGCGACGGTCACCAACTCCTCCTCAGACGCGCTCGCGGAGATCTCCGCCCGCGGGGTCACCAAGGCCACCGGGCTGGCGCGGGTCGCCGCCCGGCACGGGATCGACCCGGGCGACGTCGTCGTGTTCGGGGACATGCCCAACGACATCGCAGCCTTCGACTGGGTCCGCGAGGGCGGCGGCCGGGCCGTCGCCATGGCGCACGCCCACCCGGACCTGCTCGCCGCCGCCACCGACGTCACCGGCACCAACGACGACGACGGCGTGGCCGCCTTCCTCGCCTCGCTCTGAGCCGCCTCACTCCGGGCTGACTCGCTCCGAGCCGCCTCACTCCGGGCCGGCTCAAGCCCGCGGCCGGGCTGCCGATGTGGAACGCGACCGATCGCGCGCCACGGAGGGCAGCACATGAGCACCACCCCGACCCGCGTCCCGCAGACGCCTCCCGCCGAGCCCACGACGGGAGGGTGGGGCCTGCGCACGCGACTGCTGGGCGCGATCCTCGTCGTCGCGCTGACGACGATCGGCATCGGCGTCTTCGGGATCGACCGGATGGCCAGCCTCAGCGACCGGGCCGACCGGGTCTACACCGACGGCGCGCTGCCGGTGGCCGGCCTGCAGCAGCTGCAGGTCGACTGGTGGCAGCTCATGACCCACACCGCGCGGGCCAACATCGTCACCCTGCCGCCGGAGAGCCGTGCCTCGGCGCAGCAGAAGGCCGGTGAGACCGCGCAGACGCTCACCGAGGACACCGCCGCGGCGGCCGAGCTGCCCATGTCGGCGGAGACCCGCGCGTCCTACGAGGAGTTCGTCGCCGCCTCGCAGGCCTACCTCGCCGACCTGCAGCTGCTCGTCGCCGGCGCGACCCCGACCGGCAGCACCCTGCCCCTGGCGGAGCAGCAGGCGATCATCACCCGCCTCAACGCCAACGAGGCCGTCATCGCCGACTCCCTCGCCGCGGCCACCGAGACCGCCCGCGTCGACGCCGAGGCGACCGCCACCGACGCCGCCGACGCCTACGCCGCCGCCCGCACCCTGACCCTCGTGATCATGGTCCTGGGCCTGGTCGTCGCGATCGTGCTCGCGGTCCTCGTCGCCCGCAGCGTCACCCGGCCGGTCGAGCGGATCCGCGGGGTGCTCGGCAAGGTCGCCGGCGGCGACCTGCGGGTGCGCGCCGGCGAGACCGGCGGCGGCGAGCTCGGCGAGGTCGCCCGCTCGCTGGACCGGACGCTGGACTCCCTCAGCGGCGTGCTCGTGCTCGTCCGCGACTCCGCCGGCCGGCTGCAGGGCGCCTCCACCCAGCTCGACACCGCCGCCAGCGGCATCGCCGAGTTCTCCCGCGCCGCCTCCGACCAGACCGACGCCGTCGTCGCCTCCGCCGGCGAGGTGGCCGCCAGCGTCGACACCGTCGCCACCGGCTCCTCGCAGATGGAGACCGCGATCCGGGAGATCGCGCACAACGCCGCCGAGGCCGCCCGGGTGGCCGGTCAGGCCGTGGACGTCGCCGAGACGACGACCCGCACGGTCGGCAAGCTCGGCGACTCCTCGCAGGAGATCGCCACGGTCGTGAAGCTGATCAACGGCATCGCCGAGCAGACCAACCTGCTCGCGCTCAACGCCACCATCGAGGCCGCGCGCGCCGGGGAGGCCGGCAAGGGCTTCGCCGTCGTGGCCAGCGAGGTCAAGGAGCTCGCGCAGGAGACCGCCCGGGCGACCGAGGACATCTCCCGCCGGGTCGAGGCCATCCAGGCCGACACCGCCGGCGCCGTCGAGGCGATCAGCCGGATCAGCGCCGTCATCGGCGAGATCAACGACTTCCAGGCCACGATCGCCGCGGCGGTCGAGGAGCAGACGGCCACCACCAACGAGATGAACCGCAACGTGGCCGAGGCCGCGGGCGGCTCGCGGGACATCGCCACCGCGATCGGCGGGCTGGCCGCCGGCACCCAGCAGACCGGTGCCCGGGTCGCCGACGCCCAGCGCGCCGCGGCCGAGCTCGCCCGCATGAGCGGCGAGCTGCAGGAGGCCGTGGCCCGCTTCGCGGTCTGAGCCAGGGTCCACACGACAGCGGCGCCGTCCCCCGCGCGGGGGCGGCGCCGCTGTGCACTTCCGCGGAGGGGGGGGGGGGGGGGGGGGGGGGGGGGTGGGGGGGGGGGGGTGGTGGGGGGTGGTGGGGGGGGGGGGGGGGGGGGGGGGGGGGGGGGGCGGGGGGGGGGCGGGGGGGCGGGGGGGGGGGGGGGGGGCGGC
>NZ_JBJGZJ010000035.1:0-40738 GCF_054050435.1 Geodermatophilus sp. SYSU D01036 | reverse complement strand
GAACGGGCCGGGCGGGGTTGGTCCGAACCCGGTTGTGCTCCTTGCCACGCACGGTCGCCGGGACGGGCGCCCGCCGGGCCGGGGGGGGGGGGGGGGCGGGCCGGCGCGGCGGGAGGCCCCCGGGGGACGGCGGGCGGCCGACCACCGGGGCGGAGGGGTCAGCGCTCGGTGACCTGCCGGCCGGGCCGGGCCTCGGCCAGCAGCTCCTGGAGACGCTCGTAGGCGGGCTTGGGGTTGAACTGCTCGTCCATCACGGTCGCCTCGCCCTCGCTGGGGAAGAACACCGGCACCCAGGAGTACTTGTCGGTGAAGCCCCAGAGGGTGAAGGAGTTGCAGTCCTCGACGGCCAGGCAGGCCTCCAGCGTGCGGCCGTAGTAGTCGGCCTGCTTCTCCAGCTGCGCGGCGGTGGGCTCACCGCTGGCCGGCAGGTCCATCCGGACGTCGAGCTCGGTCACCGCGGTCTCAAGGCCCAGGTCGTCGAAGCGCTGCAGGTTCCGCTGCAGGTCGCCGGGGAAGCCGTACCGGGTGCTCAGGTGCCCCTGCACGGAGAAGCCGTCGACCGGCACGCCCTGGGCCTGCAGCTGCTGGATGAGCGTGTAGTAGGCGTTGCTCTTCGCGTTGACGCTCTCGACGCCGTAGTCGTTGAAGAACAGCTTGGCGTGCGGGTCGGCCTCATGGGCCCAGCGGAAGGCGTCCGCGATGATCCCCGGGCCGAGCTCGCGGATCCAGATGTTCTCCTCGGTCCGGAGGTTCCCGGCCCCGTCGAAGATCTCGTTCGCCACGTCCCACTGCTGGATCTGCCCGGCGTAGCGGCCGACCACCGTCTGGATGTGCTCGCGCAGGATCTCGCGCAGCTCCTCGGGCGAGAAGTCGCCCTGCTCCAGCCACGCGGGGTTCTGGCTGTGCCACAGCAGCGTGTGGCCGCGCACCACCTGGTGGTTCTCGCGGGCGAAGGCGACGATCGCGTCGGCCGGCCCGAAGTTCCACGCGTCCTGCTGCGGGCGCAGGAACTCCCACTTCATCTGGTTCTCGGGCGACAGCGAGCTGAACTCCTCGGCGAGGACCTCGCGGTACTGCGCGTCGTTCGGGAACGGGTCGGGGTAGGGCATCGTCTCGTGGTGCCCGCCGCCGGCGACGGCGCTGCCGATGACCAGGTCCGGCGGCGCAAGGCGGCGCAGGCTGTCCTGCTTGTCGTAGCCGGGGGCGGTGGCGGTGCCCCCGCCCGCCGGCGCGGCCCAGGCCTGGGCGCCGGTGGACAGCAGGGCAGAGGCGGCGCAGGTGGCAGCGGCCAGTCGGAGAACTCGCTTCACGGTGTCCCTCCAAGGACGTCCGGTGCGCGGGCACGGCCCTGTGGCCCGCGTCACTTCCGGAAGTTACCGGAAGACGACCGGTCATCCGCAAGGGGGGTAGGGCGCCTGGAGTGCCGGTGCGGCCCAGCCGAGCGCCGTAGGCTGGCCGCCGGCCCGGAGGAGGGGACGTGACGGACACCCAGCGCCAAGCCGTGACGATCTCCGAGATCGCCGCGAAGGCCGGCGTGTCCGTGCCCACCGTCTCCCGGGTGCTCAACCACCGGTCCGACGTCGCGCCGCACACGCGGGAGCGGGTGGAGCGGCTGCTGCGCGAGCACGGCTACCAGCGCCGCGGGCCGCACCGGGAGGAGCGGGCGGGCCTGGTCGACCTGGTCTTCGACGACCTGGACAGCCCGTGGGCGCTGGAGGTCATCCGCGGCGTCGAGCAGGCCGCGCACGCCGCCGGGGTCGGCACCGTCGTCTCGGCCGTGCACCGGCAGCGCAGCTCGGCCCGGCTGTGGCTGGACAACGTCCGGGCGCGCGCCAGCGACGGCGTCATCCTGGTCACCACCGCGCTCGACCCGGACCTGCACACCGAACTGCGCGGGCTGCACCTTCCGGCGGTCGTCGTCGACCCGGCCGGGCTGCCCGACCTCGACGTCCCCACGATCGGCGCCACCAACTGGGCCGGCGGCGTCGCCGCCACCGAGCACCTCACCGCGCTCGGCCACCGGCGGATCGCCCACGTCGCCGGGCGGCCGGGGCTGTGGTGCACCCGCGCGCGGCTGGACGGGTACCGGGCCGCGCTGGACGACGCCGGCCTGGCGGCGGATCCGCAGCTCGTCGTCCCCGGCGAGTTCGACTACGCCTCCGGCGCGCGGGCCGCCGCGCAGCTGCTGGAGCTGGCCGACCCGCCGACCGCCGTCTTCGCCGCCAGCGACCAGATGGCGCTCGGCGTCTACGAGGCGGTGCGCCGCCGCGGCCTGCGGGTCCCCGACGACGTGAGCGTCGTCGGCTTCGACGACCTGCCCCAGGCCGCGTGGTCCTCGCCGCCGCTGACCACGGTGCACCAGCCCCTCGGGCAGATGGGGGAGCTGGCCGTCCGCACCGTGCTGCGGCTGGTCAACGGCGAGCGGCTGGAGGGGCCGAAGGTCGAGCTGGCCACCCGGCTCGTCGTGCGCGACAGCACCGCCCCGCCCCGCTGACCCGATGCGCCGCGACTCGCCGTCGCGACCTCGGGCGATGTGACGCAGTGCGCGCCTGGGCTTGCTCTCTGCTGTGACCGGTGCCACGCTCGGCCACGCTCGTTCCGGAAGTTCCCGGGAGTGAGCCGCCCCGCCGATCGTCGACAGGAGCCCCCGTGCGCCGTTCCGCCCGCCTGGCCCGCCTCGCCGTCCCCGCCCTCACGGTCGGCCTCCTCCTGGCCGCCGCGCCGCCGGCGCAGGCCGGGCAGCCCACCGCCGAGGTCGTGACGACGACCCGGCACGACGACCGGTCGGTCGCCCTGACCTTCGACGACGGGCCGGACCCGGACGACACGCTGGACCTGCTCGCCGTCCTGCGCGAGCACCACGTGAAGGCGACGTTCTGCCTGTGGGGCGACCACGTGCGCGAGCACCCGGAGATCGCGCGGGCCATCGCCCGCGACGGCCACACGCTGTGCAACCACACGATGCACCACGACGACATGTCGTCCTGGACCCCCGAGCAGATCCGCGCCGACCTCGAGGCCACCTCCGCGGTCATCCGCGAGGCGGTGCCCGGCGCGCACATCCCGTTCTTCCGCGCGCCCTACGGCAGCTGGGGGCAGACGCCGGAGGTCGCGGCGGAGATGGGCATGCAGCCGCTGGGCTGGGCGCTGGCCATCGGTGACTGGGCGCCGCCGGGCACCGACGAGCTGGTCCGCCGCGTCGTGGACGGGGTGACCCCGGGCGCCGTCGTCCTCATGCACGACGGCGGCGGCGACCGCAGCCAGACCGTCGACGCCGTCGACCGGCTGATCCCGCTGCTGCGCGAGCAGGGCTGGCGCTTCGACCGCCCGGCGAAGACCGCCTGAGCGGCGGGGCCGGCCCCCCGGTTCCCCGGCGACACGCCGGGTCGGGGATCGCTACGCTCCGCCGCCACGTGCCGGTCGAGGGGAGCGGGGTCGCGGTGTCGGGAGCGTCGGAGGACGAGGCCAGGGAGTTCGCCGCGGGGCTGCGGTCCCTGCTCGACTGGCTGCAGCTGTCGGGGCACGCGGCGGGCAACGAGGTCGTCGCGCTGGTGCAGGGGACGCTCGGCCCCGCCGGCCTCGGCCAGTCGGTCGTCGCCCGGGAGCTGCCGGCCTTCGAGCACGTCAACCTGCAGACCGCGATCGACGCGTGGAGCGCCGCGCCCGGGCGCTCCGTGGAGGTGCGCGGTGTCGTCCTCCCGCCCCACTACGTCGGCATCGACCTGCAGCAGCTGATGACGGGGGAGGCGCTGCCCCCGGTGCGGCTGAGCGCGCCCGCGGTGGTCGACCTCCCGAACGGGCCGGGCTCGACGCTCGCCTGCCTGCGCCTGGCGCTGCTGCTCGTCACCGACGACGACGGCCGCTACGTCCTGCTGGTGCAGGAGGCGGGGGAGCACCGGCCGACGATGAGCGTCGAGGTGGCCGGCCTGCCGGTGCGGCGGGCGCAGGCCGTCCTGGCCGAGCTCGACCGGCTGCGCCGCGAGCTCAACGTCTACCGGGGCCGGCTGGTGGAGGTGACCCCGACGCCGACGGGCCAGGTCGCGCTCACCTTCCTCGACCCGCCGGACCTCACCCGCGACGACGTCGTGCTGCCCGCGGCGGTCCTCGACCGCGTCGAGCGGCACGCGCTCGGGGTGGCCGGGCACCGTGCCGGCCTGCGCGCCGCCGGCCAGCACCTCAAGCGGGGGCTGCTGCTCTACGGCCCGCCGGGCACCGGCAAGACGCACACCGTGCGCTACCTGCTCGGCCGCATGGGCGACTACACCCGGCTGCTGCTGACCGGGCGCTCGCTCGGCGTCGTCGGCTCGGTCACCGAGCTCGCCCGCGAGCTGCAGCCGGCCGTGGTGGTGCTCGAGGACGTCGACCTCGTGGCCGCCGACCGCTCCTTCGGACCCGGCGGCAGTCCCGTGCTGTTCGACCTGCTCGACGCGATGGACGGCGCGGCGCCCGACGCCGACCTGCTGTTCGTCCTCACCACGAACCGGGCCGACCTGCTGGAGCCGGCGCTGGCCGCCCGGCCGGGCCGCGTCGACGTGGCCGTGCAGGTCGACCTCCCCGACGCCGCGGCCCGCCGGCGGCTGCTGCTCCTGTACGGCCGGGCGGTGCCGCTGCGGCTCACCGACGACGACGTGACGCGCGCGGTCGACCGCAGCGAGGGCGTGACGGCGTCGTTCCTCAAGGAGCTGCTGCGCCGCGCCGTGCTCGAGGCGCTGCACGACCAGGACCCGGTCGTCGCGGTCACCGCGGAGCACCTCGACCGCGCCCTCGACGACCTGCTCGACTCCACCCAGCAGGTCACCCGCACCCTGCTCGGCGTGGGGGCCGAGGGTGCGGCGGCGGACGGCGACGGCCCGCAGCCCGGCCTCGCGCCGATCCACCACGGGGGCGGCTACCGCCCGTTCCGCCCGCGCTGACCGCGAGCGGTCCGCGGTCAGCGCAGCCGGTCCGCGATCTGCCGCAGCCCCTCCCGGATCGTCCGCCCGTAGGGGTCGTCGCCGAGCGCGCCGATCGCGGCCTGCGCCGCGCGGAGGTGCTCGCGGGCGCGGTCGACGTCGCCCAGCCTGCGGTGGCACTCGCTCAGGTTCAGGTGCAGCGACGGGTACAGGCCGGCCACCGGCAGCGTCACCCCCGCCTGCGCCAGCCGGTCGTCGGTCAGCAGGCCGGCGGCCGCCAGTGCCCGCTGGTCCCAGACCAGCTCCTGGCGCACGTCGTCCTGGACGTCGGCCATCGCGTGGGCGAGCGTGCAGACGTGCAGGGGGTCCCCGTGCTCGCCGCCGATCTCGTCCCAGGTCGCAGCGAACACGGCGCGGGCGGCCTCCCGCTCGCCCCGGTGGGACAGCTGCACCGCCCGGCCGATCCTGATGAGCGTCTCGTCCGTGACCACACGCGGACGACCACCCCGGTGCGCGGAACTCATCGCCGCCGCGGGCGGACCGCCGCGGGCGGAAGACGAGAACGGCCCGGACGGGTGACCGTCCGGGCCATTCAGCAGGGGGTGCCCCCGGCAGGATTCGAACCTGCGCACCCGCCTCCGGAGGGCGGTGCTCTATCCCCTGAGCTACGGGGGCTCGGGGCAGGAGAGAAGTTACCAGCCCTCCCCGCCCGTCCCGGCGGCGGGTCAGGGCGCCGGCAGCGGCGTCCCGCCCCGCGCGGTCAGCATGCCGACCATCGTCGTCACCTCGGCGGTCTGCGTCTCGGCGATCGAGCGGGCCAGCCTCCGCACGGCCGGCTCGGTGGCGTTCTCCGCGGCGTACTGCGCCATGTCGAAGCCGCCCTGGTGGTGGCGGATCATCAGCCGCAGGAACTGGACGTCGAACGCCGTCCCTGACAGCGACCGCAGGGCGGCGAGTTCGTCCTCGGTGGCCATGCCGGGCATCAGCGCGCCACCGGAACCGGACATCGGGGACATGTCGTGGCCGGCGTGCTCGCCGCCCATCCACGCCATGTGCTCACCGCCGGAGCGGGGGAGACCCCACAGCGCGAGCCAGCCCTCCATCTGCCCGGCCTGGTTGGTCTGGGTGCTGGAGATGTCGAAGGCGATCTGCCGGATCTCGGGGTCGGTGCTGCGCTCGGGGGCCAGGTTGGCCATCTCCACGCCCTGCCGGTGGTGCACCGCCATGTCCCGCGAGAAGCCGGCGTCGACGGAGTCCGCCGTCGGCGTCGCCTCCTGCCCGATGCCGAGCCCCACCGCCAGCCCGCCGCCGAGCGCGACCAGCGCGACGGCGATGACGGCCAGGAGCGCGGCCCGCAGGCCGCGGCCGCGCGGGCGGGGGGCCGGCGCGGGGGTCTCCTGCCCGGGGCGGGTGGCGGTGGCGGTCATGGCGCGGTCACTCCGTCGGGGACTCGGTGGAGCCGTCGGCACCCATGGTCGGCGTGGTCGGCGCGTCGGTGGTCGCGCCCGCGCCGCGGCTCGCGTCGCCGACGACGAGCGGGTCGCTGATGAAGGTCGGGTTCTCGCAGCTGGCGCCGACCTCGGGGTAGGCGCCCTCGACCTCGGAGTTGAAGGTGAGGAAGTCGGCGAACTGCTCGATCCGCGGGTCGTCGACGGAGTCGACCTTCAGCTGGTGGTTCCAGGACTGCAGGCTGACCGCGGAGTCCAGGCCGGCGTAGGGCGACAGCAGCCGGCCGGAGACGCCGTCGACCAGCTCGGAGAGCTTCTCGACGTCGTCGCCGGTGACCGCGTCCGGGTCGTACGCGATCCACACGGCGCCGTGCTCCATCGAGTGGACGGCGTTCTCGTGCCGGATGTCGACGTCGTAGACGGTGCCGGTGCAGTCGGCCCACTCGCCGTCGTGCGGCCCGCCGACCGGCGGCGTCTGCTCGTACTCCACCGGGGTGGTGACGTGCTCCTGGCCGGCGGCGTAGTCGAAGCTCTGGATGCCGGAGATCTCGTCGAGGGCGTCGATCTTCGCGGCGTCGGACTGCCGCACCTGGACGACGGCGTAGGTGATGGCCGCGGCGGCGAACACCACGACGGCGACGGCGGCGGCGATCAGGCCCCACGGCCGCTGGTGCGTCACCACCTGCGTCGGCGGGCGGGTGCGGCCGCGGCCCCCGGGGCGGCCGGCGGGCGGGCGGGCCGACGCCCCGCTGCCCGGCTTCGCCGTCGACACCGGACGTGCGCCGGACCCGGACCGGCTCGACCCGCCTCCGGCGCGGCCGGCCTCGGGCTTGCGGTCCTTCGCCACGTGCTCTCCTCAGTGATCGTCGAGTGGTGCGTCCGCCGGTCGTGGCGCACGATGGGCGCTCCGGCGCGGCAGGGCTCGCGCCTGCCTCCGCACGCGAGTCTAGGTCGCGCACCTGGGCGCACCCTGGCAACGCAGGTGCGGCGGGGAACCGGGTCGCGGCCGCTGCCTACGATGACGCGGTGACACCCGAGCAGCTGCGCGACCTCGTCCGGACCGCGGTCGCGGCGGTCGTCGAGCGCGGCACGCTCGCCGTCGCCGTCCCCGACGACGTCCTCGTCGAGCGCCCCAAGAACCCCGAGCACGGCGACTACGCGACCAACGTCGCCCTGCGCCTGGCCAAGCCCGCCGGCATGCCGCCGCGCGCCGTCGCCGACCTGCTGGCCGAGGAGCTGCGCGCGCAGCCGGCCGTGGAGCGGGTCGACGTCGCCGGTCCCGGCTTCCTCAACGTCACCCTCGCGCAGGGCGCGCTGGGGCGGATCGCCGTGCAGGCGGTCACCGCGGGGGAGGCCTACGGCCGGACCGCCACGCTGGCCGGGCAGCGGCTGAACCTCGAGTTCGTCTCCGCCAACCCCACCGGCCCGGTGCACATCGGCGGCAGCCGGTGGGCCGCCGTCGGCGACGCGATCGGCCGGCTGCTGCAGGCCAGCGGCGCCGACGTGACCCGCGAGTACTACATCAACGACGCCGGCGCGCAGATCGACCGCTTCGCCCGCAGCCTGCAGGCCGCCGCCAAGGGCGAGCCGGTGCCCGAGGACGGCTACGGCGGCGCCTACATCGCCGACATCGCCGCCGCCGTCGTCGCCGAGGTGCCCGACGTGCTCGACCGCGACGACGACGCGCAGCGGCAGACCTTCCGGGACCGCGGCGTCGCGCTGATGCTCGACGAGATCCGCCGGTCGATGGAGGGCTTCGGCGTCGACTTCGACGTCTGGTTCTCCGAGAAGTCGCTGTACGACACCGGCGCGGTGGACAAGGCCCTGGCCCGGCTGCGGGAGCAGGGGCACGTCTACGAGTCCGACGGCGCGGTGTGGCTGCGCACCACCGACTTCGGCGACGACAAGGACCGCGTGCTGGTCAAGGCCGACGGCGAGACGACCTACTTCGCCTCCGACTGCGCCTACTACCTGGACAAGCGGGCCCGCGGCTTCGACCGGGTCGTGATCATGCTCGGCGCCGACCACTCCGGCTACGTCGGCCGGTACAAGGCGCTGGTGGCCGCCACCGGCGACGACCCGGACACCCATCTCGAGATCCTCATCGGGCAGCTGGTCAACCTGCTGCGCGACGGCGAGCCGGTCCGGATGAGCAAGCGGGCCGGCACGATCGTGCTGCTCTCCGACCTCACCGACGCGATCGGCGTCGACGCCGCCCGGTACGCCCTGGCCCGCGCCTCGGTGGACCAGACGATCGACATCGACGTCGAGCTGTGGAGCCGGCGAACCAGCGACAATCCGGTCTTCTACGTCCAGTACGCGCACGCCCGGATCTCCTCGGTGCTGCGCAACGCCGCCGACCTCGGCCTCGCGCTGGGGGAGGCGGACGGCGTCGACACGGGGCTGCTCGCCCACGAGCGGGAGAACGACCTGCTCCGGGCGATCGGCGAGTTCCCGCGGGTGGTGTCCTCGGCCGCCGAGCTGCGCGCCCCGCACCGGGTGGCCCGCTACCTCGAGGAGCTGGCCGGCACCTACCACCGCTTCTACGACGCCTGCCGGGTCCTGCCCCGCGGCGACGAGGAGGCGACGCCGTTGACCACCGCGCGGCTGTGGCTGTGCGCGGCCACCGCGGTGGTGCTGCGCAACGGCCTGGGCGTGCTCGGCGTCTCCGCGCCGGAGCGGATGTGAGGGCCCACCCGGCGGGGCCGCTCCACGGCGCCTTCGCCCCGGAGCCCTCGGCCGGGATGCCCCCGGCCGACCTCGGCGAGCTCGACCCGCAGGTCTGGCCGCGCACGGCCCGCCGGGTCGACGGCGAGCTGCACCTGGGCGGCAGGCCGGTCACCGAGCTCGCCCGCACCCACGGCACCCCGCTGTTCGTCCTCGACGAGGAGGACTTCCGCGGCCGCGCCGCCGACTTCGCCGCCGCCTTCGACGGCGCCGACGTGCACTACGCCTCCAAGGCGTTCCTCTGCGGCCAGGTGGCCCGCTGGATCGCCGACGACGGCCTGCACCTGGACGCCTGCAGCGGCAACGAGCTCGCCGTCGCGCTGGCCGCCGGCTTCCCCGCCGAGCGGATCGCGCTGCACGGCAACAACAAGTCGCTGGTCGAGCTGCAGCTGGCCGTGGACTCCGGCATCGGCCACGTCGTGCTCGACTCCTTCGACGAGATCGACCGGCTGGTGCCCATGGCCGAGGCGCGGGTCGCCGCCGGCGGCCACCCGGTGCCGGTGCTGGTGCGCACCACGGTCGGCATCGAGGCGCACACCCACGAGTTCATCGCCACCGCCCACGAGGACCAGAAGTTCGGCTTCTCGCTGGCCACCGGCGACGCGCTGACCGCCGCCGTGCGGGTCATCCGCGAGCCCGCGCTGCACCTGTCCGGGCTGCACAGCCACATCGGCTCGCAGATCTTCGACACCGCGGGGTTCGAGGCCGCCGCGCACCGCGTCGTCGGGCTCATGGGGCAGGTGCACCAGGCCACCGGTGAGGTGCTGGAGGAGCTCAACCTCGGCGGCGGGTTCGGCATCGCCTACCTGTCCGACGACGACCCGGTCACCCCCGCCGACGTCGCCCGCCGGCTGCGCACCGTCGTCGCCGCCGAGTGCGCCGCGCTGGACCTGCCGGTGCCGCGGCTGGCCGTCGAGCCCGGCCGCGCGATCGCCGGGCCCGGCACCGTCACGCTGTACGAGATCGGCACGATCAAGCCGGTCCGGCTGGGCGGCGGCCACGGCGGGCCGCAGGTGCGCAACTACGTCTCCGTCGACGGGGGGATGAGCGACAACATCCGCACCGCGCTCTACGACGCGAGCTACACCTGCGTGCTGGCCAACCGCACCTCCGACGCGCCGCCGGCGCTGTGCCGCGTCGTCGGCAAGCACTGCGAGAGCGGCGACGTGCTGGTCCGCGACCTGTGGCTGCCCTCGGACGTGCAGCCCGGCGACCTGCTCGCCGTCGCCGCCACCGGCGCGTACTGCTGGTCGATGGCCAGCAACTACAACTACCTGCTCAAGCCGCCGGTGCTGGCCGTGCGGGACGGCGCCGCCACCGAGATCGTGCGGCGTCAGACACTGTCCGACGTGTTCGCCCTCGACGCCGTGCTGGCCGCGACGCCCGCCCCGTCCCCGGCGATCGACCAGCCCGCGCCCGAGCACCCGGTGGGAGCCCGCTCGTGAAACCGCTCAAGGTCGCCCTGCTCGGCTGCGGCACCGTCGGCAGCGCGGTGCTGCGCCTGGTCGACGAGCAGGCCGCCGACCTCACCGCCCGGGTCGGGCGCCCGGTGCAGGTCGCCGGGGTCGCCGTCCGCCGGCCCGACCGGCACCCCGACGTGCCCGCCGACCTGCTCACCACGGACGCGCTCGGCCTGGTCACCCGCGACGACGTCGACCTGGTCGTCGAGGTCATCGGCGGGATCGAGCCGGCGCGCACGCTCATCCAGGCGGCGATCGAGGCCGGCAAGTCGGTGGTCAGCGCGAACAAGGCGCTGCTGGCCGAGGACGGCGTCGCGCTGCACGCCGCCGCCGCCAAGGCCGGCGTCGACCTCTACTACGAGGCCGCGGTGGCCGGGGCGATCCCGCTGCTGCGCCCGCTGCGCGAGTCGCTGGCCGGCGACCAGATCCGGCGTGTGGTCGGCATCGTCAACGGCACGACCAACTACATCCTGTCCCGGATGGCCGAGACCGGGCACGGCTTCGCCGAGGCGCTGGCCGAGGCCACCGAGCTCGGCTACGCCGAGGCCGACCCGACCGCCGACGTCGACGGCTTCGACGCCGCCGCGAAGGCGGCGATCCTCGCGTCGCTGGGGTTCCACACCGCGGTCACCGCCGCCGACGTGCACCGCGAGGGCATCTCGTCGGTCACCGCCACCGACGTCGCCCGCGCCGCCGAGATCGGCTGCACGGTGAAGCTGCTGGCCATCTGCGAGCGGGTGCCGGCCAACGGGGACGGGGAGGGCGAGTCGGTCGCCGTCCGCGTCCACCCGGCGATGATCCCGACGTCGCACCCGCTGGCCGCCGTCGGCGGGGCGTTCAACGCCGTCTTCGTCGAGGCCGAGGCCGCGGGGCAGCTGATGTTCTACGGGCAGGGCGCCGGCGGCGAGCCCACCGCGAGCGCCGTGCTCGGCGACCTGGTCGCCGTCGCCCGCAACCGGGTGGCCGGCGCCGCCGGGGCCGGGCCCACCGCCTACGCCGAGCTGCCGGCCCGGCCGATCGCCGAGACGCCCACCCGGTACCACGTCAGCCTCGACGTGGCCGACGTCCCCGGGGTGCTGGCGACCGTCGCGACCGCCTTCGCCGAGCACGGGGTGAGCATCGCCACCGTCCGCCAGGACGGGCACGGCGACGCCGCCACGCTGGTCATCGTCACGCACAGCGCCCCCGACGCGGCGCTGTCGGCGACGATCGCCGCGCTCCGGGAGGTCCCCGCGGTCCGCGGGGTCACCAGCGTGCTGAGGGTGGAGGGTCTGTCATGACGGGGACGCTGCACGGTTCCGTCTCGCCGGTCTGGCCCGGGCTGATCGAGGCCTACCGGTCGCGGCTGCCGGTCAGCGCCACCACGCCGGTGGTCACCCTCCACGAGGGCGCGACCCCGCTGGTGCCCGCCGTCGAGCTGTCCCGGCGCACCGGCTGCGAGGTGTTCCTCAAGGTCGAGGGCGCGAACCCGACCGGGTCGTTCAAGGACCGCGGCATGACCATGGCCATCACCAAGGCCCTCGAGGAGGGCTCGCGGGCGGTCATCTGCGCGTCCACCGGCAACACCAGCGCCAGCGCCGCGGCCTACGCCGCGCGCGCCGGGATGGTCTGCGCCGTCCTCGTGCCGCAGGGGAAGATCGCGCTCGGCAAGCTCGCCCAGGCGCTGGTGCACGGCGCCAAGCTCCTGCAGGTCGAGGGCAACTTCGACGACTGCCTCGCGCTGGCCAGCAAGCTGGCGATCGACTACCCGGTCAGCCTGGTCAACAGCGTCAACCAGTACCGGATCGAGGGGCAGAAGACCGCCTCGTTCGAGATCGTCGACGTCCTCGGCGACGCCCCCGACGTGCACTGCCTGCCGGTCGGCAACGCCGGCAACATCACCGCCTACTGGCAGGGCTACCGCGAGTACGAGGCCGACGGCCCGGCCACCCGGCGGCCGCGCATGTTCGGCTTCCAGGCCGCCGGCGCCGCACCGATCGTCACCGGCCGGGTCGTCGAGAACCCGAGCACCATCGCGACGGCGATCCGCATCGGCAACCCGGCGTCGTGGACCAAGGCGCTGGCCGCCCGCGACGAGTCCGGCGGCCGCATCGACGCCGTCACTGACCGCGAGATCCTCGCCGCCTACCGGCTGCTCGCCCGCAGCGAGGCGGTCTTCGTCGAGCCCGCCTCGGCCGCCTCGGTCGCCGGGCTGCTCAAGGTGGCCGCGGCCGGGGAGCTGGAGCCGGGGCAGCGCGTCGTGTGCACCGTCACCGGCAACGGGCTCAAGGACCCGGAGTGGGCGATCTCCGGGGCGCCCGCCCCGGTCACCGTGCCGGTCGACGCCGCCGCGGCCGCCGCGCAGCTGGGTCTCTAGGTGGCCGCTCGCTCCTCCGTGCGGGTCCGCGTGCCCGCGACCAGCGCCAACCTCGGTCCCGCGTTCGACTGCGCCGGCCTCGCGCTGACGCTGCACGACGTCGTCGACTTCGCCGTCGCCGACTCCGGGCTCGCCGTCGAGGTGTCCGGCGTCGGGGCGGGGGAGCTGCCCACCGACGAGCGGCACCTGGTCGTGCGGGCCTTCCGCGCCGCGTGCGAGCGGCTGGGCTGGACCCCACCGGGCCTGTGCGTGCGCGCGGAGAACGCCATCCCGCAGGGCCGGGGGATGGGTTCGTCGGCCGCGGCCGTCGTCGCCGGTGTGGTCGGCGCGTTCGAGCTGTGCCCCGACGTCGACGTCCGGGACGACGACGCGGTGCTGCGGCTGGCCGACGAGCTCGAGGGGCACCCGGACAACGTCGCCGCGTGCCTGCTCGGCGGCGCGACGCTGTCGTGGACGACGCCCGGGGGCGCGCGGGCCGACCGGCTGCCGGTGAGCGAGGAGGTCGTGCCGGTGGTGCTGGTGCCGGAGGCGACCCTGTCGACGCACACCGCGCGCACGCTGCTGCCGGACCTGGTGCCGCACGCCGACGCCGCGTTCAACGCCGCCCGCGCCGCGCTCCTGGTGCACGCGCTGACCGCGGAGCCCACGATGCTGCTCGAGGCCACCGACGACCGGCTGCACCAGCGGCAGCGCGCGGCCGCGATGCCGGACACGATCGCGCTGGTCGACCGGCTGCGCGCGGCCGGTCACGCCGCCGTCGTGTCCGGGGCCGGGCCCAGCGTCCTCGTGCTCGCGCGGCGGCACCCCGGGGACGCGACGGCGGTGCGCGAGGTGAGCGGGATCACCCCGGACGGGTGGCGGGTGTACCCCCTGGAGGTGGACCACGGCGGCGCGCGCGTGGTGCGAGTGACGCCTGGGGTATCGTCTTCGTAACGAGGAACACTCCGCTGGTCAGCGGTGTTGTCCCGTCCGTGGGGTGAGTCCTAGGCTTGCTGCGTAGCCGCCCCTCGGGCGAGCCTCGCGCGGAACGTTGCAGACGACCTTCCTGTCGACGCTGATCCCCGCTCCGCACCCACTGGATCCGCCGTCCCCCCTGTCCGGAACAGATGGACGGGGCGGCGCCGGGTCACCTCCTGCGCTGGTAGGCGCAGGTCACCGCAGGGAAGGACCTGTACGTGAGCGAAACCACCGACCTCGCCACCACCGGCGCCCCCGAGGGCGCTGCGGGCGAGGCACCTGCGGCCTCCGGCGCGGCGGCCCGCTCCCGCCGCCGCGGCAGCGGGCTGGCCGGCATGCTGCTCCCCGAGCTGCAGCGGCTCGCGGCGGAGCTGGGCATCCCCGGCACGGGCCGCATGCGCAAGGGCGACCTCGTCGCCGCCATCTCCGCCCGCCAGGTCGGCGGCGCGACGCCGGGCAGCGTCCCGGCGCCCGGCGCCCCGGCCGACGCGGCCCCCGACGTCCCGGCCTCCCGGGGCGCCGACGCCGTCGCCGCCACCGCCACGCCGGTCGAGGCCCCCGTCACCGGGGGCGCCAACAGCGGTCCGGTGACCGCCCCTGCCGCCGACGCCCCCGCCGAGGGCGCCCCGCGTCGCCGGCGTGCCGCCAGCCGCCCGGCCGGCACCCCCACCTCGGACGCGCCCGCCGCCGCGGCCCCCGCTGCCGAGGCCCCGGCCGTCGAGGCCCCCGCCGCCGCCACGCCGGCCGCCCCGCCCGCGGAGCGGACCGAGGGCGAGCGTCCCGCCGGTGACCGCACCGCCGGTGACCGCACCGACGGCGACCGCGGCGACGGCGACCGTGCCGAGGGCGACCGCCCGGCCCGCAACCGGGACCGCAACCGCAACCGGGACGGCCGCGACTCCCGCGACGGCGACCGCGCCGAGCGCGGCAACCGCGACGGGCAGCGCGACGGGCAGCGCGACGGGCAGCGCGACGGCAACCGCGACGGTCAGCGGGACGGGCAGCGGGACGGGCGCGGCCCCGACCGCGGCGAGCGCGCCGACCGCAACGCCCGGCCGAACGACCGCGCCGACCGGAACGACCGCGCCGACAACCGCAACGACGAGGACGACGACGACTTCGAGGGCGGCCGCGGCCGCCGCGGGCGCCGCTACCGGGACCGCAACCGCCGCAACGGCCGGGACCGCTTCGACCAGCCCAGCGAGCCGACGGTCAGCGAGGACGACGTCCTGCTGCCGGTCGCCGGCATCCTCGACGTCCTGGACAACTACGCGTTCGTCCGGACCTCGGGCTACCTGACCGGCCCCAACGACGTGTACGTGTCGTTGTCCCAGGTGCGCCGGCACGGCCTGCGCCGCGGTGACGCGATCACCGGCGCCGTCCGCCAGCCGCGCGAGGGCGAGCGCAAGGACAAGTACAACGCGCTGGTCCGCCTCGACTCGGTCAACGGCCTGGACCCCGAGCAGGCCCGCAACCGGCCGGAGTTCACCAAGCTGACCCCGCTCTACCCGCAGGAGCGGCTGCGCCTGGAGACCGACCCGCACCAGCTGACCACCCGGGTCATCGACCTGGTCATGCCGATCGGCAAGGGGCAGCGCGCGCTCATCGTGTCGCCGCCCAAGGCCGGCAAGACGATGGTGCTGCAGGCGATCGCCAACGCGATCACCACGAACAACCCCGAGTGCCACCTCATGGTCGTCCTCGTCGACGAGCGGCCCGAGGAGGTCACCGACATGCAGCGCTCGGTGAAGGGCGAGGTCATCGCCTCGACCTTCGACCGGCCGCCGTCGGACCACACGACCGTCGCGGAGCTGTCGATCGAGCGCGCCAAGCGCCTGGTCGAGATGGGCCACGACGTCGTCGTCCTGCTGGACTCGATCACCCGCCTGGGCCGCGCCTACAACCTGGCCGCCCCGGCCAGCGGGCGGATCCTGTCCGGCGGTGTCGACTCGACGGCGCTCTACCCGCCCAAGCGCTTCCTCGGGGCCGCCCGCAACATCGAGAACGGCGGCTCGCTGACCATCCTCGCGTCGGCGCTGGTCGAGACCGGCTCGACGATGGACACGGTCATCTTCGAGGAGTTCAAGGGCACGGGTAACGCGGAGATCAAGCTCGACCGCCGCCTGGCGGACAAGCGGGTCTTCCCGGCCGTCGACGTCAACGCGTCGGGCACCCGCAAGGAGGAGATCCTCCTCTCGCCCGACGAGCTGGCCATCGTCATCAAGCTGCGCCGGGTGCTCTCCGCGCTCGAGCCGCAGCAGGCGCTGGAGCTGCTGCTCGACAAGCTGCGCAAGACGCGCAACAACGTCGAGTTCCTCATGCAGATCCAGAAGACGACGCTCGGCCCCGAGCGCGACTGACGCACCGCCCGCCGCCGCGCTCGGCCGATCGGGGATACTGGTCGGCCGAGCCCCGCTGCGCGGCCGGAATGACCGGCCGGCCGCCGGCGTTCACGACAACAGCACCGAGACGTCCCCGGAAGAGGCCCGCATCATGAAGTCCGGTATCCACCCCGACTACCACACCACCACGGTGACCTGTGGGTGTGGGAACACCTTCACCACCCGCAGCACCGCCCCCGGCGGCACGCTGACCGTCGAGACCTGCTCCGCCTGCCACCCCTTCTACACGGGCAAGCAGCGGATCCTCGACACCGGTGGCCGCGTGGCCCGCTTCGAGAAGCGGTTCGGCAAGCGCGGCGCCACCGCCGGCAAGTAGCACCCCCGACGGCGCCCGTCCCACCTCCGTGGGACGGGCGCCGTCGTCGTGTCCGCCCCCGCTCCACCCCGTACGAGAGGCACCCCGATGAGCAGCCCGACCGACGCCGCGCCCGACCGGCTGCGCGGGCTGCTCGAGGAGCACGCCGCACTGGAGACCGAGCTCGCCGACCCCGCGGTGCACGCCGACGCCGGCCGCGCCCGGCGCCTGGGCCGCCGCTACGCCCAGCTGGCACCCGTCGTGGAGACCGCCCGCGCGCTCGACGCCGCCCGCGACGACCTCGACGCCGCCCGCGAGCTGGCCGCCGAGGATGCCTCGTTCGCCGAGGAGGCCCGCGGCCTCGAGACGCGCATCGACGAGCTCACCGACCGGCTGCGCGAGCTGCTGCTGCCCAAGGACCCCGACGACGACAAGGACGTCATCCTCGAGATCAAGGCGGGGGAGGGCGGCGCGGAGTCCGCGCTGTTCGCCGGGGACCTGCTGCGCATGTACCTGCGCTACGCCGAGCGCCGCGGCTGGGCCACCGAGGTCCTCGACGCCGTCCCCGCCGAGCTCGGCGGCTACAAGGACGTCTCGATCGCGGTGAAGTCCCGCACCGACGAGGGCATCTGGTCGCGGCTGAAGTTCGAGGGCGGCGTCCACCGGGTGCAGCGGGTGCCGGTCACCGAGTCGCAGGGCCGCATCCACACCTCCGCCGTCGGCGTGCTCGTGCTGCCCGAGGCCGAGGAGGTCGACGTCACCGTCGACCCGAACGACCTGCGCATCGACGTCTTCCGCTCGTCCGGCCCCGGCGGGCAGAGCGTGAACACCACCGACTCCGCCGTGCGGATCACCCACCTGCCCACCGGCATCGTGGTCAGCTCCCAGAACGAGAAGAGCCAGCTGCAGAACCGCGAGTCGGCGCTGCGCGTGCTGCGCTCCCGGCTGCTGGCCGCCGCCCGCGAGGAGGCCGCGGCCACCGCCAGCGACCAGCGCCGCAGCCAGGTCCGCACGGTCGACCGCAGCGAGCGGGTGCGCACCTACAACTTCCCGGAGAGCCGCATCTCCGACCACCGGGTCGGCTTCAAGGCGCACAACCTCGACCAGGTCCTCGACGGCGAGCTCGACCCGGTCATCGACGCGCTCACCCGCGCGCACACCGCCGAGCTCATGGCGGCCGGCTCCTGAACACCCGCACGCTGCTCGCCGGCGCCGCCCGCCGCCTGGCCGAGGCCGGCGTCGAGTCGCCCCGCGTGGACGCCGAGCTGCTGCTCGCCCACGTCCTCGGCGCCTCCCGGACGGCGCTGCTCACCCGCGACGACGTCGACGACGACGCCGCCGCCCGCTTCACCGCGCTGCTCGACCAGCGCGCCGCCCGGGTCCCGCTGCAGCACCTCACCGGCCGGGCGCCGTTCCGCCACCTCGAGCTCGCCGTCGGCCCCGGCGTGTTCGTGCCCCGGCCCGAGACCGAGCAGCTCGTCGAGTGGGCGCTGACGCGGCTCGCGGGCGTCGACGAGCCGGTCGTCGTCGACCTGGGCAGCGGGTCCGGCGCGATCGCGCTGTCCATCGCGCACGAGCACCCCGGCGCGCGGGTCACCGCGGTCGAGCGCGACCCGCAGGCGATCGAGTGGACCCGCCACAACGCCGGCCTGCGTGCCGCGGCGGGGGACCGGCCGGTTCCCGTGCTCGCCGGTGACATGACCGACCCGGGCCTGCTGCGCGACCTCGACGGCACCGTCGACCTCGTCGTGTCCAACCCGCCCTACGTCCCCGACGGCGCGCGGGTGCCGCGCGAGGTCGCCGACCACGACCCGCCGCTCGCGCTGTGGGGCGGCCCGGACGGCCTCGACGTCGTCCGCGGGCTGCTGACGACGGCGGCCCGGCTGCTGCGCCCCGGCGGCGGGCTCGGCATCGAGCACGCCGACCAGCAGGGGAGCACGCTGCCCGCGCTGGTGCGCGGCACCGGCGACTTCACGTCCGTCACGGACCACCCCGACCTCGCCGGGCGGCCGCGGTTCACGACCGCGGTCCGGGCTGGGGGAGACTGACCGCCCGTGGCCGACCTCTACGACTGCACCGACCCCGAGCAGCGCGCCGCGGGTCTCGACGCCGCCGCCGCCGCGATCGCCCGGGGCGAGCTCGTCCTGCTGCCCACCGACACCGTCTACGGCGTCGGCGCCGACGCCTTCTCACCCGCCGCGGTCTCCGGTCTGCTGGCGGCGAAGAACCGCGGCCGCGCCATGCCGGTCCCCGTGCTCATCGGGGAGGCGTCGACGATGGCCGGGCTGACGATGAGCGTGCCCCGGGTGGCGCAGCGGCTGGCCGAGGCCTTCTGGCCGGGCGGGCTGACCCTCGTCGTCGAGCACGCCCCGTCGCTGGCCTGGGACCTCGGCGACGCCGAGGGGACGGTCGCCGTCCGCCTCCCCGACGACGACGTCGCCCGCGACCTGCTGCGCCGCACCGGCCCGCTCGCCGTGTCCAGCGCCAACCGCTCCGGCCGGCCCGCCGCCACGAGCGCGCAGGAGGCGGACGCGCAGCTCGGCGAGCACGCCGCGGTCGTCCTCGACGGCGGCCCGCGCGCGGGCTCGGCGGCCAGCACGATCGTCGACTGCACCGGCCCGGTGCCGCGCGTCCTGCGGGTGGGCGCGGTGCCGGTCGAGCGGCTGCGCGAGGTCGTGCCCGAGGTCACGGACTAGGGCCCGGTCACCGGCGGCTGCGGATCCCGCTCCGTCCGGTGACGGGGGGATACCGTGGGGGTACCGCCCGTCCCGTCCGCCCGCCGTCTCGCCCCCGGGAGCACCGTCGCGATGAGCACGCCCGCCGCGCGCCCGGCCGGGACCGCGCGCGGTCCGCACGGGGGCTGAGCCGTGCGCGAGTACGCCGTCGTCCTGCTGACCGCGGGCCTGGTCACCTTCCTGGCCACGCCGGTGGTGCGGATCGCGGCGGTGCGGCTGCGGATGATGGCCGCCCCGCGCGAGCGCGACGTGCACGTCATCCCCACCCCCCGCGGCGGGGGCGTGGCCATGTACCTCGGCGTCGCGGCGGCGGTGCTGGTGGCCACCCGGCTGCCCGCGCTGCAGCGCACCTTCGACGACTCGCAGACCGCCGCCGTCCTCGTCGCCGGCGGGCTGATCTGCCTGCTCGGCGTCCTCGACGACAAGTTCGGGCTCGACGCGCTCACCAAGCTCACCGGCCAGATCGCCGCCGCCGGCGTCATGGTGCTGCTCGGCGTCCAGCTGGCGTTCCTGTTCCTGCCGGTCGCCGACATCGGGACCATCTCCTTCGGCCCGGACGTCGGCGTGCCGCTGACCATCCTGCTGACCGTCCTCACGGTCAACGCGCTCAACTTCATCGACGGCCTCGACGGGCTGGCCGCGGGCGTCTCGGCCATCGCGGCGCTGGCCTTCTTCGCCTACAGCTACAACCTCAGCCGGGTCGGCTACGACGAGGTCGCCAGCGCCCCGGCCCTGGTGACGGCGGTGCTCGCCGGGGCCTGCCTGGGCTTCCTGCCGCACAACTTCAGCCCGGCGCGCATCTTCATGGGCGACTCCGGGTCGATGCTCGTGGGCCTGATGCTCTCGGCCGCCGCGGTGAGCGCCACCGGCCGGGTCGACGCCCAGTCCTTCGACTCCGCGGCCAGCCTGCTGCCGCTGGCCCTGCCGCTGCTGGTGCCGATCGCGGTGCTCTTCATCCCGTTCGTCGACCTGCTCCTGGCGGTGGTCCGCCGGACCCGGCGCGGGCAGTCGCCGTTCTCGCCCGACAAGATGCACCTGCACCACCGGCTGCTGTCCATCGGGCACTCGCACCGCCGGGCGGTGCTGACCATGTACTTCTGGGCGGCTCTCCTGTCCTTCGGCGCGGTGGCCCTCTCGGTCACCGGCGGGACGGTCGAGCTGCTCGTCGTGATCGGGGTGCTGCTCGTCGTGGGAGTCGTCGTCGTCCTCGCCCCGCACGCCCGGCGTGCCGCCCGGGAGGCCCGGGCCACCGAGATCGCCGAGCAGCGCCGCCGCAGCCGCGCCGCCCACCCGACCGCGCGGGCGCACCGCGCCGGGCGCCGGTCCCCCGAGCCCGCGCCGCCGGCAGGGCCCCCGGTGCCGGCCGCCGGCCCGGCCGCGGCGACCACCACCCCGACCGCGCCGCGCGCGGCCGGGGCCGGCCAGGGGCTCCGGTGAGCGCGCCCCGCCCGGTCGCGCAGGTCCCGTGGGACCTGTCGTTCCTCAAGGTCGGCACGCTGGTCACCGTCTCGGTCGCCGTCGCCGCGGCCCTGGTCGTCGGCCTGGTGCTCGGCTGGCCCGACGCCGTCGGGGTCCTGGTCGGCGCCCTGGTGGTGACGGCGTTCTTCGTCGTCTCCGGCGTGGTCATCGCCTGGGCCGGGCGGATCAACGACACCTTCACGCTGCCGGCGGCGCTGGGCACCTTCTTCGTCAAGGCCGTCGTGCTGTTCGGGATCCTCACCGCGCTGCCCGAGGACGGCTGGCTCGACCGGCGCACGCTGGCGTGGGCGGTGGTCGTGGGGGCCCTGCTGTGGAGCGGGGTGCAGCTCCGGTGGGTGTGGACCCGCCCGCTCTACTACGTGACGCCGCCCGCGCCACCCGGTCAGGCGACGGTCCCCCCGGCACCGGGAGGCGCCCCGACACGCGGCTGATAGTGTCCGGGCGATGGCCGAGGACGACCCCACCCGTGGGGAGCCCCGGCCCCGACCTGCGCGACCAGCCCCTCGGGGCAGCGGTGCCGAGACCGGCTGGGCCGTCATCGGGACCATGATCTCCGGGATGGCCGTGTGGGGCGGAGCCGGGTGGTTGCTCGACCGGTGGTTGGACACGCGGGTGTTCCTGCCGGTCGGGATCCTCCTCGGCATCTCGGCGGCCATCTACCTGGTCGTCAAACGGTTCGGCGGGCTGCCACCAGACCTTGGTGCACCCGAGCAGGGCAACACCCCGGGCGGACGACGGAGCCGGCCCAGGACGCAGAAGGGACAACGGTGACCTCCAGCGCCCTCGCGCTCGTGGACGTGCTCGCCGCCGAGGGCGGCGGGTCCGGAGACGGCTTCCAGGCCCCCGGCCTGGGCGAGTTCTACCCGGAGCCGCTCGCCGAGTTCTCGCTCTTCGGCATCGACTTCGAGATCACGCGCATCACGCTCGGCCTGTGGTTCGCCACGCTGGCGATGCTCGTCTTCATGGTCCTCACGGTCCGCAAGCCGCAGATCGTGCCGGGCAAGATGCAGTTCGTCGGCGAGAGCGGCTACTCGCTCGTCCGGGACGGGATCGCCCGCGACGTCGTCGGCCCCAGGGGGATCCCCTTCGCGCCGTTCCTCGCGTCGCTGTTCTTCTTCATCCTCGCGAACAACTTCATGTCGATCCTGCCGTTCGCGCAGATCTCCCCGATGTCGAAGTTCGCGTTCCCGCTGGTGCTCGCCGCCATCTGCTGGGTGCTCTACATCTACATCGGCATCCGCGAGCAGGGCGCCGGCCGCTACTTCAAGGACATCCTGTTCCTGCCCGGCGTGCCCAAGCCGATGTACATCCTGGTCACGCCGATCGAGATCCTGCAGAACTTCATCGTCCGGCCGTTCACCCTCGCGGTCCGGCTCTTCGCGAACATGTTCGCCGGCCACATGCTGCTGGTGGTGTTCTCCCTCGGCGCGGTCTACCTGTTCAGCCGGGACAACTTCTCGGTCGTCTTCGGCCCGGTCTCGGCGCTGATGGCGATCGTCATGACCTTCTTCGAGCTGCTGGTCATCTTCCTGCAGGCCTACGTCTTCACCGTGCTGATGGGGACCTACCTCAACGGCTCGATCGAGGCCGAGCACTGACCGGCTGAGCAGGCACCTCCCGGACCGCACCACCCCCAAGACCCCCGCAAGCCGCCCGGAGACACCGGGCGACGACACAGGAGGAACACCCCGTCATGGATCTTCTGGCTGAGCTGTCCGGCAGCATCGGCTCCGTGGGCTACGGCCTCGCCGCCATCGGCCCGGGCATCGGCGTCGGCATCGTGTGGGCGGCCTACATCCAGGCCACCGCGCGCCAGCCCGAGTCGGCCGGCCTGACCCGTACCTACGCGTTCCTCGGGTTCGCGCTCTCCGAGGCGCTCGCGCTCATCGGCTTCGTCGTCCCCTTCGTCTTCGGCACCTGATCCGCGCCCCGCGGGCCGGCACCGACTGAGACAGGGACACTGAGACCATGAACATCCTCGCAGCGGAGGAAGCCCACAACCCGCTGATCCCGCCGCTGGGCGAGATCATCATCGGGCTGATCGCGTTCGCGATCGTCATGCTGGTCTTCTTCCGGTTCATCGCCCCGCGCTTCGAGCAGGTCTTCCGGGCCCGCCGCGAGGCCATCGAGGGCGGCATCGAGCGGGCGGAGGCCATGCAGGCCGAGGCCAAGGCCGCGCTGGAGCAGTACCGCGCCCAGCTGGCCGAGGCGCGCACCGAGGCCGCGCAGATCCGGGACCAGGCCCGGGCCGAGGGTCAGCAGATCCTCGAGGAGCTGCGCGCCCAGGCGCAGGAGGAGTCGGCGCGCATCGTCGCCCGCGGCGAGGAGCAGCTGGCCGCCAACCGCCAGTCGGTCGTCAACGAGCTGCGCGGCCAGATCGGCACGCTGGCCGTCGACCTCGCCGGCCGCGTGGTCGGGGAGTCCCTGGAGGACGAGGCGCGGCGCCGCGGCACCGTCGACCGGTTCCTCGACCAGCTCGACGGCATGGCCGGCGGGGCGGCGGGCAACGGCCGTGCCGGCAGCACCGTGTTCGTCCCCGGCGGCGACCGCTGATGGACGCCTCCAGCCGGGCGGCGCTCGCGGTCAGCCGCGAGCGCCTCGCCGCGACGACGGCCGGTGCCGCCGGCCCGGGCCTGCTGGCCCTGGCCGACGAGCTGTTCGCCGTCGCGCGGCTGCTCGACGGCACCGTGGCGCTGCGGCGGGCCCTGTCCGACCCGTCGGCCAAGCCGGCCGACCGGGCCGGACTGGCCCGCCGGATCCTCGGCGGGCGGGTCTCCGAGGCCGCCGTCGACCTGGTCGAGACCGCCGCCCGCCAGCGGTGGTCGCGGCCGCTGGACCTGGTCGAGGCCACCGAGACCCTCGCCACCGAGGCCTCGCTGGACGCCGCCGAGGCGCGCGGCGAGCTCGAGGGCGTCGAGGACGAGCTGTTCCGCTTCGGCCGGATCGTCGGCGGCGACCCCGAGTTGTCCCGCATCCTCTCCGACGACTCGGCACCGGCCGAGGGGCGCGCGGCGCTGCTCGACCGGCTCCTGTCGGGCCGGGTCAGCCCGGTCACCGAGCAGCTGCTGCGGAACTCGCTGACCGCCCGGCACGTGGGGAACGCGGAGACCCGGGTCGAGCGGCTGTCCGTGGCGGCCTCCGCCCGGCGCGGCCGCTCGGTCGCCCACGTGACGACGGCGGTGCCGCTGACCGTGACGCAGGAGCAGCGGCTGCGCGACGTGCTCGGCCGGATCTACGGGCGGACGATCGGCCTGCAGGTGACGGTCGACCCCGAGGTGCTCGGCGGCCTGGTCGTGCGCGTCGGTGACGAGGTCATCGACGGCAGCATCGCCAACCGGCTCGAGTCCGCCGGCCGCCGGCTCGCCGGCTGACCCGCCCCACCCCAGACCACAGACAGCACGACCCAGCAGGGAAGAGGACGCGCGCCATGGCCGAGCTGACGATCTCCGCAGACGAGATCCGCAGTGCCATCCAGAACTACGTCACCGAGTACTCCCCGGACGTGTCCCGGGAAGAGGTCGGGATCGTCACCGAGGCCGGCGACGGCATCGCCCGGGTCGAGGGCCTGCCCTCGGTCATGACCAACGAGCTGCTCGAGTTCGAGAGCGGCGTCCGCGGCCTCGCGCTGAACCTCGACGTCCGCGAGGTCGGCGTCGTCATCCTCGGTGACTTCGCCGGCATCGAGGAGGGCCAGCAGGTCCGCCGCACCGGCGAGGTCCTGTCGGTGCCGGTCGGTGACGGCTACCTCGGCCGCGTCGTCGACCCGCTCGGCAACCCGATCGACGGCGGCGGCGAGATCGCCACCACCGGCCGCCGCGCGCTGGAGCTGCAGGCCCCCACCGTCGTGCAGCGCAAGTCGGTGCACGAGCCGCTGCAGACCGGGATCAAGGCCATCGACGCCATGACCCCGATCGGCCGCGGCCAGCGCCAGCTGGTCATCGGCGACCGCCAGACCGGCAAGACGGCGATCGTGCTCGACACGATCATCAACCAGAAGCAGGCCTGGGCCACCGGCGACCCGAAGCAGCAGGTGCGCTGCATCTACGTCGCCGTCGGTCAGAAGGGCTCGACGATCGCGGCGATCCGCACGGCCCTCGAGGAGGCCGGCGCGATGGAGTACACGACCATCGTCGCCGCTCCCGCGTCGGAGGCCGCCGGCTTCAAGTACATCGCCCCCTACACCGGCTCGGCCATCGGCCAGCACTGGATGTACGAGGGCAAGCACGTCCTGATCGTCTTCGACGACCTGTCCAAGCAGGCCGAGGCCTACCGCGCCGTCTCGCTGCTGCTGCGCCGCCCGCCGGGCCGCGAGGCCTACCCGGGCGACGTCTTCTACCTCCACTCCCGGCTGCTGGAGCGCTGCGCCAAGCTCTCCGACGACCTGGGCGCCGGGTCGATGACGGGTCTCCCGCTCATCGAGACCAAGGGCAACGACGTGTCGGCCTACATCCCGACCAACGTCATCTCGATCACCGACGGGCAGATCTTCCTCGAGACCGGTCTGTTCAACTCCGGTGTCCGCCCGGCCATCAACGTCGGCATCTCGGTGTCCCGCGTCGGCGGCTCGGCGCAGATCAAGGCGATGAAGTCGGTCGCCGGTCGCCTGCGCCTGGACCTCGCCCAGTACCGCGAGCTCGAGGCCTTCGCCTCGTTCGCCTCGGACCTGGACGCCTCCAGCCGGGCCACCCTCGACCGCGGCCAGCGCCTGGTGGAGCTGCTCAAGCAGGGCCAGTACCAGCCGTACCCGGTCGAGCGCGAGGTCGTCTCGCTGTGGCTGGGCACCACCGGCAAGCTCGACCGCGTGCCGGTGTCCGACGTCCGCCGGTTCGAGTCGGAGTTCCTCGACTACATCGGCCGCAGCGAGAGCGGCGTCTTCGACGAGATCCGCACCTCGCGGGCCCTCGGCGACGACGCGGTGAGCAGCCTCGAGCGCGCCGTCGAGAGCTTCTACCAGCAGTTCACGACCTCCGACGGCACCTCGCTGGTCAACGAGCCCGAGGCCGAGGCCATGGACGCGTCCGAGCGTGGCCAGGAGCGCGTCCAGGTCAAGAAGGCCTGACCGGTGGCCGGTTCCCTTCGCGCGCTGCGGCGGCGCATCCGCTCCACCCAGTCGACGAAGAAGATCTTCTCGGCCCAGGAGCTGATCGCCGGCGCCCGCATCGTGCGCGCCCAGGCCCGGGTGGAGGCGTCCAAGCCGTACGCCCGGGAGATCACGCGGGTGCTGTCCGCGCTGGCGTCGTCGGCCTCGCTCGAGCACCCGCTGCTCACCGAGCGGCAGGCGACCCGGCGGGCCGCGGTCCTGGTGGTCACCTCCGACCGCGGGTTCGCCGGCTCGTACAACGTGAACGTGCTGCGGCGGACCGAGGAGCTGCTGTCGCTGCTGCGGCAGGAGGGCAAGGAGCCGCAGGTCTACGTCATCGGCCGCAAGGGGGAGACCTACTACTCCTTCCGCAACCGGCCGGTGGTGCAGACCTTCACCGGGTTCTCCGAGCAGCCGGCCTATCCCGACGCCCAGGAGGTCGGGCGCGTCCTCATCGACGCGTTCACCGCCGGCGCCGACGACGCCGACGGCGGCCCGGGTCCGGACGGCGTGGCCGGCGTGGACGAGCTGCACATCGTCTACACCGAGTTCCGGTCGCTGCTCGCCCAGGTCCCGGTCGCCAAGCGGCTGGCCCCGCTGGAGGTCGAGGAGGTGGAGGAGTTCGACTTCGAGCGGGAGGACCGCGAGGCCGGCCGCACCGGCGACTCCGGCGTCCCCACCTCGTACGAGTTCGAGCCCTCGGCCGACGCGCTGCTCGACGCGCTGCTGCCGAAGTACGTCACCACCCGCATCTACGCGGCGCTGCTCGAGGCCGCGGCCTCCGAGTCGGCGTCGCGGCGGCGGGCGATGAAGTCGGCCTCGGACAACGCCGAGGAGCTGGCGAAGAACCTCTCCCGCCAGGCCAACCAGGCGCGCCAGGCCGAGATCACCCAGGAGATCAGCGAGATCGTCGGTGGCGCCGACGCGCTGGTCGCAGCCAACGCCGACGACTGACCACCCCGGTCCCCGCCCGAGGCGGGGGCCGCAGGATCTCCGATCCACCTGACCGAGGAGCCCCCCTCATGACCGTCACCGAGGACCGTCCGACCACCCAGACGACCGGCCGCGTCGTCCGGGTCACCGGGCCGGTCGTCGACGTCGAGTTCCCGCGCGACGCGATGCCCGACCTGTTCAACGCCCTGCACGTCGACGTGACCCTCGCCGACCTGGGCAAGACGCTGACCCTCGAGGTCGCCCAGCACCTGGGCGACAACGTGGTCCGCACCATCTCCATGGCCCCGACCGACGGTCTGGTCCGTGGCGCCGAGGTCCGGGACACCGGAGGCTCGATCAGCGTCCCGGTGGGCAACGAGGTCACCGGGCACGTGTTCAACGCCCTCGGTGAGTGCCTCGACAAGCCCGGCTACGGCCAGGACCTGCCGCGCTGGTCGATCCACCGGCACGCGCCGCGGTTCGACCAGCTCGAGGGCCGCACCGAGCTGCTCGAGACCGGCATCAAGGTCATCGACCTGCTCACCCCGTACGTGGCCGGCGGGAAGATCGGCCTGTTCGGCGGTGCCGGCGTGGGCAAGACCGTGCTGATCCAGGAGATGATCCGCCGGGTCGCCCAGGAGTTCGGTGGCGTGTCGGTGTTCGCCGGCGTCGGCGAGCGCACCCGCGAGGGCAACGACCTGATCACCGAGATGACCGAGTCCGGCGTCATCGAGTCCACCGCGCTGGTCTTCGGCCAGATGGACGAGCCGCCGGGCACCCGGCTGCGGGTGGCGCTGTCGGCGCTGACGATGGCGGAGTACTTCCGCGACGAGCAGAACCAGGACGTGCTGCTCTTCATCGACAACATCTTCCGGTTCACCCAGGCCGGGTCCGAGGTGTCCACGCTGCTGGGCCGCATGCCCTCCGCCGTGGGTTACCAGCCGACCCTCGCCGACGAGATGGGCGAGCTGCAGGAGCGGATCACCTCGACGCGGGGTCACTCGATCACCTCGCTGCAGGCGATCTACGTGCCCGCCGACGACATCACCGACCCGGCGCCGCACACCACCTTCGCCCACCTCGACGCGACGACGGTGCTCTCCCGGCCGATCTCGGAGAAGGGCATCTACCCGGCCGTCGACCCGCTGGACTCCACCAGCCGGATCCTCGACCCGCAGTACGTCGGGCAGGAGCACTACCAGGTCGCGCAGACGGTGAAGCAGATCCTCCAGCGCTACCAGGAGCTGCAGGACATCATCGCGATCCTCGGCATCGACGAGCTCTCCGAGGAGGACAAGGTCACCGTGCAGCGCGCACGGCGGATCGAGCGGTTCCTCTCGCAGAACATGTTCGTGGCGGAGGCCTTCACCGGTCAGCCCGGCTCGTTCGTGCCGCTGTCGGAGACCCTCGAGGCCTTCAAGGCGCTCACCGAGGGCAACTACGACCACGTGCCCGAGCAGGCCTTCTTCATGTGCGGTGGGCTCGAGGACCTCGAGCGCAACGCGGAGAAGCTCAAGCGCGGCTGAGGAAGGACCCCGTCCTCCTCACCCCTCGCACGCTCGGGGTGAGCCTCCGGACCGGGCCACACCACGTCACGGCCGGGTGTCCCTGCGGGGACACCCGGCCGTCGTGCGTCCGGGGGTACGCCTCACGTGAGGGACCGCTCACGGACGGTCGGGACGGGCCAGGGCGTGGCGCGCGAGGTGGTTGACGTACCCGGCGTCGTGGGCAGGTGCCTTCCGGGCGCACCTCAAGAGCGGGAGCCTTGCTGCCGATCGGAGAGGGTGGCGCCCGGAGGGACCGGACGCGTCGTGTGGGAGAAGACCATGGAGTGGCTGGACGCGACCAGCACCGACGGCACGGTGACCCGCCTGCCGGCCGGGACCGCCGATCCAGGGTGGACCTGGCCGTCGACGTCCGTACCGCACGTGCACGACATCGCCTACGACACCGAGGAGTGGGCGCCCGCCTCGACGGTGCGCCACCCGTGGGTCCGCGTCGGTCGCTGGACCCTGCTCTACCGCCGCGCCGCCTAGACCCCGACCGGGTCCGCCGCCCGGCCGGGTGACCACCGGACGGCCCGCGCCGGGTGCCCAGGGTCCCGCGGCTAGAGTGGGCGGCGACCGTCGCCGTGCCCGCTTCCCGGCCGGCGTCCCAGCACCGCCCGTCGGTGGACCCGGAGGAGTGTCGTGGCGACCCTGCAGGTCGAGTTGGTGGCCGTCGAGCGGACCATCTGGTCCGGTGAGGCGAGCATGGTCATCGCCCGCACCACCGAGGGCGAGATCGGCGTCCTGCCCGGCCACGCCCCGCTGCTCGGCGAGCTCGCCCCCGGTGGCGTGGTCACCGTCCGGACCACCGAGGGCCCCGACATGGTCGTCGCCGCGCACGGCGGCTTCCTGTCGGTGACGCCGAAGGGCGTGTCCATCCTCGCCGAGACCGCGGAGATCTCCTCGGAGATCGACGTCGAGCGGGCCCGCGAGGCGCTGCGCCGCGCCGAGTCCGCCGGCGACGACCCCGAGGCCCTCGCCGCCGCCCGCCGCGCCCAGTCCCGCCTGCGGGCCGCCGGACAGGCCGACTGACCCGACCGGACCGCGCCCGCCCCAGCCGACGGTGACCACCGCCCTGCTCGTCCTCGCCGGGGTGCTGGTCGTCGTCCTGGTGGTCGCCTTCCTCATCCGCCGCCGGCTGCTGCTCTCCGGCCTCGGTGCGGTGACGATGTGGCTGCGCCCCGCCGGCAGCTCCCGGTGGTCGGTGGGCGTCGCCTGGTACGGGGGAGAGGCGCTGCTCTGGTACCGCGCGCTGTCGCTGTCGGTCCGCCCGCAGCAGCGGCTGTGCCGCACCGAGGTGCAGGTGGAGGGCCGGCGGCCGCCGGGCCGGGACGACGTCGCCCTGCCCGACGACGCGGTCGTCCTGACCTGCGTCACCGGCAGCGGCCGCAAGGAGCTGGCCATGGACCCCTCCACGGTGACGGGGTTCCTCTCCTGGGTGGAGTCGGCCCCGCCCGTGCACTGAGGGCCGGCGTCAGCCCCGTGCGGCCCGCTGGGCGTGGACGCCGCTGTGCGCGCCGGGCGCCCACAGCACGTCGCCGTCGGGGTTGGCCTCGCGGGCGAGGATGAACAGCAGGTCCGAGAGCCGGTTGAGGTAGCGGGCGGTCTCCGGGTTGGTGCGCTCGCCGTCGGCCGCCAGCAGCGCCCACACGCTGCGCTCGGCCCGCCGGACGACCACCCGCGCCTGGTGCAGCAGCGCCGCCAGCGGCGTGCCGCCGGGCAGCACGAAGCTCGTGAGCCTCGGTAGCGCCTCGTTGTGCTCGTCGCAGGCGGCCTCGAGCCGCTCGGTGTAGGCGGCGGTCACCCGCAGCGGCGGGTGCGCGGGGTCGGGCACCACGGGCGTGGACAGGTCGGCGCCGACGTCGAACAGGTCGTTCTGCACGCTGCGCACGAGCCCGGCCAGCTCCGGCGACGGCGCACCCAGCGCCAGGGCCACGCCGAGCACGCTGTTGGCCTCGTCGACGTCGGCGTAGGCGACCAGCCGCGGGTCGGTCTTGGCCACCCGGCTCATGTCGCCCAGGTGCGTCTGCCCGGCGTCACCGGTCTTCGTGTAGATGCGGGTCAGCCGGACGGTCATGGTCGCCCAGCCTAGGCGTTGCCGCGGGCGCGCCCGCCGGCCTGGGACGCTGCCCGGAGCCGCCCGGGCACCCGCCGTAGGGTGGTCGGGTGCAGTGCTTCGAGGTGACCGGCGGCACCGCCCTCAGGGGCCAGGTACGGGTCACGGGGGCGAAGAACAGTGCCCTCAAGCTCATGGCGGCCGCGCTCCTGGCCTCCGGGCGGACGACGATCGACGAGGTCCCCGACATCCTCGACGTCGCGATCATGAGCGAGGTGCTGCGGCGTCTGGGCTGCGGCGTCAGCTACGAGCGCTCGGGGCAGCCCGGGGGCGGCGGCCGGGTCGTCGTCGACGTGCCGGAGGACCCCGCCACCGAGACCGACTACGACCTGGTCCGCAGGATGCGCGCCTCGATCAGCGTGCTCGGCCCGCTGGTCGCGCGCTGCGGCAGCGCCCGGGTGGCGCTGCCCGGCGGTGACGCGATCGGCTCCCGCGGTCTGGACATGCACATCTCCGGCCTGGAGCGGCTCGGCGCCTCGATCCACAGCGAGCACGGCTTCCTCGTCGCCTCCGCGCCGCGGCTGGTGGGCACGTCGATCTGGCTGGACTTCCCGTCGGTGGGCGCCACGGAGAACCTGCTCATGGCCGCGGTCCTGGCCGAGGGGACGACGGTCATCGACAACGCGGCCCGCGAGCCGGAGATCGTCGACATCTGCTCGATGCTCACCGCCATGGGCGCCCGCATCGAGGGCGCGGGCACCTCCACACTCACCGTCGAGGGCGTCGACGCGCTGTCGCCGGTGACCTACTCGACGGTGCCGGACCGGATCGTCGCCGGGACGTGGGCGATCGGCGCGGTGATGACCCGCGGTGACGTCGTCGTCGAGCGGGCCGTCCCCGACCACCTCGCCGTCCCGCTGGACAAGCTCGTGAGCGCCGGGGCCACCGTGGAGGTCGTCGAGAACGGCGTCCGGGTCGCCATGGACGAGCGGCCCCGCGGGGTCGACGTCGTCACCCTGCCGTTCCCCGGGTTCCCCACCGACCTGCAGCCGATGGCGGTCGCGCTGGCCGCGGTGTCCACCGGCACGGCGCTGATCACCGAGAACGTGTTCGAGGGCCGGTTCATGTTCGTCAACGAGCTGGTGCGCCTCGGTGCCGACGTGCGCATCGACGGTCACCACGCGGTCGTCCGCGGGCGGGAGCGGCTGTCGTCGGCGCCCGTGCTGGCCACCGACATCCGCGCCGGCGCCGGGCTGGTGCTGGCCGGCCTGCTGTCCGACGGCGTCACCGAGGTGCAGGACGTGCACCACGTCGACCGCGGCTACCCGGACTTCGTCGAGCAGCTGCGCGGCCTGGGCGTGCGGATCGAGCGGGTCGAGCGCCCCAGCGACCTCTAGGCCGCGGGGAAGGAGGACGCCAGCGCGCGGGCGCGGTCGGCGTCCTCGGGGAAGACCAGCACGTCGGCGCGGTGCGCCTCGGGGAAGCGGACCGTCGAGCGGATCCCCGCGTCCGAGAGCACCGCGCGCAGCGCCAGCGCCGACTCGCGGCGGGAGAGCGTGGCGACCCGGGTGAGCAGGCCGTCGTCGGTGGGCGAGGGACGGCCCCGGCGCATGCCCCCGGTGGAGCTCCCGCCGAAGGCCCACCGCATGAAGAGGGCGAGCAGCACCATGACGACGATCGCGATGACCGGTCCGGCGATGTAGCTCAGACTGCCCGGCTGCAGCACGGCGCCTCCCCTCGCGGGCGGCGTCCGGGTCCTGACCGGCCCGGTCGCACGCGATCGAGTGTGCCACCGCGGGGCTCCCGGACCGGTGCTGCTACTCACCGGTAACCCCCTTACACTCCGCTGGCATGCCGTTCCCTTCATCGCCGAAGGAGCGCGACCGTCCCTGGGTCATGCGCACCTACGCCGGCCACTCCTCGCCGGCCGAGTCCAACGCGCTCTACCGCCGGAACCTGGCGAAGGGGCAGACCGGCCTGTCGGTCGCCTTCGACCTGCCGACGCAGACCGGCTACGACCCGGACGACGAGCTCGCCGTCGGTGAGGTCGGCAAGGTCGGCGTCCCGGTCACGCACCTCGGCGACATGCGGGCGCTGTTCGACGGCATCCCGCTCGACGAGATGAACACGTCGATGACGATCAACGCCACCGCCATGTGGCTGCTCGCGCTCTACCAGGCGGTCGCCGAGGAGCACGGGCACGACGTCGCGAAGCTCGCCGGGACGACGCAGAACGACATCATCAAGGAGTACCTGTCGCGCGGGACCTACGTGTTCCCGCCCGGGCCCTCGATGCGGCTGATCACCGACATGGTCGCCTACACCGTGACGGCGATGCCGAAGTGGAACCCGATCAACATCTGCAGCTACCACCTGCAGGAGGCCGGGGCGACGCCGGTGCAGGAGATCGCCTACGCGATGAGCACCGCGATCGCCGTCCTGGACTCGGTGCGCGACTCCGGCCAGGTGCCGCAGGAGCGCTTCGGCGAGGTGGTCGCGCGCATCTCCTTCTTCGTCAACGCGGGCGTCCGCTTCGTCGAGGAGATGTGCAAGATGCGCGCCTTCACCCAGCTCTGGGACGAGCTGACCCGGGAGCGCTACGGCGTGCAGGACCCCAAGCACCGCCGCTTCCGGTACGGCGTGCAGGTCAACTCCCTGGGCCTCACCGAGGCGCAGCCGGAGAACAACGTGCAGCGGATCGTGCTCGAGATGCTCGCCGTCACGCTGTCCAAGGACGCCCGCGCCCGCGCGGTGCAGCTGCCGGCGTGGAACGAGGCGCTCGGCCTGCCCCGGCCGTGGGACCAGCAGTGGTCGCTGCGGCTGCAGCAGGTGCTCGCCTACGAGACCGACCTGCTCGAGTACGACGACCTGTTCACCGGGTCGGTCGTGGTGGAGCGCAAGGTCGCCGAGCTCGTCGAGGGCGCCCGCGCCGAGATCGCCCGGGTGCAGGAGATGGGCGGGGCGGTGGCCGCCGTCGAGTCCGGCTACATGAAGGGGCAGCTGGTCGCCTCGCTGGCCGAGCGGCGGCGCCGGATGGAGAGCGGGGACGACGTCGTCGTCGGCGTGAACCGGTTCGACAGCACCGAGCCCAACCCGCTGACGGCGGACCTCGACGCCGCGATCATGGTCGTCGACCCGGCCGTGGAGGCGGCCGCGAAGGAGGCCGTCCGGCGGTGGCGGGCCGAGCGCGACCCGGCGCCGGTGGAGGCCGCGCTGGCCGCGCTGCGCGAGGCCGCCGCCGGCGACGTCAACCTCATGGAGGCCACCCTGCGGTGCGCCCGCGCGGGCGTGACGACGGGGGAGTGGGCCGGCGTGCTGCGCGAGGTGTTCGGCGAGTACCGCGCCCCCACCGGCGTGGCCGCGGCAACCGGCGGCGGCGAGGCCGACGAGTCGCTGGCGCAGGTCCGCGAGCGGGTGCGCGCGACCGGCGAGGAGCTGGGCGGCCGGCTGCGGTTCCTGGTCGGCAAGCCCGGCCTCGACGGGCACTCCAACGGCGCCGAGCAGATCGCCGTCCGCGCCCGCGACGCCGGGTTCGAGGTGGTCTACCAGGGCATCCGGCTCACGCCCGCGCAGATCGTGTCGGCCGCGATCGAGGAGGACGTGCACGTCGTCGGGCTGTCGGTGCTGTCCGGCTCGCACCTGCAGGTGGTCCCGGCGGTACTGCGGGGCCTGCGGGAGGCGGGCCTGGACGACGTCCCGGTCGTCGTCGGCGGGATCATCCCCGACAGCGACGCCCGCCGGCTGCGCGAGCAGGGGGTGGCCCGGGTGTTCACGCCCAAGGACTTCGGGCTCACCGACATCATGGGCCAGGTCGTCGACGTGATCCGCGAGGCGAACGGCCTCGACGAGAAGGTGCCCGCCTCCGTGTGAGGCCCGGCCGGCGCCGCTCAGGGGATCGGCGCCGGCCGGCCGAACAGGTGGCCCTGGCCGTAGCGGACGCCGCGGGCGAGCAGGACGTCGCGCTCGCCGGTGGTCTCGATGCCCTCGGCCACCAGCGTGGCGCCGGTGTCGGCCGCGAAGGCCACCATCGCCGCGGTCATCGCCTGCCGGGCCGGGTCGACGTCGACCCCGCTGACCAGCGCGATGTCGAGCTTGATGGTGTCCGGCCGCAGCCGCAGGATGTGCCGCAGGCTGGCGTAGCCGGCGCCGGCATCGTCGATGCTGAGCCGGATCCCGGCCGCCCGCAGCGGCGCCAGCGCACCCAGGACCGGCCCGTAGTCCGCGATGGGGCTGTGCTCGGTGATCTCCACGGTCAGCGCCGTCCGCCGGACGCCGTCGAGGAGCGTCTGGCCGACCTCGGGGGACAGCAGCGCCTCGGGAGAGAGGTTGACCGCCAGACGCAGGCCCCGCGGCAGCCGGTCCCCGGCCTCCAGCGCGGCGTGCACGGCCAGCAGCTCCAGGTCCGCGCCCAGGCCGACGAGGGCGGCGTCGGCGAACAGCGTCGCCGGGCCGCCCTCGCAGCCGGGGAAGCGGGACAGCGCCTCGTGCGCGACGACGGTGCCGCTGTGCATGTCGACGACCGGCTGGACGTGCACCTCCACCGCGCGCCGCTCCAGGACGTCGCAGACCCGCGCGCGCCGGGCGGCCAGCTCGGCCTCGGCGGCCTCCTCGGCGGTCAGCCGCTCGCCGATCAGCTCGGCGAGCATCTCCACCGTCCGCACCGACGAGCCGTCCAGCTGCTCCCCGGCGTCCCGGCTGATGCAGCACAGCATCCCGAGCGGGCGCCGGTCGTCGCCGCGCACCGGGGCGCCGACGTAGGAGCCGATCCCCAACTGCCGGGTGACCGCGAGCTCGCGGGTGACCGGGTTGCGGTCGGCGCCGGTGACCACCGGCGGCAGCTGGCCGGACAGCACCCGCACGCAGAAGGACTCCTCGAGCGGCATCGACATGCCCTCGGAGACGTGCATGGCGCCGAGCTCGCCGGTGGCCGAGGCGATCTCCTGGCGGTCCTGGGTGAACACCGACAGCCAGGCGACGTCCATCCCGAGCCGGGCGCGCGCGAGGTCGAGCAGGCGGTGCACCCAGTCCTCGCCGGCGTCGTCGGTCGTCGGGTCGGCCGTCGCCACGGGCTGCGGTGCTCCCACCCCGGCAGTGTCGCTGCTGGGCGCCGTCTTGCCCAGGGGGTTGCGGAACGGCTCCGTGCGTCAGACGCGGGGGCCGAAGCGGACGTCGACGCCGGGGGAGAACAGCACGCTGTCCGGCGGGCCGCCGACGCCGGGCAGCCCGGCCGCGGCGAGCAGGTCGCCGTCCCAGGTCAGGAGCTCGGCGCGGTGCAGCGGCCAGGCCGGGTGCTCGTTGGGCCAGTAGCGCGTGCGGTCCCGGCTCGTCTGGTGCAGCCCCCAGCGGCCGGTCAGGAAGCGCTCCAGCGGACCGGGCCGCTCCAGCCGCGGGCCCACCCGCACCTCGGCCCGGCCGCCGGCGCCGCGCGGCCCGGGCCAGCGCCGCCGGCAGGTGTAGGTCAGCAGGTCGCCGTCGCGGGTCAGGCGCATCCGCGACCACAGGTAGGGCAGCCCCGCGGCGCGGGCGACCAGGACCGGGAGCAGCCGGTCGGCGTCGAGGGACGCGAAGACGACGCCGCGGCGGCCCTCGCCGTCCACGGAGTACAGCCGCACGTTGGTCTCGAGGAACGAGCCGACCCAGGGCAGGCCGGGCGAGCCGAGGACGCCGATGCGGCGCATCCGGAAGGGCACCAGCCCCACCCAGCTGCGCCCGTCCGGGGTGGTGTCCGGCCGGGTGCCCGGCGGCAGCAGCGGCGCGACGACGTCCGGGTCGACCGCCCAGTGCAGGAACGCGACGTCCCGCCAACCCTGGGTGAGCAGCGTCCACCCGGCGGCGCGGGGCGCGGTGTCGGTGACCTCCTCGGCGTCCACCCCTCCAGCGTCCCAGCCGCGTTGCCCCGGACCGGCCGTCCGTGGTGAGGTCGGTCACGTGACCGCCGAGGGAGCTCCCCGCGTCGAGCGCGACGGCGACGTCGTCCGCATCACCATGTGCCGCCCGCAGCGGCGCAACGCGCTGTCCCGCGACCACCTCACCCAGCTGCTGGCCGCCGTCACCGACGCCGGCGGCACGGACGCGGCCGGCATCGTCCTGGGCGGGGAGGGGCCGGTGTTCAGCGCCGGGCACGACTTCCGGGACGTCGTCGACCGGCCGGTGACCGAGGTCCGCAGCCTGCTCGCGCTGTGCACCGAGCTGATGCAGACGCTGCAGGACGTGCCGCAGGTCGTCGTCGCGCGGGTGCACGCCCTGGCCACCGCCGCGGGCTGCCAGCTGGTCGCCTCCTGCGACCTCGCGGTGGCCGCCGAGTCGGCCGGCTTCGCCGCCCCCGGCGGCAAGGGTGGCTGGTTCTGCCACACGCCGATGGTGGCGATCGCCCGCAACGTCGGCCGCAAGCGGGCGATGGAGCTCGCGCTCACCGGCGACGTCATCGACGCGCGCACCGCGCTGGACTGGGGGCTGGTCAACCGGGTCGTGCCCGACGGCGAGCTCGACGCCGCCGTCGACGAGC
The DNA here is from genome assembly GCF_054050435.1 of Geodermatophilus sp. SYSU D01036. NCBI lineage: Bacteria > Bacillati > Actinomycetota > Actinomycetes > Geodermatophilales > Geodermatophilaceae > Geodermatophilus > Geodermatophilus sp. SYSU D01036. The sequence goes on along the minus strand of NZ_JBJGZJ010000035.1, from coordinate 3,866 downwards.
TGATGGCGCGCGCCACCCGCGGCTCGCGGGCGAGCAAGGCCTGGGGCAAGCAGACGATGTACGCCCAGCTCGACCGGACGGAGCGGGACGCCTACGCCGTCGCCGTCGAGGTGATGGCGTCGGCCAGCCAGATCGACGGCGCCCGGGAGGGCATGCGGTCGTTCCTGGAGAAGCGCCCGCCCGCCTGGACCGACTGAGGCCGGGTCAGTCGGTCAGGTCGGCGCAGCCGGTCTCGTGCGGGAGCACCGGCCGGAACGCGATCGACCAGCGCGCGCCGTCGGCGGTGACCCACGGCGTGAGCACGTTCGCCGGGGCGGCGGCCGCGAGCACGTCGGCGGCCTGCTGCCCGGTGGCGCTCACGCAGGTCAGGCCGGCGCCCAGCGGCGTGCCGGGCAGCTCGGGACCCGGCCAGGCGACGTCGGGCTGGGGGAACTCCGGGTCGCCGCCGGTGTGCGGCTGGACCGCCGCGGCGACCGTCTGCGGCACGTAGGACTCCGCCGGGCCCGTGCCGGCCAGGCCGGTGAGCTCGTCGACGAGGTCCTGCAGCCGGCCGCGGGCCTCCGCCTGCTCCGGGGTCAGCGACCCGTCGGGGGTCTCGGCCAGCGCGTAGACCTCGCGGACCGCGGTGCCCTCGTCGGTGGTCAGGGTGATGCGGGTGGTGGGCGCGTCGGCCACCGGCGGCTCGCCGAGGTCGGCGTCCTCCGCCACGCCGGCGTCGACGGCGTGGTCGAGCAGGTCGCGGACGGTGGCCTCGTCGACTTCGGTCACCTGCACGTTCGGCAGCGCGGGCGAGGGCCAGATCTCGATCTGCGGGCCCTCGGTGAACACCCGGCCGTCGCCGTAGACGGTGACCAGGGGCAGCCGGGTGACCAGGTCCTCCGGGGGCACGAAGCCGCCGGTGTGCTCGACCTGCAGCACGGGGCCCGCGGGGAGGGGGCCGGGCGACGGCGCCGCGGCGTCGGCCCCGTCCTGCGCGCACCCGGCCAGTGCCAGCGCGCCGGCCAGCAGGGCGGCCGCGCGCACCGTCGACGTCGTCGTCACGGTCCTGCGGACGCGCGACCCGGCTCGGCGGTTCCCGTCGTGACCGGACCGGTACCGTCGGCCCCCGTGCGTCTGGTCATCGCCCGCTGCTCGGTCGACTACATCGGGCGGCTGACCGCCCACCTGCCCATGGCCCCGCGGCTGCTGCTGGTCAAGGCCGACGGCTCGGTGTCGGTGCACGCCGACGACCGCGCCTACAAGCCGCTGAACTGGATGAGCCCGCCGTGCTCCCTGAGGGACGAGCTGGTCGACGGGTCCGGCACCTGGACGGTCACCAACAAGGCCGGTGAGCAGCTGGTCATCACCATCGAGTCGGTCGAGCACGACTCCGCGCACGAGCTGGGCGTGGACCCCGGCCTGCAGAAGGACGGCGTCGAGGCCGAGCTGCAGCGGCTGCTCGCGCTGCACGTGGAGACCTTCGGGCAGGGCTGGTCGCTGGTCCGCCGCGAGTACCCGACGGCGATCGGCCCGGTCGACCTGCTCTGCCGCGACGCCGACGGCCGCACCGTCGCCGTCGAGGTCAAGCGGCGCGGGGAGATCGACGGCGTCGAGCAGCTGACCCGCTACCTCGAGCTGCTCAACCGCGACCCGCTGCTGGCCCCGGTCAAGGGCGTGTTCGCCGCGCAGGAGATCAAGCCGCAGGCGCGGGTGCTCGCCGGCGACCGCGGCATCGAGTGCGTGACCGTCGACTACGCCGTCCTCAAGGGCACCGACGACCCCACCCAGCGGCTGTTCTGAGGCCGCCACCCAGCGCGGGAGGACCCCGTCCTCCCCACCCTTCGCGGGCTCGGGGCGGGACCCTGGACGGGGCCCGGGAGGGACCTACCGGCCGGTAGCAGACGCGGGCCGTCCGGGTGGGAGACTGCCCCGGTCAACGCACGGGAGGAGATGGCAGCGTGGCCAGAGAACTGACCGAGGTCGGCGTGGTGGGCCTGGGCACCATGGGTGCGGGCATCGCCGAGGTGCTGGCCCGTGCGGGCCTGTCCGTGACCGCCGTGGAGATCAGCGAGGACGCGCTGAGCCGGGGTCGCGGGCACGTCGAGCAGTCCACCGGCAAGGCGGTCGCGCGCGGCAAGCTCGACGACGCCGAGCGCGAGGCGATCCTCGGGCGGATCCGGTTCACCACCTCGCTGGAGGACCTCTCCGCCGCCGAGCTGGTCATCGAGGCCGTCCCCGAGCGGATGGAGCTCAAGACCGAGCTGTTCGCCAAGCTGGACAAGATCTGCCCGCCGGACACCATCCTCGCGACCAACACCTCGAGCCTGTCGGTGACCGAGCTGTCGGTGGCCACCGGCCGGCCGAGCAAGGTCATCGGGATGCACTTCTTCAACCCGGCGCCGGTCATGAAGCTGGTCGAGGTCGTGCGCACCGTCGTCACCGAGCCCTCGGTGATCGAGGACGTCGAGGCCCTGGCCGAGCGGCTGGGCAAGGTCGACGTGACGATCGGCGACAAGGCCGGCTTCATCGCCAACGCGCTGCTGTTCGGCTACCTCAACCACGCGGTCTCCATGTACGAGAACCGCTACGCCAGCCGCGAGGACATCGACGCCGCCATGCGGCTGGGCTGCGGCCTCCCGATGGGCCCGCTGGCGCTCATGGACCTCATCGGCATCGACACCGCCTACGAGATCCTCGACACGATGTACAAGCAGTCGCGGAACCGGCTGCACGCGCCCAGCCCGATCATCAAGCAGATGATGACCGCGGGCCTGCTGGGCCGGAAGTCCGGCCGCGGCTTCTACACCTACGCCCAGCGCGACTCCGCCGAGGTCGTGCCGGACGCGCTCACCCCCGGCGCCGGGCACGCCGCGGAGGGCGCCCGCCCGGTGTCGAAGGTCGGCGTCGTCGGCTCCGGGACGATGGCCACCGGCATCATCGAGGTCGTCGCCAAGGGCGGCTACGAGGTCGTCTTCGTCGCCCGCACCCTCGACAAGGTCGAGGCCGTGCACACCGCGCTGCGGAAGTCGCTGGACAAGCAGGTCGCCCGCGGGCGGCTCGACGAGGCGGGCCGGGACGAGGTCCTCGCCCGGGTCACCGGCACGGCGTCGCTGGACGACCTCGCCGACGTCGACCTGGTCATCGAGGCCGTCGTCGAGCACCTGGCCACCAAGCAGGCGCTGTTCGCCAACCTCGGCGAGATCTGCAAGCCCGGCGCGGTGCTGGCCACGACGACGTCGAGCCTGCCGGTCATCGAGTGCGCCAAGGCCAGCGAGCGGCCCGCCGACGTCGTCGGCCTGCACTTCTTCAACCCCGCGCCGGTGATGAGGCTGGTCGAGGTGGTCAGCACCATCGCCACCGCCCCCGACGTCGCGGCCACCGCGCACGCGGTGTGCGCGCAGCTGGGCAAGCACGCGGTGTCCTGCACCGACCGGGCCGGGTTCATCGTCAACGCGCTGCTGTTCCCGTACCTGAACGACGCGGTGAAGATGCTCGAGGCGCACTACGCGACCGCCGACGACATCGACGCCGCCATGAAGGTCGGCTGCGGCTACCCGATGGGCCCGTTCGAGCTGCTCGACGTCGTCGGTCTCGACGTCTCGCTGGCCATCGAGCGGGAGCTGTACGTCGAGTTCCGCGAGCCCGGGTTCGCGCCCGCGCCGCTGCTCGAGCACCTGGTCACCGCCGGCTACCTGGGCCGCAAGACCGGCCGCGGGTTCCGGGACTACTCCCGGCGCTGAGGTGCCCCGCAGGGGACGACGGAGCAGCGGGGGGGGGGGGGGGGGGGGGGGGGCGGGGGGGGGGGGGGGGGGGGGGGGGGGGGGGGGGGGCGGGCGGCGCCGTGGGCGGCGTCCGCGGCGTCGGGCGGGCGGCGCCCCACCCCAACC
>NZ_JBJGZJ010000034.1:0-42939 GCF_054050435.1 Geodermatophilus sp. SYSU D01036 | reverse complement strand
GTCTGGACGCCATCCCCGGACGCCGGCGCCCCGGCCCCCCCGCCGCCCCCCCCCCCCCCCCCCCCCCCCCCCCCCCCCCCCCCCCCCCCCCCCCCCCCCCCCCACGACTCCCCACGGGACAGGTCCCCGAGGGTCACACTGCCGGGCGTGCCCGACGCCGACGCCTTCCGCGCGCTCGCCCGGTCCTCCCCGGACCGGTGGACGACGCTGCGGTTCACCGAGCGCCGGCGCCGCGGGTGGACGTGGTCCGAGCCGGTCCGCGCCTGGCTGCGCCGGCCGGACCGGCTCCGGGTCGAGGACGCCGCCGGCCGGCTGCTCGGCGTCGTCCGGGAGGCCGGCGCGGGTGACGACCCGATGTGGCAGGACTACCGCTGGGTGGCCGAGCTGCGGCCGCGGGAGCTCGCCGACGGCGTCGACCCCGACACCGGGGCGCCCGCCGGGCCGGCGCTGACCGTCGACGGCCTGCGCGAGGTCGAGCACGCCGGCCGCCCCGCCTGGGAGGCGCTGGTCGTGCCCACCGACCGGTACGAGCCGCGCTGCGGGTGCTGCCCGCTGCTGCGCAGCCGCCGGGTCGACGAGCTCGAGTGGGGGAGCGTCCCCGACGGCGTCGACTACCCGACCGCCCACCTCGTCCGGCTCGACCTGCGGACCGGCGTCTGCGTGTGGGCGGAGCCGCTGGACGGCACCTACGCGGGCGAGACGCACGACCTGCGCATCGAGGCGGTCGACGAGCCGGTGCCCGACGGACTGTTCGGGGGTCCCGGCCGGGGCTAGCCGAGCCGCACGGTCCCGTCGGCGTCGACCGACCAGCCGGGGTTGTGCCCGATCTCCCAGACGACGCCGTTCGGGTCGCGCACCAGCGCGTGGAAGACACCGCCGAAGGCGCCCTCCGCGGGCGGGGTGAGCACGGTGCCGCCCGCGGCGGCCATCCGCTCGCACAGCGCGTCGACGGCGTCCCGGTCGCCGACGTTGTGCGCCAGCGTCAGCCCGGACACCTCCGGCCGGGCGGGCCCGGTGCCGAGGTCCTGGGCGAACTTCGCCGTCTCGAAGAAGGCCAGCACCGTGCCCGGCGCGACCTGGAAGAAGACGATCTCGCCCGGCACGTCGAGCAGCGGCGTCCAGCCCAGGCCCTCGACGTAGAACCGCCGAGCGGCGTCGAGATCCGCGGTGGCCAGGGTCAGGAAGTGGACCTGCTGGTCCATGGGTGACCTCCCGTCAGTAGCCGGGGCCGAGCTGGCCCACGGCGTCGAGCAGCCGCCGCACGCTGGCCAGCCGCTCGGCGCGGCCGGGCGGCCCGGCGGCGGCCCAGGCGTCCAGTGCGCAGTCGGGGTCGTCGGCGGAGTGCCCGCACCCGGGCGGGCAGTCGACGGCGGCCTCGGCGAGGTCGTCGAAGGCCGCGACGACGTCGTCGGCGGTGACGTGCGCCAGCCCCAGCGAGCGGATGCCGGGGGTGTCGACGATCGTGCCGCCGCCGGGCAGGTCGAACAGCACCGCCGACGACGACGTGTGCCGCCCCTTGCCGACCTTCGTCACCTCGCCGATGGCCCGGCCGGCCTCGGGCACCAGCCGGTTCACCAGCGTGGACTTGCCCACGCCCGACTGGCCCACGAACACGCTCGTGCGCCCCTCCAGCCGGTCGAGCAGCGGGTCCAGCGGCGTCTCCCGCGACACCGGCACCGCGCCGACGTCCAGCCCGGCGTAGCGGTCCAGCAGCGCCTGTGGGCTGGCCAGGTCGGTCTTGGTCAGGCAGAACAGCGGCTCCAGCCCACCGGCGTAGGCGGCCACCAGGCAGCGGTCGAGGAACCCCAGCGCCGGGTCGGGGTCGGTGACCGAGGTGACGACGACGAGCTGCTCGGCGTTGGCCACCACGACCCGCTCGGTGGGGTCGGTGTCGTCGGCGGTGCGCCGCAGCGACGTCGTCCGGTCCTCGATGACGACGATCCGGGCGAGGGTGTCGGGCCGGCCGCTGGTGTCGCCGACCAGCCGCACCCGGTCCCCGACGACGACGCCGTGCCGCCCCAGCTCGCGGGCGCGCATCGCGGTCACCTCGAGCGGGGCGCCGTCGGGACCGGGGACCCGGACGGTCATCCGGCCGCGGTCGACCGCGATCACGAGGCCGGGGACGGCGTCGGAGTGCGCCGGCCGGGTGCGGGTGCGCGGGCGGGAGCCGCGCCGGCTGGGCCGGACCCGGACGTCGTCCTCGTCCGAGCGGCTGTCGTGACGGCGGCTCAGGAGGCCACCCCCGCGGTCGCGGAGAGCATGCCCGCCCAGCGCTCGCGGAAGTCCGGCAGCGTCTTGGTGACCGCCTCGGGCCCGGAGACCCGCACGCCGTCGACGGCCAGGCCGAGGACGGCCGCGGCGTGCACCATCCGGTGGTCGGCGTAGGAGTCCAGCAGCGCCGGCCGGAGCGGGCCCGGCTCGACCTCCAGGCCGTCGGGCAGCTGGCGCACGCGGGCGCCGACGGCGGTGAGCACCTCGTCGAGGGCCTGGATGCGGTCGGTCTCGTGGCCGCGCAGGTGGGCGATGCCGGTCAGGCGCGAGGGCCCGTCGGCCAGCGCGCACAGCGCGGCGAGCACCGGGGTCAGCTCGCCGACGTCGCCCAGGTCGGCGACCAGCGGGGCGATGCGGCCGGTGCCGGTGACCCGCAGGCCGTCCGGCGTCCGCTCGACCTCGGCGCCCATCGCGCCCAGCAGCGCGTCCAGCTGTGCGCCGGGCTGGGTGGTCACCGCCGGCCAGTCGGGCACGGTGACCCGCCCGCCGGTGACCAGCGCCGCGGCGAGGAACGGCGCGGCGTTGGACAGGTCGGGCTCGACGACGCGGTCGAGCGCGGCCAGCCGCCCGGGGGCGACCCGCCAGCCGCGGTCGGTGGCCGCGACGTCGACGCCGTGCTCGCGCAGCGCGGCGACGGTCATCTCCACGTGCGGCATCGACGGCACCCCGCCGGCCAGGGCCAGGTCGAGGCCCTCGTCGAAGCGGGCGGCGGCCAGCAGCAGCCCGGAGACGATCTGCGAGGACTCGCTCGCGTCGACGGTCACCGCCCCGCCGCGGACCGCGCCCGTGCCGTGCACGGTGAACGGCGCCCGGCCCCGGCCGCCGTCGTCCACCTCGACGCCGAGGTCGCGCAGTGCGGCGACCAGCCCGGCGTTCGGGCGCTCGCGCAGCCGCGGGTCGCCGTCGAGCCGGACCGGGCCGTCGGCGAGCGCGGCCACCGGCGGCAGGAAGCGCAGCACGGTGCCGGCCAGGCCGGCGTCGACCTCCGCCGGGCCGCGCAGCTCCGCGGGGGTGACCAGCCAGTCGGCGCCGTCCTCGGCGATCCCGACGCCGAGCGCGCGCAGCCCGGCGGCCATGAGGTCGGTGTCGCGGGCCCGCAGCGGGCGCACGACGCGGCTCGGGCCGTCGGCGAGCGCGGCCAGGACCAGCGCCCGCGCGGTGATCGACTTGGACCCGGGCAGCGGGACGACGGCGTCCACGGGGGTCGGGCGGTGCGGCGTCGTCCAGACCTGGCTCACGGGAGACCATCCTGCCCGGTCCGGACGACGCCGCCCACGCTCAGCCGCCGACCGGGGGAGCGGCCTGCTTCTTCGCCGGGACCGTGCGGACCAGCCTCCGGTTGGCGAACTCGAACACCGCCAGCTCGGACAGCTCGCGGCCGTAGCCCGACCGCTTGATCCCGCCGAAGGGCAGCTCGGGGGAGGAGCCGGTGGGCTGGTTGATCCACACCATCCCGGCCTCGAGCCGGTCGGCCACCGCCCGGGCGCGGTCGAGGTCGCTGCTCATGACCGTGGCGCCGAGGCCGAAGGCGCTGTCGTTGGCCAGCGCGACCGCCTCGTCGGCGTCCTTGACCTTGTAGACGACCGCCGCGGGGCCGAACAGCTCCTCGCGGTAGGCGCGCATCTCCGGGGTGACGTCGGTGAGGATCGTCGCCTCGACGAACGCGCCGGGGTGCTCGGGCCGCTTGCCGCCGGCGACCACGGTGGCGCCCTTGTCGACGGCGTCCTGGATCTGCGCGTGCAGGTCCTGCGCGGCCCGCTCGCTGGACAGCGGGGCCAGCGACGTCGACGGGTCGGCCGGGTCGCCGGGGGAGAAGGTGGAGAACGCCTGCTTGAGGCCCTCGACGAACGGCTCGTAGAGCTCCTCGGTGACGATCAGCCGCTTGGACGCGGTGCACGCCTGGCCGGTGTTCTGCATCCGGCCCATGGTCGCGGCCTTCACCGTGGCGCCGAGGTCCTCGGCGTCGAGCACGATGAACGGGTCGCTGCCGCCGAGCTCGAGCACCGACTTCTTCAGGTGCTTGCCGGCCAGGGCACCCACGGCGCTGCCGGCCCGCTCGCTGCCGGTCAGGGTCACGCCCTGGATGCGCGGGTCGGCGATGACCTGCTCGACGTCGGCGATCCGCAGGAAGGTGTTGGTGAAGACGCCCTCCGGGGCGCCGGCGTCGCGGAACAGCTGCTCGATCGCCTCGGCGCACTGCGGGGTGATCTCGGCGTGCTTGAGGATGACGGTGTTGCCCAGCACCAGGTTCGGGCCGGCCACGCGGACCACCTGGTAGAAGGGGTAGTTCCACGGCTCGATGGCGAGCAGGACGCCGATCGGCTGGGTCTCGACGACGGCCTCGCCCTTGCCCATGAGGGGCGTGATCGGCTTGGGCTCGAGGAACGACGGGCCGTTGTCGGCGTAGTACTTGAGGATCATCGAGCAGAGGTAGAGCTCGCCCGTTGCCTCCTCGTGCCGCTTGCCCATCTCGGTGGTGATGAGCCTGGCGAGGTCCTCGCGGCGCTCGTCCATGAGCTCCGCGGCGCGGCGGACGACGCCGGCGCGCTCCTCGACCGGACGCTGCCGCCACTCCTGGTAGGCGGCGTGCGCGGTCCCGATGATGCCGTCGATGGCCTCGGTGGGCGTGAAGTCGAACTCCTTCTCGGTCTCCCCGGTGAAGGGGTTGACCGTCGCGTAGCGCCGCTCGGCGGACTCGCTCGCGGTCTTCGGCTGCTCCTGCGGTGGGTTCTGGGTCGCGGTCACGCGCGTGATCCTCGTCTCTGCTCGCCGGGGTCTCCACCCCGGGCCCATCCGGGGCCCATCCGGGGCCCGCGGAGGGCGCTCCCGCTGTCCCCGGTGCCGCCTAGAGTCGGTCCCGCGGGCCCGTCCCGGGCCGGCCCGACAGCCGGGAGGACCAGCCATGTGCGGTCGCTACGCCGCCACCCGCCGTCCCGAGGACCTCGTCGTCGAGTTCGAGGCCGTCCCCGCCGAGGGACAGGAGCCGCTGCGGGCCGACTTCAACGTCGCGCCGACCAAGGACGTCTACGTGGTCCGGACCAAGCGCGAGCGCGACCCGGAGGGCAGCCCCACCGGCGAGGCGCACCGGGAGCTGCGCGCGGTCCGCTGGGGCCTGGTGCCCTCCTGGGCCAAGGACGTGTCGGTCGGCAACCGGCTGCTCAACGCCCGCGTCGAGTCGCTCACCGAGAAGCCGGCGTTCCGCTCGGCCGCCCGCTCCCGCCGGTGCCTGGTCCCGGCCGACGGCTGGTACGAGTGGCAGAAGAAGCTCGACTCGCCCGGCAAGCAGCCGTACTTCATCACCCCGGCCGACGGGTCGGTGCTGGCCATGGCCGGGCTCTACGAGGTGTGGGGCAAGGGCGAGGACCGGCTCTACACCTGCACGGTGGTCACCGCGCCCGCCGTCGGCGCGCTCACCGAGATCCACGACCGGATGCCGCTGGTGCTGCCGCGCGAGCGGTGGGCCGACTGGCTCGACCCCGCCCGCGACGACGTCGAGGCGCTCGCGGAGCCGACCCCGCCGTCGGTGGTCGAGGGTCTGGAGCTGCGCCCGGTGAGCCCCGCGGTGAACAACGTCCGCAACAACGGCGCCGAGCTGGTCGCCCGCGTCGAGGGCGCCAGCGCCCCGGCCGACCAGCCCGCGCTCTTCTGAGGAGCCGTCCCCTGAGCGAACGCGCGTCCGCCGTCGTCCCCTCCGACCCGCCCGCCGAGCCGCCCACCGGTCCCGTGCTGCCCGGCTGGGTGGCCGCCGGGGTCACCTTCCTCGCCTCCGGCGCGGTGCTGGTGCTGGAGATCGTGGGGCTGCGGCTGATCGCCCCCTACGTCGGCATCACGCTGCAGACCAACACCGCGGTCATCGGCTTCGCGCTGGCCGCCATCGCGGTCGGCGCCTGGGCCGGGGGCGCCACCGCCGACCGCCGCGACCCGCGCGCGCTGATCGCCCCGCTGCTGGTCGCCGGCGGGGCGCTGGTGATCGCCGTGCTGCCGCTGGTGCGCTTCACCGGGTCGTTCCTCACCGGTCCCGACGCGGGCGCCGTGCTGCTGCTGGCCGCGGTCGCCATCGTGGTGCCGGCGACGCTGCTGTCGGCGGTGCCGCCGATGGTGGTGAAGCTGCAGCTGGCCAGCCTGGCCGAGACCGGGTCGGTGGTCGGGAAGCTGTCGGGCATCGGCACGCTCGGCGGGATCGCGGCCACCTTCGCCACCGGCTTCGTGCTCATCGCGGTCTTCCCCAGCAGCGGCATCCTCGTCGGCACCGGGCTCGTGACCGTCGTCGCCGGCGTCGCCGTGTTCCTGCTGCTGCGCCGCCGGTCCCCGGGCGGGGCGGGACGGGTGCCGACGGCGCTGCTGCTGCTCGCCGTCACCGGGTCGCTGCTGGCGGCGGTCGCGCCGACGCCGTGCGAGGAGGAGACCTCCTACCACTGCGCCCGCGTGGTGGCCGACCCCGAGCGCGAGACCGGCCGGGTGCTGGTGCTGGACACGCTGCGGCACAGCTACGTCGACCTCGCCGACCCCACGTACCTGGAGTTCGAGTACGTCCGGGCGATCGCCGCGGTCACCGACGTCCTGGCCCCCGCCGCTCAGCCGCTGTCGGCGCTGCACCTGGGCGGCGGCGGGGCGACCGTGCCGCGGTACCTCGCCGAGGTCCGTCCGGGCACGGAGAGCCTGGTGCTCGAGGTCGACCCCGGCGTCGTCGCCATCGACCGCGAGCAGCTGGGCCTGCAGACCTCGGAGCGGCTGCAGGTGCGGGTCGGCGACGCCCGCGTGGGGCTGGCGGCCGAGCCCGCCGGCACCCGCGACGTCGTCGTCGGCGATGCCTTCGGCGGCCTGTCGGTGCCCTGGCAGCTGACCACCGTGGAGGCGCTGGAGCTGGTCGACCGGGCGCTCACCGACGACGGCGTGTACGTCGCCAACCTCATCGACCACCCGCCGCTGGGCTTCGTCCGCGCGGAGCTGGCCACGCTGCGCGCGGTGTGGCCGCACGTGCTGCTGCTCGCGCGCGCCCCGGTGCTGGCCGGCGAGGACGGCGGCAACGTCGTCGCGGTCGCCTCGCACCGGCCGCTGGACGAGGCCGCGCTCGCCGAGGCGCTGCTGGCGCAGGACTCGGCCTGGCAGGTCGCCTCGTCGGAGGAGGTGGCCGCCCTCGCCGGCGACGCGCAGGTGCTCACCGACGACGCCGCGCCGGTCGACCAGCTGCTCACCCCCTACGGCGCCCCCGGCTCCTGACCGGGAGTTCCCCCGCGATCATGGCGCGGTGACCACTCCGCGGGGCCGGATCGTGGTCACCGCGCCATGATCGCGGGGAACTCAGCGGCCGATCGGGGCGGTGCGGGCGCGGGTCAGGCGGACCAGCTCGGCCGGCGGCAGCTCCACCTGCAGCCCGCGGCGGCCGGCGCTGACCATCACCGTGGCGAACCCCAGCGCCGAGTCGTCGACCACGGTCGGCAGTGCCTTGCGCTGGCCGAGCGGGCTGATCCCGCCGAGGACGTAGCCGGTGGTGCGCTCGGCGTCGGCCGGGTCGGCCATCGCGGCCTTCCGCCCACCGGCCGCGGCGGCCAGCGCCTTGAGGTCGAGGGTGCCGCTCACCGGGACGACGGCGACGGTCAGCGTGCCGTCGACGCGGGTGACCAGCGTCTTGAACACCTGGCGCGGGTCGGCGCCGAGCGCGGCCACCGCCGCCTCGCCGTGGCCCTGGTCGCTCGGGTGCTCGGGGTCGTAGGGGTGCAGGGTGTGCGCCACCCCGGCCTTCTCCAGGGCCCGCACCGCGGGGGTCGCCGCCACGGCCGGGCACTGTAGCCAGCGCCCGCGCGGACCGCCGCCGACTTCCCCCGGCCGGGGAATGAGCCCACCGGCGGGCACCGTTGCAGGGACCGTGAGCAGCACCGTCTCCAGCGCCCGCACGCGGGCCCCGCGCCGGCGGCCCCCGGGCCGGCCCGACGCCGCGCGACTAGGATCGACCGACGTGGCAGCCCGCCTCCGGGCGCCGCAGAGAGGACGGTCGGTGCCTGAGGAGACCCCGGGCGGGAACCCCGCCGTCGAGCCGGTCGAGACCCCGCGCGAGCAGGTGGTCGGGGCTCCGGTGGAGGTGCCCGAGGCCCGCGAGGGGGGCAGCCGCACCGAGGTCGCCGAGACCCGCGCGGAGCGCGACGCCCGCTTCGAGCGGGACGCGCTGCCCTACCTCGACCAGCTCTACCCGGCGGCGCTGCGGATGACCCGCAACCCCGCCGACGCCGAGGACCTGGTCCAGGAGACGTTCGTCAAGGCCTACTCCGCGTTCCACCAGTTCGCCGAGGGCACGAACCTCAAGGCCTGGCTGTACCGGATCCTGACCAACACCTACATCAACAGCTACCGCAAGAAGCAGCGGCAGCCGCAGCAGTACCCCACCGACCAGGTGCAGGACTGGCAGCTCTACGCGGCCGAGGAGCACAGCTCCAGCGGGCTGCGGTCGGCGGAGATCGAGGCGCTGGACCACCTGCCGGACTCCGACATCAAGGAGGCCCTGCAGCAGCTGCCCGAGGACTTCCGGCTGGCGGTGTACCTGGCCGACGTCGAGGGCTTCGCCTACAAGGAGATCGCCGAGATCATGGGCACGCCCATCGGCACGGTGATGTCCCGGCTGCACCGTGGCCGGCGGGGCCTGCAGAAGCTGCTGGCCGACTACGCCCGTGAGCGCGGGTTCGTCCGCGCCGGAGCCGGTGAGGAGGGGCGGTCGTGAGCACCGAGCAGGAGCGTCCGGTCGAGATCTCCTCGTGCGACGACGTCCTGTCGCACGTCTTCGAGTTCCTCGACCGCGAGACCGACGACGCCCGGCGCGCCGTCATCGCCGAGCACCTCGAGGACTGCTCCCCGTGTCTGCGGCAGTTCGGCATCGAGCAGGAGTTCAAGGCGCTGGTCCGCCGCCGCTGCGGCGGCGACCCGACGCCGTCGGGCCTGCGCGATCGGATCAAGATGCAGCTGACCACCGTCTCCTTCGAGGAGGACGGCACGCAGATCAGCGTGGAGAAGGTCAGCACCGAGGTGGTCCGGACCGACTGGTCCGAGGACGCCTGACACACCCCGGCACACGACGACGCCCCGCCCCGGTCCTCCGGGTGCGGGGCGTCGTCGCGTCGGGCCCGTGAGGGCCGTCGTCAGGCGTTGGGGCGCTTGCCGTGGTTGGCCTTGTTCCCCTTGCGGGAGCGCCGCTTGCGTCCACGCTTGGACATCGCTGCCCTCCTCTCGTCGTCGTGGTCCGGAGTGTCCGAGGTCGTACCCAGGGTCCCACAGCGGGTGAGGGGGCCCCCGCCCGGTGGCGTGGGTGTCGGCGGCGCGGGGCACGATGGCAGGGAGACCGGGCGGACGGCCCGGCGCGGGGACGGGAGGCCGGGAAGCGTGGCCCAGCACGGGATCGACAGCGTGCTCGTGGCGGGACGGGGGCCCGCGGCGTGCGCGGTCATCGCGGCCTGCTCCCGGCTGGACGTGAAGTCGGTGGCCGTCTACTCCGAGGCCGAGCGCTCGGCCCGGCACGTGCGCCTGGCCGACGACGCGGTGCTGCTCGGCCCGGCGCCCGCGGCGGAGTCCTACCTCGCCGTCGACCGGATCGTGGAGGCCGCCCGCCGCAGCGGCGCCCGCGCCGTGCTGCCCGTGCCGCCGGCGCTGGCCGGCAACGCCGCGCTGGCGGGGGAGGTCGCCGCGGCGGGGCTCACCTGGGTGGGCCCGCCCGCCGAGGTGCTCGAGCGGCTCGGCGGCGACGGCGTGGAGCCGGCCAGCGAGCACGGCCTGCTCGCCGTCGTCACCGAGGACGGCCTGAGCTTCCCGACGGCGGTCGCCCGCGACCGGGCGGCGGGCATCGCGCGGGTGTCCTGGACGCCCGACCCCGCCGGCGACGTGCCGCCCGGCGCGAAGCGGCTGGCCGAGGTCGGCTGGCGGGGGCTGGTCACCGTCGGCGTCGCCGAGGACGGCGAGCTGGGGGAGGTCGCGGCCGGCTTCTCCCTCGACATGGCCGTGCTCGAGCGGGCGCACCAGGTGGACGCGGTCGACCTCGCGCTGGCCGCGGCGGTGGGCCGCCGCGCGCCGCGCCGCCGCGCCGCCGACGAGCACCCGCCGCGGGCCGCGGTCGCCGTCCAGCTGCGGTCGACGCTGCCGCCGGGGCGGGCCGGCCGGGTGACCGGCGCCCTGCCCGCGGCGGGCCGGCTGCGCGGCACCACCGGGCGGACCGAGGTGGTCGCGGTCAGCGGCTACGACCCGGGCGACCGGCTCGACGGCTGGTACGACGCCCTGCTGGCCACCGTGAGCGCCGGGGCGCCCGACACCGCCACCGCCGCGCGGACGGCCGCCGCCGCGCTGTCCGGGCTGCCCGAGACGGGCGTGCCGCACGACGGCGAGGAGGTCTGCGCGGTGCTGCACCGGCTGGCCGAGGGGGAGCTCGCGCCGGGTTCCTGAGCGACCGCCGGGCCGCGGCGGCCCGTGCTTGGATGGGGGCTCCGCTCAGCGAGGAGGTGCCGCGTGGCAGTCGAGGAGATCCACGCCGAGATGGTCTCCAGCGTCTGGAAGGTGCTGGTGAGCCCGGGCAGCGAGGTCTCCGCGGGGGACACCCTGGTGATCCTCGAGTCGATGAAGATGGAGATCCCCGTGCTCACCGAGCGCGCCGGCGTCGTGCAGGAGCTGCACGTCGTCGAGGGCGAGGTGCTGCAGGAGGGCGACCTCATCGCCACCGTCGCCGACGCCTGACCGCCGTCCCGGCGGCTCAGGTCGTGCGGCGGGCCAGGTCGCCCAGGCGGTCCCCGAGCAGCCGGTAGACCCCCGGGTGCACGCTCATGCCGACGTGGCTGGAGTCGACCTCGACGTTCTCGGCGTCCGGGTCCAGGCACGCGTGCCAGTCGACGACCCAGTCGCTGCGCGAGTAGACCGAGAGGTACGGCACCCCGGCGGGGAAGGGGCGGGCCAGGTCCTCGGCCAGCTCCCCGGCGCACCCGCCGTCGAGGCAGTCGTCGCGGAACAGCCCCGGCATCCCCGCACTGCCCAGCGCGGCGACCAGCCGCACCTGCGCGGCCACCAGCGGGTTGATCGCCATGTGGTCGACGTTCGGGCTGCCGAGCGTGGCGATCCCGGCGACCCGGTCGGGCCGGCGCATCGCCACGAGCTTGGCGAACAGCCCGCCCCGGCTCTGGCCGACGACCGCCGCGGGCCGGCCCGTCCGGTCGGTGAACTCGACGAGGCGGCGCTCCAGGCGCTCCACCGCCAGGCGGGTGCAGTCGACGTTGACCCGGATCTGCGAGGTGCACGTCCGGTAGCCCCGGGCGCGCAGCCAGCGCTCCAGCACCGACAGCGACGGGTCCCCGGCGAGGAAGCCGGGCACGAGCAGGACCGGCAGGCCGCCGCCGGGCGGGACGCCGTGCCCCCGCCAGACGGGGGAGCGGGCCAGCGCAGCCGCCTCGCGCCACGGCCGCTGCGCCGCGAGCAGCGCCGCCACCGGGGACGCCCCGATCCACGGGGGAGCCTCGCCGGCCGGTGTCCGGGAGGAGTGCGCCGTCGTCTGCATGTCGGGTCTCCGCTCCCTCGACCGTCCGGTGCAGGGAAGTGTGGCCCCTGACACACTCGTGCACACGGCCGGGGCGCACACCCCGCCGTCTCCCGAGGAGGCCAGCGGACGTGAAGCAGCTGTCGGGTCTGGACGCGACGTTCCTGCACCTGGAGACGTCGGCGCAGTTCGGGCACGTCTCGAGCCTGTCCATCTACTCCCGCCCGGACGACCCCGCCTACCGGCCCTACGACGCGTGGCGCGCGCAGCTGGAGCAGCGGCTGCACCTGCTCGAGCCGCTGCGCCGGCGCCTGGTCGAGGTGCCCCTGGGCCTGGACCACCCCTACTGGGTCGCCGACCCCGCCTTCGACCTGGACTTCCACGTCCGGCACACGGCCGTCCCGCCGCCCGGCAGCGACGACCAGCTCGCCGCGCTGGCCGCGCGCCTGGTCTCCCGGCCCCTGGACCGGCGCAAGCCGCTGTGGCTGTCCTACGTCATCGAGGGGCTGGCCGACCACCGCTTCGCCGTCCTGACGATCGTCCACCACGCCACCATCGACGGGGCGTCGGGCGTGGAGCTGATGACGCTGATGCTCGACGACACCCCCGAGGGCAACCGGACGCCGCCCGAGGCCGAGACCGAGACGTGGACGCCCGAGCGGCCACCCGGCGACCTCGAGATGCTCGCGCGCGGCGCGCTCGGCCTGGCCCGCAAGCCCGCGCGCGGGGTGCTGCTCGCCGCGTGGAGCGCCCGGGAGATCGGCCGGGCCACGCGCAACCCGGTGCTGGTGCGGGCGGCGAACGACGTCCGGCGCAGCCTGCGCGGGCCGCTGGGCACCGTGCTCAACCTCGGCCGGCACCGCCCCGAGGAGCCCGACCAGCCGCCGCCGGTGCCGAGCGTCCGGCCGCCGCGCACGCCGTTCAACGGACCCATCACCCCGCACCGGAAGCTCGCCATCCGGTCGACGTCGCTCGACGTCGTCAAGCAGGTGAAGACCGCGCTGGGCGCCACCGTGAACGACGTCGTCATGGCCGCGTGCGCCGGCGGCCTGCGCACCTGGCTGGACCGGCGCGGGGCGCTGCCGTCGGACCCGCTCGTGGCGCTGGTGCCCGTCTCGGTGCGGACCGGGGAGGAGACCGACCGCTGGACCAACCGGGTGTCGATGCTCTCGGCGGTCCTGCCGACCGACGAGCCCGACCCCGTCCGGCGGGTGCGCCGCGTGCACGAGGCGATGAGCAGCAGCAAGGAGATCTTCTCCGCGCTGCCCGCCGAGCGGCTCACCGACTTCGCCGAGTTCCCGCCGCCGGCGGTCTTCGCGCGGGCGATGCGGCTCAGCGCCCGGCTGCGGCTGGGCTCCCGCCTGAGCCCGGGCAACCTCGTCATCTCCAACGTGCCCGGTCCGCGCACGCCGCTCTACGCCGCGGGCGCGCGGCTGGAGCACTACTTCCCGGTCTCGACGATCGTCGAGGGGCAGGGCCTGAACATCACGGTGCAGAGCTACCTCGACCGCCTGGACTGGGGCCTGGTGTCGTGCGCCGAGCTGCTCCCGGACGTCGACGTGCTGCTCCGCGACATCCTCGACGACCTGGACGCCCTCGCCGCCGCGGCCGGCGTGCAGGTGCCCGCGCCGGAGGCGGCCGCGCACCCACCCCGCCGTCCCGCCCGGTCCCGCAGCAGCGGTCCGGCCCGCGCGCGGCGCTGAGGGGACCCGGTCAGAGGTCGCGGGCGTAGACCAGCAGGTCGATGCCCGGGCGCGGCGCCCAGTCGCGCTCGGGCAGCCGGGTGAAGCCGAGCCGGGCGTAGAGCCGGTGCGCGGCGGCCATCACCGGGTCGGTCGAGAGCAGCATGCGCCGCTTGCCGGCCGCGCGGGCCCGGCGCAGGCACTCGGTCACCAGCAGCTCGCCGATCCCGCGGCCGCGCGCCTCCGGGTCGACGACGAGCATCCGGAACGCCGCCTCCTCCGGCGACTCGGTGATCTCGCCGAAGTCGCCGTCGAGCACCAGCGCCACCGCGCCCACGACCCGGTCCCCGTCCCGGGCGACCAGCAGCTGCGACCGGGAGGCGCGGCCCTCGACGTCGGCCAGCTGCGGCAGGTACGCGTCGGAGGCCAGCCGCTCGTCCCGGTAGACGGCGACGGTCAGCGCCGCGATGGCCGGCCAGTCGGCGGGGACGGCGTCGTCGACGGTCACGGGCGGGGGGACGAGGGACGGTGCGGCCACGGGTGCCCAGCCTAGGCGGGGGCCCGCCCTACCCTCGGGGACGATGAGCACCCTCTCCGAGCGCCTGCACCGCGGCGCGGCGACCGCCCCGTCGCAGGTCGACCACGCGCGCCGCCTGGTGGCCGACTGGCAGCTGCTGGCCGACCTGGCCTTCGCCGACCTCACCCTGTGGGTGCCGCTGCGCACCGGCGCGTGGTGGTGCGTGGCGCAGGTGCGCCCGCTCACCGCGCCGACCAGCCAGCCCGAGGACCTGGTCGGCAGCGAGGTCCACGGCCCCGACGCCGACCCGTTCCGGCTGGCGCACCGCGAGGGCCGGCCGGTGACCGAGGGGGAACCGGACTGGTCGGGCACCAGCCCGCGGCGGCGCGAGGTCATCCCGGTGCGGCACGACGGCGTCGTCGTCGCGGTGCTGGCCAAGGACACCAACCTGGCGGTGACCCGGTCGCCGTCGACGCTGGAGCTGACCTACCTGGACATCGCCGCCGACCTCTGCCTCATGGTCTCGGCCGGCACCTTCCCGCCGGAGAAGCTGCTCGACGCCGAGATGAGCCCGCGGGTGGGGGACGGGCTGGTGCGCCTGGACGCGGCCGGCCGCGCCGTCTACGCCAGCCCCAACGCCCTGTCGGCCTACCGGCGGCTCGGGGTGACCGGCGACCTGTTCGGCACGGACCTGGCCCGGGTGACGCGGGCGGCGTCGTCGGACCGGGTGGCGGGGGAGGCGGTCGCGGCCACCATCGCCGCCGCGGTGGCCGGGCGGTTCCCCGACCCGACCGACGTCGTGGGGCGGTCGGCGACGCTCTTGGTGCGCGCGCTGCCGCTGCAGGCCCCCGGCGCCGAGGAGGGCGCACTGGTGCTGGTCCGGGACGTCACCGACCTGCGCGACCGCGACCGGGCGCTGCTCACCAAGGACGCGACGATCCGCGAGATCCACCACCGCGTGAAGAACAACCTGCAGACGGTCGCCGCGCTGCTGCGGCTGCAGGCCCGGCGGATGACCGAGCCGGCCGCGCGGGCGGCGCTGGAGGAGTCGGTGCGGCGGGTGGCCTCGATCGCCGTCGTCCACGAGACGCTGGCCGGCAGCCGGGAGGACGTGGTCGACGTCGACGACGTGCTCGACCAGGTGCTGCCGATGCTCGGCGACCTCACCTCGATCGGCCCGGCGGCGCGCACCCGCCGGGTGGGCGCCTTCGGCGAGCTGCCCGCGGCCACCGCGACGCCGCTGGTCATGGCGGTCACCGAGTTGCTGCACAACGCCGCCGAGCACGCCTTCCCCGTCGACGGCCAGCCCGGCTCGATCGAGCTGGCGGCCGAGCGCGACGGCGACGATCTGGTGGTGCGCGTCCGCGACGACGGGCAGGGGGTGCCGGAGGGGTTCGACCCGGCGCGGAGCGACGGCCTGGGCCTGCAGATCGTGCGGACGCTGGTGACCAGCGAGCTCGGCGGGTCGCTGCTCATCCGGACGCCGGAGGAGCCGCCGGGTCCCGGCCGGCCGGGCACCGAGGTCGTCCTCGAGCTCCCCGGGGCGGGGAGGCCGCGCCGCTAGGCGGTGTCGCTGAAAAGGCGCGAGGCCGGTCCCCGCTCGGGGGACCGGCCTCGCGCCGTTGCTCAGCCGGCGGGTGCCGGCAGCTGCTGCGTCAGGCGCGGACGCGGGTGCGGGACTGACGGCGCTTGAGAGCACGCCGCTCGTCCTCGGACAGCCCGCCCCACACGCCGGAGTCCTGACCCGAGCGCAGAGCCCAGTCGAGGCAGGACTCGACGACCGAGCAGCGGTTGCAGACCGCCTTCGCCTGCTCGATCTGCACGAGGGCCGGGCCGGTCGTCCCGATGGGGAAGAACAGCTCCGGGTCCTCGTCCCGGCAGAGCGCGCGGTGGCGCCAGTCCATGTCTGTGCACTCCTCGGTGTCGACTACATTGCTTGCAGATCGCTGACATCGGGCCGCATGCGCGGGCGCGACACCGGTTGCCCAGCGCCTCGTTCCAGCGACCGCCCACCGCTTGTTACCGGCAGGTTGCGTTCCTCTCGCGATGTTTTCACCTGAGGAACTCGTGTCAAGCGCACCGGGGCCCTGGGTCGACCCCTCGTGAGCAACCTCACCACGGGCGTGCTAGGGGCGCCACTCGGCGGTGCGGTGGTGCTTGACACGGGCCCCCGGGCGTGTCCTCGGGACGCCGTGGAGGGCTCCGCGCGCCAGGCGATCGCTAGGCGATGACGGCGAGCGCCGACGGCACCGACCGCACGCGCAGCCCGGTCGCCGTCCCGAGGTGGTCGCCGTCGAGCTGCCAGCCCTGCGGGCGCGACGCGCGCAGCTCCAAGCCGGCCAGGTCGTGCAGGCGGTGCACGCCGCGGCCGCGCGCGTCGGGGCGGCGGGCCAGCACCTGCCGGGTCGTGTGCAGCATCCGCAGCACGCCCATCCGGCCGAGGGCGAACACGTCGAGGCCGGCCTCGAAGGAGGCCTCGGGGCTCGGGTTGACCGGCCGGGAGCCCAGGTAGGTCCACGGGCTGACGTTGGAGACCAGGCAGAGGAACAGCCCGTCGAGGTCGGGGGAGCCCGGGACGCACAGCGTCACGGCGGGACGGCGGCGCTCGCGGCCGAGGACGAACGCCCGGGTGGCCTCCCGGACGTACAGCGCCCCGGTCGACCGGCGGCCGCGCGCCCGCTGCGCCTCCACCCGGGCGATGACGTCGGCGTCGAAGCCCAGGCCGGCGGCGAAGACGAACCAGCGCGGGTCGGTCCAGCCGGGGTCGGCCGCGGCGTCGACCTCGGCGACGGCGGTGGCGACGCCCGGGTCCACCCCGCGCGCGGGCGCGGTGCTGGTGCCGGTGGCGCTGGCGGTGCCGAGGGAGACGCGGCGGGTGCGCCCGGCGCGCAGCGAGTGGAGGATCTCGCCGGTGGCCTCGACCGGGTCGCGGGAGCGGCCCAGCGCGCGGGAGAACACGTTGGTCGAGCCGCCGGGGACGACGGCCAGCGTCGGCACGTGCTCACCGGGCCCGTCGGTCAGCAGGCCGTTGACGACCTCGTTGACGGTGCCGTCCCCGCCGAGCGCGACGACGACGTCGAACCCGTCGGCCAGCGCCTGCCGGCCCAGCTCGCGGGCGTGCCCCCGGTGGGTGGTCTCGGCGAGGTCGACCTTGAGCTCGCTGGCCAGTGCGCCGACCAGCACGTCCCGGACCCGGCCGGTGGTCGTCGTCGCCGCGGGGTTGGCCACCACGAGCGCACGCATGGGGCCAGGCTAGCCAGCACCGGGGCGCCCGACGGGCACGGACGGGATCTCGCGTGACCGGTGACGCGTAGCCTCGCTCCTGTGACGGACGAGGACGCGACCCGCCGCCCCAGCCGGGCCGAGCGGCTCCTCGGCGGCGCCGCGCAGCCCTCCGCCCGAGCACCGCGGCCTGCCCGGCCCGAGGCCCCGCCGGCGGTGGTCCGGGCGGCGCTGGTGGCCGCGATCGAGGCGGCCCTGCTGCTCGGCGGGGCGCTGGTCATCCTGTGGCTGACGCTCACCAGCGACCCCGACAGCGTGGCCCGCGCGCTGGCCGAGGTGGTGTACGTCGGCATCTTCGGCGCCGTCCTGGCCGCGGCCGCCGTGGGCCTGCGGCGGCTGTCGGGGTGGGCGCGGGGTCCGGTCGTCGTGCTGCAGATCCTGCTCGGGCTGTTCGGCTACAGCACCGCGTTCCCCGGCGGCCAGCCGCTGCTGGGCATCCCGCTGATCGTGCTGGCGGTCGCCGAGCTGTACCTGCTGTTCACCCCCGAGGCGCGGCTGGCCTTCCTGGACCGCTAGACGACCAGGTCGACGACGTCGGCGATCGAGTCGAGGACCCGGCTGGGCCGGAACGGGAAGCGGCCGACGTCCGCGGCGGTGGTGGAGCCGGTGAGCACGAGGATCGTCTCCAGGCCCGCCTCGATGCCGGCGACGACGTCGGTGTCCATCCGGTCGCCGATCATCACCGTGCTCTCCGAGTGCGCGTCGATCCGGTTCATCGCGCTGCGGAACATCATCGGATTGGGCTTGCCGACGAAGTAGGGCTTGGCGCCGGTCGCCTCGGTGATCATCGCCGCGACCGAGCCGGTGGCCGGCAGCGGCCCCTCCGGTGAGGGCCCGGTGACGTCGGGGTTGGTGGCGATGAACCGCGCGCCGGTGCCGATCAGCCGGATCGCCCGGGTGATCGCCTCGAACGAGTAGGTGCGGGTCTCGCCGAGGACGACGAAGTCCGGGTCGGTGTCGGTGAGGGTGTAGCCGGCCTCGTACAGCGCGGTGGTCAGCCCGGCCTCGCCGATGACGTAGGCCGAGCCGCCGGGCAGCTGGGTGGACAGGAAGTCCGCCGTCGCCAGGGCCGAGGTCCAGATCGAGGTCTCGGGCACCTGCAGGCCCGAGCGCGACAGCCGGGCGGACAGGTCGCGCGGCGTGAAGATCGAGTTGTTGGTCAGGACGAGGAAACGGCGGTCCTTGTCCACCAGCCGGGCGAGGAACTCGGCGGCGCCCGGGAGGGCCTGGCCCTCGTGCACGAGGACGCCGTCCATGTCGGTCAGCCAGCACTCCGCGGTGCCGCGCTCGATGGTCACCGCGTCAGACTGCCGCATCGCGCCGGCCGGCCGCGAAACCGGCCAGTGCCTCATCGGTGAGCCGGAACACCGTCCACTCGTCCATCGGGACCGCGCCGGCGGCCCGGTAGAAGGCGATCGAGGGCTCGTTCCAGTCGAGCACCGACCACTCCAGCCGGTCGTAGCCGCGCTCGACGCAGGTGGCGGCCAGCGTGCGCAGGAGCTCCCGGCCCAGGCCGCTGCCGCGGTGCCGCGGCTGCACGTAGAGGTCCTCGAGGTAGATGCCGTGCGTGCCGCGCCAGGTGGAGAAGTTGAGGAACCACAGCGCGGTCCCGACGACGGCGCCCTCGCGCTCGGCCACGTGCCCGAACAGCGCGGGCGAGTCGCCGAACAGGGCGGTGTGCAGCTGCTGCTCGGTCAGCCGCACCTCGTGCGCCGCCTCCTCGTACTCGGCGAGCTCGCGCACCAGGCCGACCACGGCCGGGACGTCGTCGGGGCGGATCGGGCGGACGGTCACGTGAGCACCTCACGGAGGCGGGCCGGCACCAGCCGGGCGAGGGGGGACAGCAGGGGGACCAGGACCGGCGCCAGCAGGTAGCCGTAGGCGAGCACGCAGCCGGTGACGACGGGGACGGTGGCGAACCCGGCCACCAGCGCGACCGCGGCGGCGACCAGGCCGTAGGGCCGGCCGCTCTTCGGGCTGACCAGCGAGCGGAACGAGCGGAACCGGATGGTGCTGACCATGAGCAGCGCCGGGACGGCCACGATGAGCAGCACCCACAGCCGGTCGCGGCCCTGCATCTGGTCGCCGAACGCGAACACCGAGGCCAGGACGACGCCGGCCGCGCCGGGGCTGGGCATGCCGGTGAAGTACCGCTTGTCCGCCGTCGGGTCGATGGTGGTGTTGAAGCGGGCCAGCCGGATCGCCGCGCACGCCACCCACAGGAAGCACACGACCCAGCCCAGCGGGTCCCACTCGTCGCGGCCCTCGGAGAACAGCGTGAACGCCAGCAGCGCGGGAGCCAGGCCGAAGGACACCAGGTCGGCCAGCGAGTCGAACTGCAGGCCGAAGGCGCTCACCGCGCCGACCAGGCGGGCGACCGCGCCGTCGGTGATGTCGAACAGCACCGACAGGCCGATGAGCACCGCGGCGAGCGTGTACTGGCCGCGGATGGACACGAGGATGGCGGCGAAGCCGCACATCATGTTGCCCAGGGTGAACAGGCTGGGCAGGGTCGCCAGCGCGCGCCGGCGGCTGCCGCGCACCGACCCGCGGACGAACTCGACCGTGGCCGTGCGCCGGGTGGGGGCCGGCCGCCCCTCTCCCGAGGCGGTACTGGGCACCGTCGGGCCCCTCAGCCCGCGGCGGGCCAGCGGGCGATGACGGTCTCCCCGCCGCGCACCCGCTGCCCCTTCTGCACGGTGAGCGTGCACCCGGCCGGGACGAAGACGTCCATCCGCGAGCCGAACTTCATCAGGCCGAACCGCTCGCCGGTGGCCAGCCGCTGGCCGACGCCGGTGCGCGTGACGATGCGGCGGGCCAGCACGCCGACCAGCTGCCGGAAGACGACGGTGCGCTCGCCGTCACGCAGCCACAGCTCGCTGCGCTCGTTGCGGTGCGCCGACTCGGCGCGGTAGGCGGCCAGGAAGCTGCCCTTGCGGTAGGAGCTCTCCACCACCTCGCCGCGGTAGGGCGAGCGGTTGACGTGCACGTCGACCACCGAGAGGAACACGCTGACCTGCTGCCAGCCGCCCTCGGGCGCGGGCTCGGGCGCCACGCCCTCCTGCGGCTCGCCGGCCACCATCACCATGCCGTCGGCGGGGGAGAGGACGACGTCGGCCGGCGGCTCCTCGCGGTCGCAGGCGCGCTCGGGGTCCCGGAAGAACAGCACCATGTAGGCCGACAGGGCGAGGAACGGCCACGCGGCGAGCCGCGCCCAGCGGCGCCCGCGGGCCGCGCCGGCAGCGGCCAGCAGCGCGGCCGGGGCCAGGGGTCCGGTGATGAAGGGCCACCCGGCCCGGTCGATGCGCATCGAGGTCCGACGGTACCGGGGGCCGTCGCGCGGCCCGCCCACCCGCCGGGGAGGCCGGTGGGCGGGTCGCGGCGTCAGCTCGCGGGGGCCGCCACGTTGACCAGCCAGCGGATCCCGAACCGGTCGGTGACCTGGCCGAAGGTGTCGCCCCACATCTGCTTCTCGAGCGGGACGTCGACCCGGCCGCCGTCGGCGAGCTGCTCGAACCAGCGGGTCAGCGTCTCCGCGTCGTCCCCGGACAGCGAGACCGACACCTTGTCCGGCCCGCCGGCGTCCGGGTCGTGGCCGTCGGAGGCCATGAGCTCCAGGCCGTGCTCGGTGCGCAGGAAGGCGTGCATGACGCCGTCGGCGGGGAACCGGTCGCCACCCCCGCCGACGTCGCCGAAGGTCATGACGTCGAGGTGCCCGCCGAAGACGGACCGGTAGAGCTCCATCGCCTCGCGGGCGTCGCCGGAGAAGTGCAGGTAGGGGTTGAGCCGGACGGCCATCGGGTCTCCTCGGGTCTGGGGGTGGCGGGGTGCAGACCGGCGGGTGGGGCGGGACTCATCGGTCCCGGGGACGCCGACGGCCGGTGGGCGAGGTGCCCACCGGCCGTCGGGACGTCGTGCTGCGAGATCAGGCCGCGGCCTTGGTCTCCCAGAAGATCTTGTCGATCTCGGCGATGTAGTCGAGCAGCTTCTGGCCCTCGGCCGGGTCCATGCTGCCCTTGCCGCCGGCGGCGCCGGCCTGCTTGGTCGCCTTGTTGAACAGCTCGTGCAGCTGCGGGTACTTCTCGAAGTGCGGCGGCTTGAAGTAGTCGGTCCACAGCACCCACAGGTGGTGCTTCACCAGGTCCGAGCGCTGCTCCTTGATGAGCACGCAGCGCTGCTTGAAGACCTCGTCGTCGCTCGCCTGGTACTTCTCCTGGATGGCCTTGACCGACTCGGCCTCGATGCGGGCCTGGGCCGGGTCGTACACGCCGCACGGGAGGTCGCAGTGCGCGGTGGCCTCGACGGCGGAGAACACGCGGCTGAACAGCATGCTTGCTCCTTCGTGTGTCGATCGATCGGGTCGTCTGCGACCCTACTCGCGGTGATCAGCCCCCGTCCCGCCGAGCGGCCGTTCCCACCGCTGCCCGCGGTGTGGGTGCTCGCGCGGGTCACCGGCCCCTCGATGACGCCGACCGTCCGGCACGGTGACCGGCTGCTGGTGCGCCGGCTGCGCCGCGGCCGGGCCCGGGTGGGCGACGTCGTCCTGGCCCGCTTCCCGGCCCGCCCGGACCTGCTGGTGGTCAAGCGGGTGCACCGGCTGCTCGACGGCGGCGCCGTCGACGTCCGCGGGGACAACCCGCTGGTGACCGACGACAGCCGGGCCTACGGGCCCGCGGTCGCCGTCGGCCGGGTCGTCCTCCGGGTGCACCCGCGCCCCGGCCGGCTGGCCGCGGCCCCCGCGCTCTAGGCCCGTCGTCTAGGCACCGGCGCGCTGGTGGGCGTACCAGGCGCGGCACTCCTCCATCGTCGGCAGGATGCCCTGCTCGCGGGCCTGCGCCAGGGTGGGCGCGGCCCGGTCCTTGTCCGAGAGCCGGACCTCGACGTCGTCCGGCCACGGCAGGCCGAGCTCGGGGTCCATCGGCGAGACGCCGAACTCGCGGCCGGGGGAGTAGCCCGAGGAGACCAGGTAGGTGACCGACGAGCCGTCCTCGAGGGAGAGGAAGGCGTGGCCGAGGCCCTCGGCGAGGAAGACCGCGCGCGGCCTGTCCGCCTCCAGCAGGACCGCGTCGGAGACGCCGAAGGTGGGCGAGCCGACCCGGATGTCGACGACGACGTCGAGCACCCGCCCGGCCGGGCAGTACACGTACTTGGCCTGCCCCGGCGGCACCAGCGCGAAGTGCACGCCGCGCAGCACGCCGCGCGCCGAGACGCTGTGGTTGGCCTGGGCCAGGGGCAGCGCCCACCCGGTGGCCCCGGCGAGCACGTCGGCGCGGTACCACTCGGTGAACCGCCCCCGGTCGTCCCCGTGCGGCACCAGATCGAGGACGTAGCTGTCCGGGACGGCGAGTTCTCGGATCTCCACGGCCGCACGGTAGCGAGCCGGGTGCCGCGTGCGGGGTCGGCGGCCCGGCGACGGGGGTCACACCACTACCCTGTCGAGGCCATGAGCGCAGCGACGGGCTCCGCCGGGGACAGTGCCGACCGCTTCAGCGGGGACGCGGCGTTCGCCGTCCACGAGGGCGGCAAGCTCGCGGTACGGCCCACCCGGCCGATCGAGACCCGCGAGGACCTCGCGCTCACCTACACCCCGGGTGTGGCCCGCGTCTCCAGCGCGATCGCCGCGGAGCCGGCCCTGGCCCGCCGGTTCACCTGGGCCCCGCGGGTGGTCGCGGTCGTCTCCGACGGCACCGCCGTCCTCGGCCTGGGGGACATCGGCCCGGCCGCGGCGCTGCCGGTGATGGAGGGCAAGGCCTGCCTGTTCAGCGAGTTCGCCGGGCTGTCGGCGGTGCCGATCGTGCTGTCGACCACCGACGTCGACGAGATCGTCGAGGCCGTCGTCGCGATCGCGCCGTCGTTCGGCGGGATCAACCTCGAGGACATCAGCGCCCCGCGTTGCTTCGAGGTCGAGGACCGGCTGCGCGAGCGGCTCGACGTCCCGGTCATGCACGACGACCAGCACGGGACGGCGATCGTCGTCCTCGCCGCGCTGCGCAACGCGGCGCGGGTCACCGGCCGCACGCTGGGCGACCTGCGGGTGGTCGTGGCCGGCGCCGGGGCGGCGGGCATCGCGTGCACGAGGATCCTGCTCGAGGCCGGCGTCGGGGACATCGCCGTCGCCGACTCGCGCGGGGTGCTGCACGCCGGGCGCGAGGACCTCACGCCGGTCAAGCGGTGGGTCGCCGAGAACACCAACCGGGCCGGGTACGCGGGCACGATGACCGGCGCGCTCGAGGGCGCCGACGTCTACCTCGGCCTGTCCGGCGGCTCGGTGCCCGAGGCGGCGATCGCGTCGATGGCGGCGGACTGCATCGTGTTCTCGCTGGCCAACCCGACGCCCGAGGTCGACCCGGACATGGCCGCGCGGTACGCCGCCGTCGTCGCCACCGGGCGCAGCGACCTGCCCAACCAGATCAACAACGTGCTGGCGTTCCCCGGCGTGTTCCGCGGCGCCATCGACGCCGGCGCCACGGCGATCACCGAGCAGATGAAGCTCGCCGCCGCCGAGGCGATCGCCGGCGTCGTCGGCGAGGACCTGGCACCGGGGTACGTCGTCCCGAGCCCGCTGGACCGGCGGGTGGCCACCGCGGTCGCCGAGGCCGTGTCCGCCTGCGCCCGCGAGCAGGGCGTCACCCGCTGAGCGCCGCCCGGCGCGGCCGGTAGACCAGGTCGAGGACGCCGGCGAGCAGCCGCTCGGCCACCGGGCGGGGGAGCGCGGCCACCAGGGCGTGCACCGGCGCCATCCGCTCGGGCAGCCGCCCACCGCCGACGCCGGCGACCTCCAGCAGCGCGTCGACCTCGGCCACGGTGAGCGCGGCCGGGTCGATCGTCGCGGCGGCCGCGACCAGGTCCGGGTCAGCCACCGGCGGGGGCAGCGCCGCGGCCGCGCGGGCGGCGTCGGCGAGGTCGGCGAGCAGGGCGTCCACCCGGCCGGCCGTCGCGCCGGTGACGGTGAGGTGCAGCGTGGCCGGCAGGTCCGCGCCGCCGGGCTGGGCGAACGGCGGCTGGGGCTGGAGCAGCCAGCCACGGGTGGTGGCCTCGTCGGCGAGGTTGAGCACGTCCACGCCGTCCGGGCCGTCCTGCGCCAGCGCGACCAGCGTGGCCACCGGCGTCCCGACCACCCGCAGGCCGGGGATCGCCGCCGCGCCCTCGGCGAGCGCGACCGTGGCCGCCCGCGTGGCCCGCGCCAGCTCGGTGTACCCGTCCCGGCCCAGCCACCGGTGCACCGCCCAGGCGGCGGCCATCGGCCCGGCGGGGCGGGTGCCGGCCAGCGTCGGGTTGACCACCGGGTAGCCGGGCCAGCCGGCGGTGCTGAACCAGTGCCCCTGCCGCAGCTCGGGCTCGGTGGTGAGCAGCACGGAGACGCCCTTGGGCGCGTAGCCGTACTTGTGCAGGTCCACCGACAGCGAGGTCACGCCGGGCACCGACAGGTCGAAGGGCCCGGGGACGTCGTCGAGGAAGGGCAGCACCCACCCGCCGATGCAGGCGTCGACGTGGCAGGGCACCCCGGCCGCCGCGGCCAGGGCGGCCACCTCGCCTACCGGGTCGAGGACCCCGTGCGGGTAGGACGGCGCACTGACGACGACCAGTGCCGCCCGGGCGTCCAGCGCCGCGGCCGCCGCGGACGGCAGCGCGCGGCAGGTGACCGGGTCGACGGGGACGTCGACGACCTCGAGGTCGAACAGGTGCGCGGCCTTGCGGAACGCCGCGTGCGCGGTGACCGGCAGCACCAGCCGCGGCCGCCCGGAGCCGCCCCTGCCCCGCCACCGCTCACGGGCGGCGAGCACCGCGAGCAGGCAGGACTCGGTGCCGCCGCTGGTGACCGTGCCGACCGTCGCCGGCCCGCCGCCGAGCAGGTCGGCCGCCGCGCCCACCAGGTCGTCCTCGATGCGGGCGACGCTGGGGAAGGCGGTCGGGTCCAGCGCGTTGGTCCACTGGAACGCGGCCTGCGCGGCGGCGGCGAGGTCCTCCACGCCGGCCAGCCCGGAGTCGTAGACGTAGGCCATCGTCGAGCCCCCGTGGGTGGGCACGTCGCCGGCCTGCAGCGCGGTGAGCTCGGCCAGCACCTCCTGCGGCGTCACGCGGGGACCTCCTGGGGCCGGGCGGGGACGGGGTCGAGCCGGTAGCGGGCCAGCACCGGCAGGCCGGCGAGCACGAGCAGCGCCGGGACGACGGTGAAGCCCAGCCGGACGGCGAGCACCGCGCCGCCGGACTGGACGGCGTCGCCACCGGTGGAGGAGACGTAGCCGGCCGTCGCGAGCAGCAGCCCGAGCAGGCCCGGCCCGACGGCGAGGCCGAGCGTCTCGGCCGCCGTCCACACGCCGGTGAACACGCCGGCCCGCCGCCGCCCGGACGCGGCCTCGTCGGCGGCGACGACGTCGGGCAGCATCGCCAGCGGGAACATCTGCATGCCGGCGTAGCCGACGCCGACCAGCACCACGAGCGCGACCGCGACCCCGGTGCCACCCGGGCCGACCAGCGCGAGCGCCCCGGCCCCGGCCGCGAACAGGGCCGAGGACGCCAGCAGCCCGGTCCGCTTGCCCAGCCGCCGGCTGACCCGCAGCCACAGCGGCATGACGAGGATCGCCGGACCGACCAGCGCGGCGAACAGCAGCGAGCCGGCCGCGGCGTCGCCGAGCACGTGCTCGGAGTAGTAGGGGACGCCGGCGAGCATCACGCCGATCCCCAGCGCCTGGACGACGAAGCCGGTGAGCAGCACCCGGAACGGCCGGGACCGCCAGGCGACGACGAGCGTGGCGCCCAGGCGCCCCTCGCTCTCGACGCGGGTGAGGGTGGGCGCCCGCCGCGTGCCGGCGACCGCGCCGAGCATCCCGGCGGCCAGCAGCACCGCGACGAACACCGCCATCGCGAGGTGCCCGGCGCGCCCGCCGCCGGCCAGGTCGACCACCGCGGGCGCGCCCGCGCCGGCGAGCAGGATGCCCAGCGCCAGCGCGGCCACCCGCCAGGACATGAGCGTCGACCGCTCGCCGGGGTCGTCGGTGATCTCGGCCGGCTGGGCCACGTAGGGCACCTGGAAGCAGCCGTAGGCGGTCGCCGCGAGCAGGAAGGTCACCGCCACCCACGCCGCGGCCGCCGCCGGCGGGGCACCGGGGCCGGCGAACACGAGGACGAACAGCGGCGGCAGGGCGAGCCCGCCGGCCAGCATCCACGGCCGGCGCGGCCCCCAGCGGCCCGTCGTCCGGTCCGAACGGCTGCCGATCCACGGGTTGAGCAGCACGTCCCAGGCCTTGGGCGCGAACACCACCAGCCCGGCCAGCCCGGCGGCGACGCCGAGCTCGTCGGTCAGGTAGTGGAGCAGCAGCAGGCCGGGCACCGTGCCGAAGGCCGCCGTCCCGATCGAGCCGAGGGCGTACCCGAGGTGGGTCCCCCGGGACAGGCGCGGTGCGACGGCGGTCACAGCGGGGCACCGTAGCCGCCGTCGGCGCAGCGCGGTCTCGGAACCCTCCGCGCTGTCCACCTATGAGGGGTGTCCACCGATGAGGGAGGAGCCGCCGCGCGGTCCTCCCCGTGTGGCCCCGCGACGGCGCCGGGCCCCGCCCCTCAGGAGGCGACCATGGACCCCGACCCGAGCACCCCTCCCGCTCCCGAGGCCCGCGCGGCGGCGCTGCGCACCCTCGACCGGCTGGTCGGCACCTGGACCGTCTCGGGCCCCGGCGGCCCGCGCGGCGAGGTCCGCTACGAGTGGATGGACGGCGGCAACTGGCTGGTCCAGCACGTGGACCTGCGCGGCGACGACCCCACCCGCGGGGTGGAGTACATCGGCTGGGACGAGGGCGCCGGCGAGCTGCGGTCGCACTTCTTCGGCGCCGGCGGGGAGCTGCTCGAGTACACCTACCGGGTCGAGGACGACGTCCTCCGGATCTGGTTCGGCGGCACCGACTCCCCGGCCCGCTACGAGGGGCGGTTCAGCCCCGACGGCACGGTCAACGAGGGCGCGTGGCGGTGGCCCGGCGGCGGCTACGGGTCCACGATGACGCGGGCCGGCTGACCTCACCCCAGCACGGTCTCCGCGCAGTCCCCGAGGTCCTCCGGGGAGGTCGCCGCGGGGCAGTCCAGCCGCAGCCAGTCGCCGGTGCCGAACCGGTCGCGGCTGCCGTCGACGAACACCTCCAGGCCGGGGACGCCGGGCCGGGCGCGGTACCAACCGGTCACCGGGTCGCCCTCGGTGGTGGGGCGGGTGACCTCCAGCTCCGCCCCGCCGGCGGTGCCGCCGGCGGCCAGGCACGCCAGGGCGTCCGCGGCGACCCGCTCGCCCTGGCCGAGGTCCTGCACCGGGCAGGCCGGCAGCACGTCACGGCCGGCGAACGCCTGCGGGGTCCCGGCCTGGGGGGTTCCGGCCTGCGGGGTTCCGGCGGGCGGCGTGCACCCGGCGCACGCCAGGGCCACGAGCAGCGCGCCGACGCGGGTCACGCGCCGAGCATGGCGGGCGCGGGTCTCGGCGCGGTCTCAGCCGCCGAGGGTGACCAGGTCGGCCAGGTAGGGGTCCAGGGCCTCGCGGGCGCCGGTGTTGGCGTAGACGAACCACACCGCGACGCCGAGGAACAGCGGCGCCAGCACCGCCTTCTCCAGCGTCGTCCCGGTGCGCATCGGGGTGAGCGCGAGCCGCCTCCGCTTGGCCAGCCACAGCACCGGCAGGGGCACGCCCTGCCTGGTGATCAGGTCGCCCGCGATGTGCGTGAGGACGCCGAGCCCGACCGCGTACGGCAGCCACGTGGGCTGCGGGGTGTGGGCCAGCAGCAGCCAGGCGCCGCCGAAGGAGAGCACCAGGTTGCCGACGACGGTGTTCTCCGCCCGGCCGGGGATGACGAAGTGCAGCGCCCGCAGCGCCAGCCCGATCCCCAGTGCCATGACCAGGAGGCTGGACCAGAACAGGCCGGCCGCGGCCAGCGCCAGCGCGCCGAAGGCCAGCGGCGCGAGCACGGCGTCGTGGGTGCCCCAGCGGTGCCCGCCGGCCAGCCGGCCGATCGCGCCGGAGGGCACGTCGGTCACCGGCCCCCACATGTCCGAGACCGTGGAGCCGGTGTGGTCGAGGTCGGGCAGCATGGCGAAGCCGCCGGCGGCGGCGACCCATGCGACCTGGGCGACGGTGCCCTCGACGGGCGCCCAGGGCAGGGTCGCCGCGCCGGCCGCGAGTCCGGACAGGGCGTGCGAGTGACCGAGCACGGACACAGCGTGCCGTCGTCCGCGGCCAGCCCGGTGCAGGCGCGCTCCAGAGACGACGAGATCGGCGATCTCGCGCGTTCCAGGTGGCCGGAACGGGCGAGATCGCCGATCTCGTCGGTCAGTCAGTCAGTCGAGGTCAGTCAGTCGAGGTCCTCGACGTCGTCGGTGCCGCCGCGCGCCAGCCACGTGGCCAGCCGCTCGATCGGCACCTCGAAGTCGGGGTGCTGGTCGACGAAGGCCTGCAGCTGGTCGGCCAGCCAGGCGAGGGTCACCTGCTCCTCGCCCCGCCGGTCGGCCAGCTCCTCCAGGCCGCGATCGGTGAAGTACACGGTCAGCCGGCGAACGCCTGCGCGATGAGCTCCTTCTGCTCCACCTCGTGGACCTTGGCCGAGCCGACCGCCGGGCTGGCCGAGGCCTTCCGGCTGACCCGGCGCAGCGTCCGACCGCCGAGGTGCTCGGGCAGGTTGAGCGCCATGAACGACCAGGCGCCCATGTTCGCCGGCTCCTCCTGCACCCAGACCAGGTCCTGCGCGTTCGGGTAGCGGCCGACCGCCTCGGCGATCTGCTCGGCCGGCAGCGGGTAGAGCTGCTCGACCCGCAGGATCGCGGTGTCCGCGCGGCCCTCGTTCTCCCGCTGGGCGAGCAGGTCGTAGGCGACCTTGCCGCTGCACAGCAGCACCCGGCGCACCGCGGCGTCGTCGAGCGGCTCGCCGCCGACGCCCGGGTCGCCGAGCACCGGGCGGAAGCCCTCGTCGGTGAAGTCCGCGACCGGGCTGACCGCTGCCTTGGCCCGCAGCAGCGACTTCGGCGTGAACACGACCAGCGGCCGGTGCACGTCGGAGAGCGCCTGCCGGCGCAGCAGGTGGAAGTAGTTGCCCGGGGTCGAGCAGTTGGCGACGGTCATGTTGTTCTCGGCGCACAGCTGCAGGAACCGCTCGATGCGGCCGCTGGAGTGGTCCGGGCCCTGACCCTCGAGGCCGTGCGGCAGCAGCATGGTCACGCCGGAGCGCTGCCCCCACTTGGCCTCGCCGGAGGAGATGAACTCGTCGATGACCATCTGCGCGCCGTCGACAAAGTCGCCGAACTGCGCCTCCCAGAGGACCAGCGCCCTGGGGTTGGCCACCGAGTAGCCGTACTCGAAGCCCAGCGCCGCGTACTCGGACAGCAGCGAGTCGTAGACGAAGAACTTCGCCTGGTCCTCGGCCAGGTGCGCCAGCGGCGTGTACTCGGCGGCGGTCTCCCGGTCGATGAGCACCGAGTGGCGCTGCACGAACGTGCCGCGGCGGGAGTCCTGACCGGCCAGCCGCACCGGCACGCCCTGCATGAGCAGCGACCCGAAGGCCAGCAGCTCGCCCATCGCCCAGTCGATGCCGCCCTCGCTGACCATCGCCGCGCGCCGCTCGAGCAGCCGCTTGAGCTTCGGGTGCGGGGTGAAGTTCGGGGGCAGCGAGACGTGCGCGTCGCCGATCGCCTTCATCACCTCGGGGGTGATGGCGGTGGCGACGGCCGAGACCTGCTGGGCCGGCTGGTCCATGACCGGCTGCGGCTTCGGGGTCTCGGTGGCGTCGTGGGTCTCGGCGAAGGCCCGCTCCAGCTGGTCGCGGTAGTCCTTCAGGGCCTCCTCGGCCTCGGCCAGCGTGATGTCGCCGCGGCCGACCAGCGCCTCGGTGTACAGCTTCCGGACCGAGCGCTTGCGGTCGATGATGTCGTACATCAGCGGCTGGGTCATCGACGGGTCGTCGCCCTCGTTGTGCCCGCGGCGGCGGTAGCAGACCAGGTCGATGACGACGTCCTTCTTGAACGCCTGCCGGTACTCGACGGCCAGCCGGGCCACGCGCACGCACGCCTCGGGGTCGTCGCCGTTGACGTGGAAGACCGGCGCGTTGACCATCCGCGCGACGTCGGTCGAGTAGAGGCTCGAGCGGGCCGCGGCCGGGCTGGTGGTGAAGCCGACCTGGTTGTTGATGACCACGTGCACGGTGCCGCCGGTGCGGTAGCCGCGCAGCTGGGACAGGTTCAGCGTCTCCTGGACGACGCCCTGGCCGGCGAACGCGGAGTCGCCGTGCAGCAGGACCGGCAGGACGGTGAAGCCCTGCTCGCCCTTGTCGATCATGTCCTGCTTGGCGCGGGTGATGCCCTCGAGGACCGGGTTGACCGTCTCCAGGTGCGAGGGGTTGCTGGCCAGCGAGACGGCGATCTCGGCACCCGGCTTGAACGGGTTCTCGAAGGTGCCCTCGGCGCCGAGGTGGTACTTGACGTCGCCCGAGCCCTGGACCGTGCCGGGGTCGATGTTGCCCTCGAACTCGCCGAAGATCTTCGAGTAGCTCTTGCCCAGGACGTTGGCCAGGACGTTGAGCCGGCCGCGGTGGGCCATGCCGATCGCGACCTCGTCGAGGCCGTGGTCGGTGCCGGCGATGAGGACCTCGTCGAGGATCGGGATGACCGACTCGCCGCCCTCGAGGCTGAACCGCTTCTGGCCGACGTACTTGGTCTGCAGGAAGGTCTCGAACGCCTCAGCGGCGTTGAGCCGGCCGAGGATGTGCTTCTGCTTCTCGCGGTCGGGCTGCTCGGCCTTGAGCTCGATGCGCTTCTGCAGCCACTCGCGCTCCTCGGGGTCGGTGATGTGCATGTACTCCACGCCGACGGTGCGGCAGTAGGAGTTGCGCAGCACGCCGAGGATGTCGCGCAGCGGCATGACCTTCTCACCGACGAACCCGCCGACGGGGAAGGGCCGGTCGAGGTCCCACAGCGTGAGGCCGTGCTGGAGGATGTCCAGGTCGGGGTGGCTGCGGACCTTGAACTCGAGCGGGTCGGTGTCGGCCATGAGGTGGCCGTTGCGCCGGTAGGACTCGATGACCTCGATGACCCGGGCTTCCTTGTCGATCTGCCCCTCGCGGCTCACCCGCACGTCCGGCATCCAGCGCACCGGCTCGTAGGGGAGGCGCAGGGACCGGAAGACCTCGTCGTAGAAGCCGTCCTCGCCGAGCAGCAGCTGGTGCAGCCGGCGCAGGAAGTCGCCGGACTCGGCGCCCTGGATGATCCGGTGGTCGTAGGTCGAGGTCAGCGTGATGATCTTCGAGACGCCGAGCTCGGTCAGGGCCTCGGGGCTCATCCCCTGGAACTCGGCCGGGTACTCCATCGCACCGACGCCGATGATCGCGCCCTGGCCGGCGGTCAGCCGCGGCACCGAGTGGACCGTGCCGATGGTGCCCGGGTTGGTCAGGCTGATCGTGGTGCCGGAGAAGTCCTCGAGGGTCAGCTTGCCGGCGCGGGCGCGGCGGATGACGTCCTCGTAGGCGCCCCAGAACTGGGCGAAGTCCATCTCCTCGGCGGCCTTGATCGAGGCGACGACGAGCGAGCGGGAGCCGTCGGCCTTGGGCAGGTCGATGGCCAGGCCGAAGTTGACGTGCTCGGGCTGCACCAGGGTCGGCTTGCCGTCGACCTCGGCGAAGGCCGCGTTCATGTTCGGGAAGTCGTCCAGCGCCCGGACCAGCGCGTAGCCGATCAGGTGGGTGAACGAGACCTTCCCGCCGCGCGAGCGCTTCAGGTGGTTGTTGATGACGATGCGGTTGTCGGCCAGCAGCTTGGCCGGCACCGCGCGCACGCTCGTCGCCGTCGGCACGGTGAGCGAGGCGTTCATGTTCTTGACGACGCTGGCGGCCGCGCCGCGCAGCGGCGTGCGCTTCGGGCCGTCGGCGGGGGCCGCGGCGGGCTTCGCGGCGGCCGGGGCCGGCTTCGCCGGGGCGGGCGCGGCCGTGGCCGTCTGGTCGGCTCGGTCGGCGGCCTGGTCGACCACGGTGGCCTCCGTGCGCTCGGGGACCGGGGTGGAGCGCGCCGGCGCCGGGGACGGCGCCGCGGGGGCGGCGGCCGCGGGAGCCGAGGCGGCGGCGTCGGCGGCGGCCGGGCGCGCGGGGGAGGTCGCCTCGGCGGCGGGCTCGGGCTGCGCGGCGGCGCCGTTGCCGGCGGCCGGCGCCTGCTCACGGTCGTCGCTCGCGGCGACCGGGCTGCCCGGCCGGTAGTCGGCGAAGAACTCGTGCCAGGCCTGGTCCACGCTGGACGGGTCGGCGAGGTACTGCTGGTACATCTCCTCGACCAGCCACTCGTTGGTGCCGAAGCCCGCCACCGCGGAGGAGGACGAGGTGGTGGACGGCCGGGATGAGTTGTCGCGTGACACGGGGCGAGTGCCTTCTTCGTCGTCGGTGGACGTCGCTGGACCGGGGTTGGAGTCTACGCCCGTCCGGTTCTCCGGAACCGCGCGGAGCAGGCCGTCTGCGTCCCGGACGCCGCTGGTCGGGGGCCGGTCAGTCGGTGGCGCCGGAGGCGACGAGCAGGTCGACGAGCGCGTCGCGGGCGCCCGCCTGACCAGCGTCGCGCCGGTGCCGGGCCGCCGCGACCCGGCCGATGTCGAGGGCGCTGGCGCCGTCGCTGGTGGTGGCGTTGACGTCGGCCCCGGCGGCCAGCAGCAGCCGCACGACCTCGGGCGCGTCGCCGCCCGGGCCGGCCGCGACCGCCTCGTGCAGCGCCGTCCGGCCGGTGTCGGGGTCCCGTCGGGCGACGGTGGCGCCGGCGTCGAGCAGGACGCGGACCAGGTCCGGGCGGCCCGCGGCGGCCGCCGCGGCCAGCGCGCCGCCGTCGGGGTCGGCGCCGCGGTCGAGCAGCAGGCGCAGCGTGCCCGCCGCCCCGCCGGCGGCGGCGAGGGTCAGCAGGTCCCAGCCGCCGGCGGGATCGGTCAGCGGCGCCCCGGCGTCGAGCTCGGCGGCGAGCCGGCCGGGGTCGTCGAGGTAGGCGGCGGCCGCGGCGTCGACGGCCGCGCCGAGCCCGGTGAGGACCGGCACCAGCCGCGGGGCGTGCTCGACGGCGACGTGCAGC
Source organism: Geodermatophilus sp. SYSU D01036 (assembly GCF_054050435.1). Taxonomy (NCBI): domain Bacteria; kingdom Bacillati; phylum Actinomycetota; class Actinomycetes; order Geodermatophilales; family Geodermatophilaceae; genus Geodermatophilus; species Geodermatophilus sp. SYSU D01036. The sequence continues at coordinate 9,641 of NZ_JBJGZJ010000034.1, read as the reverse complement.
GGCGTGCGGCCGGACTCGGTGCGCGCGGCGAGGTCGGCGCCGGCCCCGACCAGCACCTCGACCACGTCCGTGCGGCCCTGCGCGACGGCCAGGTGCAGCGGCGTCCAGCCGGCGTCGCCGTCGTGCTCGACCGCGCCGGTCAGCAGCCGCGGCGCCTCGGTGAGGGCGCTGCGGACGGCCTCGGCGTCGCCGTCGGCCACCAGCCGGCCCAGGCGCTGCACGGTCATGCGGGTGGTCGTGCGGGTGGTCGTGCGGGTGGTCATGCGGGAGGACCTCTCGGTGCGGGGTCGGGGAGGCCGGCGCCGGCTAGCCGACGTCGCGGCGGACGGCGAGGAAGGTGCCGAGCAGGGCCGCCAGCAGACCGTAGCCGAGCAGCAGCAGGCCGCCCTGCCACCGCTCCAGCAGCTCGGGGGCCTGGAAGGTCGCCGTCAGCGCCTCCAGCGCACCCCCGGGCAGCCACTTGTACGCGGTGGCCGTCGCCGGGACCGACCGGATGATCGGCTCGACGACGAACAGGTACACCAGCGCCCCGACGATCGCGCCCACCTGGTTGCGCAGCAGCGCGCCGACGCCCACGCCGATGACGGCGTAGACGACCAGCGCCAGCCCGCTGGAGGCCAGGACCTGCAGGTTCTCGCCCGACAGGGACGGCGCGGTCCCGCGGGCGCCGGCGTAGAGGGCGACGACGACGTAGTTCACCGCCAGGACCAGCAGCGCGAAGGGGACCGCCGCCAGCGCGTACGAGACCAGCTTGGCGACGACGACGCGTCCCCGGGCCGGGGTGGTCAGGAACGTCGGCGTCGCGGTCCGGTGCCGGTACTCCTGGGTCATCCCGATGATCCCGAGGATCAGGAAGAGCACGGTCACGTTCGCCGCCGTGGCCAGCGCGAGCTGCTCGTACTGCTCCGAGCCGACCGGGGGCAGCCCGGCCTCGGCGTCGCCGGCGAACGCGGTGAACAGGACGGCGAAGCCGGCGACCATCACGCACGACCCCAGCAGCAGGCCGATCCACACGCGCGTGGTGAACAGCTTGGTCCACTCGGCGCGCACCAGCGCGGTCATCGGGCGGCTCCCTCGGCGGTCACGGCGGTCGGGTCGGCGGCGTACTGCTCCTGGCCGGCGGTGAGCCGGAAGTAGAGGTCCTCGAGGCCGGTGGTCTCGGCGCGCAGCTCGTGCAGCTCCACCCCGGCGGCGAAGGCGCGGGCGCCGACGTCGGCGGTCGTCGTCCCGGTCACGGTGACCAGGCCGTCGTCGGAGCGGGTGGCGGCGATGCCCGCCCCGGTGAGGACGGCGGCCAGCCGGTCGGCCTCGGGGCTGCGGGCGAGCACGCTGCCGCCGGACGCCCCGGCGCGCAGCTCGGCGATCGAGCCCTGCCGCACCAGCCGGCCGGCGCCGACGATGACCACCCGGTCGGCGGTCTGCTCCACCTCGGCGAGCAGGTGGCTGGACACGAGGATCGTGCGGCCCTCGTCGTGCGCCAGGTGCCGCAGGAACCCGCGCAGCCAGAGGATGCCCTCGGGGTCCAGGCCGTTGGCCGGCTCGTCGAGCACGAGCACCGACGGGTCGCCGAGCAGCGCCGTCGCCAGCGCGAGCCGCTGCCGCATGCCGAGGGAGTAGCCGCCGGCGCGGCGGCGCCCGGCGGCGGTCAGCCCGACCCGCTCGAGCACCTCGTCGGCGCGGGAGACCGGCAGCCCGGCGGCGCGGCAGTACACGCGCAGGTGGTCGCGGCCGGAGCGGGCGGGGTGGAACGCGGTCTCGAGGACGGCGCCGACGGTGCGCACCGGCTCGCGCAGGGCCGCGTAGGGGACGCCGTCGAAGGTCGCGGTGCCGGCGTCGGGCGTGACGAGCCCGAGCACCATCCGCAGCGTCGTCGTCTTCCCCGCGCCGTTGGGGCCGAGGAAGCCGGTCACCGAGCCAGGCTCCACGGTGAAGCCGAGGTCGGAGACGGCCCGCACCGAGCCGAAGGTCTTGCTCAGGCCGGACACGTCGACCCGCACCGGTCCCGGGCGTCCGGGGGTCGCGCTGGTCATGGTCCTCCTCGCCGTCGGGTCCCCGTGCGCCCGCCATCCTCGCCCACGCCGGGGACGCTGCCGAGGCCCCGGGGGACGGCGCGCCGCCGGTCGCGCCCCGGCAACCCGCCGTCCACCAGCCGTTTCCCGGCAGCCCGATCGGGTGCCCGGCCCGTGACCGGCGGCACAGCGGCGCGGCGCGATCACTACAGTGCGCGCCGTGAGCGCGTATCGGACGGTCGTGGTCGGGACGGACGGCTCGGAGTCCTCGCTGCGCGCGGTGGCGCGGGCCGGTGCCCTCGCCGGCGCCTGCGGGGCGACCCTCGTCGTGGCCTGCGCCCACCTGCCCACCGAGGAGGACGACCGGGAGCTGTCCCGGGCCCGGGACGTGCTGGGGGACGAGGCCTACCAGGTGGTGGGCGCCAACCCCGCCGAGGAGACGGTGCGGCAGGCCGGCGAGGTGGCCCTGAAGGCGGGCGCCGGCGACGTGCGCACCGTCGCCGTCCTCGGGTCGCCGGTGGAGGCGCTGCTCGACGTCGTCCGGCGCGAGGACGCCGACCTGCTGGTGGTCGGCAACCGCGGGCTCAACGGCATCCGGGGCCGGCTGCTGGGCTCGGTGCCGGCCGACGCCACGCGCCGCGCGGCCTGCGACGTGCTCGTCGTCCACACGACGGGCTGACCCGGGGGGCGGACGTGGACCCCGGATCCGGCCCGGACCGCGACGCCGTCCGGGCGGCGCTGGAGCGGTTGCTGCTCGGCGGCCCGCGCCGGCTGACCCGGCTGGAGGTGGCCGCGGCCGCGGGCATGCCGCCCGAGCGGACGCAGCGGCTGTGGCGGGCGCTGGGCTTCCCCGACGTCGCCGACGACGACCCCGCCTTCACCCTCGCCGACGTCGGGGCGCTGGGGACCCTGTCGGCGCTCATCGACTCCGGCTTCGTCGACCCCGACACCGAGGCCTCGATCGCCCGGGCCACCGGGCAGGCGCTGTCGCGGCTGGCCGACTGGCAGACCGACCTGCTCGCCGACGTCCTCACCCGGCAGGCCCGCGAGCTCGGCCCGGAGGCCGTCGACCCGGTCGCCGCGGCCGACGTGCTGCTGCCGCTGCTGGCCCGCACCCAGGACTACGTGTGGCGGCGGCACCTCGCGGCCAACATCGACCGGGTGCTGGCGACCGGCGAGCCCGGCGACCGCCGCGAGCTCGCCGTCGGGTTCGCCGACCTGGTCGGCTACACCACCCGCTCCCGCGGCATGGCGGCCCGCGAGCTCGGCGCGATGGTCGAGGCGTTTGAGGCGACCGCGACCGAGGTCATCGCCCGCTCGCACGGCCGGGTGGTCAAGACCGTCGGCGACGGCGTCCTGTACACCGCCGCCTCCGCCGTCGACGCGGTGGAGATCGGGCTGACCCTGCCCGAGGCGTGGGACGCCCCCGACCGGCCGCAGCTGCGGGTCGGCGCCGCCTACGGCACGGTGCTCACCCGGCTCGGCGACGTCTACTCGCCGGTGGTCAACCTGGCCAGCCGGCTGACCTCGGTGGCCCGGCCCGGGACGGTGCTGGTCGACCGCGAGCTCGCCCGCCGGCTGCGCGGGCACCCGCGGTACCGGGTGCGGCCGCTGCGCCGGGTGTCGGTGCGCGGCTACGACCACCTCCGGCCGTGGCTGGTCCGCCGCCGGCCGGCGGGGGAGGAGGACAACGCGCTCGAGGCGATGCTCGACGAGATGGCCGACGAGGTGCTCGCCCGGGACCACGACGAGGACCTGGACGAGGACCTGGACGAGGACCTGGACGAGGACCTGGACGAGGACCCCGACGGGGACGCCGCCGAGGACCCCGACGGGGACACCGACGGCGGGGCGGGGGACGGGAACGCGCGCGACGCCTGACCGTTCCGCGCGCTACCGTGGGCGCGTGCTGTGACCCCCGGAACGACGTCGACCCGACCGATCCGTCCTCCCGGGAGCACCTCCATGAGCGCCACCCTCGTCGCGCGCGGCCTGGCCGCCGGCCACGGCGCGCGCGTCCTCTTCTCCGGCCTCGACCTCGTCGTCGCGCCCGGTGACGTCGTCGGCCTGGTCGGCGTCAACGGCGCCGGCAAGTCCACGCTGCTGCGCACGCTGGCCGGCGAGCTGCCGGCCGGCTCCGGCTCGGTCACGCTGAGCCCGCCGACGGCGACCGTCGGGCACCTCCCGCAGGAGCGCGACCGCCGCGAGGGCGAGACCGTCGCCGCCGCGCTCGCCCGCCGCACCGGCGTCACCGCCGCGCAGGCCGCCCTCGACGCCGCCACCGCCGACCTCGCCGAGGGCCGCCCCGGCGCCGACGACGCCTACGCCGAGGCGCTGGAGCGCTGGCTGGCCCTGGGCGGCGCCGACCTCGACGAGCGGCTCGAGCAGGTCCTCGCCGAGGTCGCGCCCGGCGTCGACCCGGGTGCCGCGATGCCGGCGCTGTCCGGCGGCCAGGCGGCGCGGGTCGGGCTGGCCGCGCTGCTGCTGTCCCGCTACGACGTGCTGCTGCTCGACGAGCCGACCAACGACCTCGACCTGGCCGGCCTCGACCAGCTCGAGCGCTTCGTCACCGGCAACCGGTCCGGCATCGTCGTGGTCAGCCACGACCGCGAGTTCCTCAGTCGCACCGTCACCCGGGTCGTCGAGCTCGACCTCGCCCAGCAACTCGTCCGCGTCGTCGACGGCGGCTACGAGGCCTACCTCGGCGAGCGCGAGGTGGCCCGCCGGCACGCGCGCGAGGAGTACGAGGAGTACGCCGAGACCAAGGCCGAGCTCGAGGCGCGGGCCCGCATGCAGCGCAACTGGCTGGCCAAGGGCGTCCGCGACGCGGTGAAGAAGCAGAAGGACCCCGACAAGTTCATCAAGGCACACAACCGGGCGACGGCGGAGAAGCAGGGGGCCAAGGCCAAGCAGACGGAGCGGCGGCTGGAGCGGCTGGAGGTGGTCGAGGAGCCGCGCAAGGAGTGGGAGCTGCGGATGACCATCGCCGCGGCACCGCGCGCCGGGGCCGTCGTCGCCACCCTGCGCGACGCCGTGGTGCGCCGCGGGGACTTCACCCTCGGGCCGGTGGGCCTGCAGGTCGACTGGGGCGACCGGGTGGCGATCACCGGGCCCAACGGCGCGGGCAAGACGACGCTGCTCGGCGCGCTGCTGGGCCGGGTGCCGCTGGACTCCGGCGCCGCCTCGCTCGGCCCCGCGGTGCGGCTCGGCGAGGTCGACCAGGCCCGCGGGCTGTTCACCGGCGACCGGCGGCTGCTCGACGCCTTCGCCGCCGAGGTGCCCGACTGGCCGACCGCCGAGGTGCGCACCCTGCTGGCCAAGTTCGGCCTCACCGCCGAGCACGTCCTGCGCACCGCGGCCACCCTCTCGCCGGGGGAGCGCACCCGCGCGGCGCTGGCGCTGCTGCAGGCCCGCGGGGTGAACGTGCTCGTCCTCGACGAGCCGACCAACCACCTCGACCTGCCGGCGATCGAGCAGCTGGAGTCGGCGCTGGCCGCCTACCCGGGCACGCTGCTGCTGGTCACCCACGACCGTCGGATGCTCGAGGCGGTGGCCACCACGCGGCGGATCACCGTCGACGGCGGCCGGGTCAGCGAGGTCTGAGCCGGATCCGGCTCACCCGGGGGACGGACCGGACCTAGCTCAGGTCCTGGCCCAGCGCCTCGTCCAGGCCGACGGTGGCCATGCCGGCCCACGTGTCGTCGACGTGGTGGGCCAGCACCATGAGGTCGCGCAGCTGCCCCTCGCGGTCCCGGATGTGGTCGCGCAGCAGCGCCTCGCCGCTGAAGCCGAGGTCGGTGAACAGCGCCAGCGCCGCGCCCTGCTCGGCGACCACCTCTACGACCAGCTTCGCCAGCCCGTCGCCGACCGCCGTCACCAGCGCCTGCCGGGCGAGCTGGCGGCCCAGGCCCTCGCCGCGCCGGGTGGGGGAGACGACCAGCCGGACCTCCCCGACGTGCGAGGACCAGCCGGGCAGCGGGCGCACCGCGACGTACCCGGCGACCTCGCCCCCGTCCAGCGCCACGAACCGCCGTCCGCCCGCGGACCCGGACGCCCAGGACCGGACGACGTCGGGGTCGGTGACCTCCTCCTCGATGAAGGTCAGGTCGCCCTCGGGCAGGCCCGCGAAGAAGCGCAGCAGCGCGTCGCAGTGCGCCGACTCCAGCTCGACGACCTCCACCGTCAGTCCTCCCCGATCTCGTCGCTGCGCTTCCGGAGGAAGCTGATGATCTCCGGCACCGTCGTCTTCGCCGCCGTCCGGCCGACGACCAGGCCCATGTGCCCCGCGTTGAGCCGCAGCTCGTGCTTGTCCTCCGAGCCGACCAGGTCGATCAACGGCGCGGTCGCGTCCGGCGGGACGATGTGGTCGCGGTCGGCGCGCACGGTGAGGAACGGCAGCCGGATGTCGGACAGGTGCACCGGGTCCCCGGCGACGGTCAGCCGGTCGGTGACCATCCCGTTGTCGCGCACCAGCATCTGCACCGTCTCGCGGGCGGCCGCGCCGGGGAACGGGATGTGGTCGTCGGACCAGCCGGTCATCGCCTGGTAGGCCTGCACGTACTCGTCGTTCCAGAGCCGCTCCCACAGCGTCACGTACCGGGTGACCTCGGAGGTGGGGGTGAGGGTGCGGAACCCCTGCACGACGACCCGCGGCGGCACGTTGCCGTCCTCGTCGACCACGTCGTCGACGTCGAGGCCGCCGCGGAAGACCTCGGCCATCGGCCCCATCTCGGTGAAGTCGACCGGGGTGGCCAGCACGGTGAGGCTGCGGACCGGGGCGTCGGGGTGGTGGGCGGCGTAGAGCAGCGTCAGGTTGCCGCCGAAGCAGTAGCCGAACAGGTTGACCTCGTCGGCGCCGGACAGCTCGCGCACCCGCTCGACGGCGGCGGGGATGTAGTCGTCGACGTAGTCCTCGAGCCGGTTCTGCGCGTCCCGCGCGTCGGGCTCGCCCCAGTCGACCATGTAGACGTCGAACCCCGCGTCGAGCAGCTGCTCGACGAAGGAGTTCCCCGGCGTCAGGTCGAGGATGTAGCTGCGGCTGATCAGGCTGAACACGATCAGCAGCGGCGGCGAGTACCGGACCTTGTCGCTGCGGTAGTGCCACAGCTGGGTGCGGCCGCGCTCCCAGACGACGTCCTTCGGGGTGAGCCCGACGCCTGGCCGGTCGACGCCGGCGACGAGCTTGATGCCGTTACGCGCGCGGAGGGCGTTGCGCTCCACGTCGCGGCGGACGCGGTCGAGGACCGCCTGGGGACTGGGCACCGTCGGCATCGGGTTCCTCCGAGGTCGAGGGGGGCGGGACGTCCGCCGTCCGGGGACGGCGGCGCTCGTTCTCCAGTTGCACGGTCAGTCGCCGGACCTCGCGGTCGAGCGCGCCGACCTGGGCGCGCAGCCGGGCGAGGTCGGTGCCGGCGGGCAGGTTGACCAGGTGCCAGGCGCGCGCGGAGACGCCGCGGGCGGTGTCCTTCGCCAGCGTCTGCGCGCGGCGCAGCAGGCCCACCCCGACGGCGAAGTACGGCGTGCGCACCAGGTTCTCCGCGTGCGGGGTCACCCGCTTCTCGGCGGCGTCGTACGCCTGCCGCCACAGCGGGGGCCCCGGCGGTGTCGGTGACGACATCGAGTTCCTCCTCAGCGGGACCGGCTACCCGCCGGGCCTCCTACCCGCCCGCCCGGTGATCTACCGCACAGCGCCGTTACGGTCCGGGGACGAGATCGGCAGGGGAGAGGAGACACGGTGGCGGACAGGACGATCCTGGACATGTTCCGGCTCGACGGGAAGGTGGCGATCGTCACAGGGGCGTCGTCCGGGCTGGGCGTGGTGTTCGCCCGGGCGCTGGCGCAGGCCGGGGCGGACGTGGCGCTGGGCGCCCGCCGCGAGGACCGGATGGCCGCCACGAAGGAGGCGGTCGAGGCGGAGGGCCGGCGGGCGATCACCGTGCGCACCGACGTCGCCAACGTGGAGGACTGCCAGGCGCTGGTCGACGCCGCGATGGCCGAGTTCGGCCGGGTCGACGTCCTGGTGAACAACGCCGGCATCGGCACGGCGGTCCCGGCCACCCGGGAGAAGCCGGAGGAGTTCCGGGCGGTCATCGACGTCAACCTCAACGGCTGCTACTGGATGGCCCAGGCCTGCGGGCGGGTGATGAAGCCGGGCAGCTCGATCGTGAACATCTCCAGCATCCTGGGCCTGACCACCGCCGGGCTGCCGCAGGCCGCCTACGCGGCGAGCAAGGCCGGCCTGATCGGGCTGACCCGCGACCTCGCCCAGCAGTGGACCGGCCGCAAGGGCATCCGGGTCAACGCGCTGGCGCCGGGCTTCTTCGCCTCGGAGATGACCGACCAGTACCCCGAGGGCTACCTCGACCAGCAGATGGGCCGGGTGCTCGCCGGCCGCGCCGGCGACCCGATGGAGCTCGCGGCCGCCCTGGTCTTCCTGGTCAGCGACGCCGGCGGCTACGTCACCGGGACGACGATCCCGGTGGAGGGCGGCATGCTCACCAGCTGACCGGGTCCCGGGGCCCCGCCTCGCGCGGCGGGGCCCCGGTCGCACTCAGCGGCCGTCCGCGCGCGCGGCGAGCTCGGTGATCCGGTCGACCAGTTGCGGCCACACCTCGCGCGGCAGGTCGTGGCCCATCCCGTCGACGACGAGCAGCTCGGCGCCGGGGATCGCGGCCGCCGTCGCCCGGCCGCCGGACACGTTGACCAACGCGTCGTGCTCGCCGTGGACGACGAGGGTGGGGACGGCGACCCCCGCGAGGTCGGCGGTGCGGTCGGGGCTGGCCAGGATCGCGGCGAGCTGGCGGGCGACGCCGGCGGGGTTGTACGCGCGGTCGAACGACAGCCCGGCCCGCTCCCGCAGCCCGTGCTCGTCGAACTCGAAGCCGGGGGAGCCGATGACCCGGTAGGTGTCGACCGCACGCTGTACGGCGCTCTCCCGGTCGGTGGCCGGCGGGGCGAGCAGGACGCCGATGGCGGCCTCGGCTGGCGCGCCGACGGCCGGGTCGCCCGTCGTCGACATGATCGAGGTGAGGCTGCGCACCCGGTCCGGGTGCCGGACGGCCAGCGACTGGGCGATCATCCCGCCCATCGAGGCGCCGACGACGTGGGCGCTGTCGATGCCCAGCGCGTCGAGGAGGGCGGCGGTGTCGTCGGCCATGTCGGCGAGGCGGTAGGGCACCCTCGAGTGGTCACCGCCCATGACGGCGAGCACGTCCGGCGCCCCGGCGTCGTCGAGGTGGGTGGACAGGCCGATGTCCCGGTTGTCGAACCGGACGACGTACAGGCCGCGCTCGGCCAGCATCCGGCAGAACTCGTCGGGCCAGCCGATCATCTGCGTGGCCAGGCCCATGACCAGCAGCAGCGGTGGGTCCCCGGCCGAGCCGAAGGTCTCGTAGGCCAGGTCGACGTCGCCGGCGCGGGTGGTCCGCACCCCGGTGTGCTCCATGCCACGCACGCTAGCCCGGACGCGCGACCGCCCGGCACCGGACGGGGGCGGTGCCGGGCGGCGCGGCGGGAGGGCCCCGGGGGGGGGGGGGGGGGGGCGGCCCCCGCCCGCCGGGTCACTCGCCGGTGGCCTTGGCGATGATCTCCTTGGCCACGTTCTGCGGGACCTCGGCGTACGAGTCGAACACC
>NZ_JBJGZJ010000033.1:0-44118 GCF_054050435.1 Geodermatophilus sp. SYSU D01036 | reverse complement strand
TGACCGGCGGGGGGCCGGGCCAAGGGGGAAATAGCCCGGGTAACCAAACTAGGGGCCGGTCGTCGGTTACCGGACGACGGGCCCCTCGTCGTTGCGGGCTAAGCGCGGGAGAGGGCGTCGGTGAGCAGGTCGCGGGTGAGCCCGACCTGCCACTCGCGGGCGCCGCCGGCGCGCAGGGCCGCGGCCACCGTCCCGGCGTCGCGCGGCTCGGGCGGGGTCCACATCAGCCGGCGCACCAGGTCGGGGGAGAGGACGTTCTCCACCGGCACGCTGAGCTCCTCGGACAGGGCCGCGAGGGCCTTGCGCGCGGTCTGCAGCCGGGTGGCCGCCGCGGGGTCGCGGTCGGCCCAGCGGTTGACCGGCGGCGGCCCGTCACCGGGGCGGCTGTGGGGCGGGAGCTCCGCCTCCGGCAGCGCCCGGCCGCGGGCCAGCGCGCCGAACCAGGTGCCCACCAGCCGCCGGTTGGCCCGGCCGCGGAAGACCGGCAGCTCCAGCAGCGCGCCCTCGGTCTGCGGATCGGCCTGGACGGCGGCGACCATCGCGGCGTCGGGCAGCACCCGGCCGGGGGCGACGTCGCGGCGGCGGGCCAGGTCGTCACGCGCCTGCCACAGCGAGCGGAGCATGCCGAGCTGGCGGCGGTTGCGCAGCCCGTGCACGCCGGACGTGCGCCGCCACGGGTCCTGGCGGGGCGCCGGCGGGCCGGCGGCGAGGATGGCGGCGAACTCCTGCCGCGCCCACTCCGTCTTGCCCTGCTCCTCGAGCAGCGCGGCGAGCGCGTCGCGGAGGTCGACGAGCACCTCGACGTCGAGGGCGGCGTAGACCAGCCACTCCTGGGGCAGCGGGCGGGTGCTCCAGTCGGCCGCCGAGTGCCCCTTGACCAGCGAGTACCCGAGCAGCGACTCGACGACGGCGGCCAGCCCCACCCGCGGCAGCCCGGCGAGGCGGGCGGCCAGCTCGGTGTCGAAGACCCGGCCCGGGACCATGCCGATCTCGGCCAGGCACGGCAGGTCCTGGTTGGCGGCGTGCAGCACCCACTCGGCGTCGGCGATCGCGTCCTGCACGACCGACAGGTCCCCGAGCGGGACGGGGTCGACCAGCCCGGTGCCCGCGCCGGCACGGCGCAGCTGCACCAGGTAGGCGCGCTGGCCGTACCGGTAGCCGGAGGCGCGCTCGGCGTCGACGGCGACCGGGCCGGTGCCCGCCCGCAGGGCGTCGGCGTAGCGCGCGAGCGCGTCGGGGGTGTCGATGACCGGCGGCAGCCCGTCGCGCGGGGCGAGCAGGGGCACCGGGGCGGGCGCCTCCGGAGCGGGCTCCGGGGCGGGCTCCAGGCCGTCGAGGGGGAGGGGCTCGGTGCTCAGTTGCCGTCCACCTACCCGCCGTCCCGTCCGTACGCGCCACCGGTCCCGCCGGCTCCCGGGGTGTGCAGGCCGAGCGGCGCGGACCCGGGGGAGTGCGTCCCGTCACCCCCGATGGTAGAGACCGCGGCGCGCCGGCCGGTCAGGGGGCGGCGGTCAGGGCGTGCCGGGGACCGGACCGGACGGGCCCAGCAGCGCGACGCCCGGCGGTGGCAGCCCGGCCGCGTTGGCGAGCACCTGCAGCCAGGCGTCGAGGTGGCGGCCGAGCGCGGTGTCCTCGGCGGTCCAGGAGGCGCGGAGCTCGACGTCGACGGTGTGCTCGGGACCGGCGAGGTCGCCGAAGCGGGTCGAGGCGGTTCGGGTGACCGTGCCGCCGAGCGCGTGCGAGGCCGCGCCGGACTCCTGCAGGGCGTCGGTGAGCCAACTCCAGGCGACCTCGGAGAACATCGCGTCGTCGACCATGTGCTCGTCGGTGCTCGCCGACAGGTACCCGACGCAGCGGGTGGTGCCGTCCCAGGCCTCGTGGCCGTCGGGGTCGTGCAGCACGATGAACCGGGCGACGGCGACCTCGACCTCGTCGTCGCCCTCTCCCTCGACGACCCGCGCGGCCAGCGCGTGCGCGTGCGGCGCCAGGCGCTGCGGCGGCGGGATCGTCTCGAGGACGACCTCGGGGCGCACCCGCACCGCGGCCAGGGACTCCAGGCCCGCGACGAAGGCGGCCGGACGGTCGTCGGAGCCCGCACGCGCACCGGACCCGTCCCGGGACCCGGCCAGGCTGTGTGGCTCCACGCTCGCAGGGTAGGGGCCGCGGGCCCGGTCTGTCTCGGACGCGCCGCCGCTGCGGGGTCTGGGAGGATCGGGCGTCGTGAGCACCGCACCCGCCGTCCCGCCGTCCCCCGCCGACTCGGACCTCGTGCGGGCCGCCCGCGGCCTCCCCGTCGGCCGGACGCCGGTGTGGTTCATGCGGCAGGCCGGCCGGTCGCTGCCGGAGTACCGGGCGCTGCGCGCGGGAACGGCGATGCTCGAGGCCTGCCAGAACCCCGACCTGGTCACCGAGATCACCCTGCAGCCGGTCCGCCGGCACGGCGTGGACGCCGCGATCCTCTTCTCCGACATCGTGCTGCCGCTGGTGGTGGCCGGGGTCGACATCGAGATCAAGCCCGGCGTCGGCCCGGTGGTGGCGAGCCCGGTGCGCACCGTCGCCGACGTCGACGCGCTGCCCGACCTCGAGCCCGACCGGCTGGAGTTCCTCGCGACGGCGGTGCGCCGGCTGGTCGCCGAGCTCGGCCCGACGCCGCTCATCGGCTTCGCCGGGGCGCCGTTCACGCTGGCGACCTACCTCATCGAGGGCGGCCCGTCCAAGGAGCACGCCCGCACCAAGGCCTTCATGTACGCCGAGCCGGAGGCGTGGACCCGGCTGCTGGACCGCCTCGCCGTCTCCGCCGCGACCTTCCTGCGCACGCAGATCGACAACGGCGCCGCGGCGGTGCAGCTGTTCGACTCCTGGGCCGGCGTGCTGTCCGCCGCCGACTACGGCACCCGCGTGCTGCCGCACTCGCGCGCGGTGTTCGACGGGCTCGGCGACCGGGACGTGCCGCGCATCCACTTCGGCGTCGGCACCGGCGAGCTGCTCGCGCTGATCGGCGACGCGGGGGCCGACGTCGTCGGCGTCGACTGGCGGGTGCCGCTGGACGAGGCCGCCCGCCGGGTGGGGCCGCAGCGCTCCCTGCAGGGCAACCTGGACCCGGCCGTGCTGCTGGCCGACCGGGAGACCGTCGACCGCGAGGTCCGCCGCGTCGTCGAGCAGGGCCGCGCCGCCCGCGGGCACGTGTTCAACCTCGGCCACGGCGTCCTGCCCGAGACCGACCCCGGCGTGCTCACCCACGTCGTCGAGCTGGTGCACGAGCTGTCCGCGCGATGACCCGGGTCGTCGTCGTCGGTGCCGGCGTCGCCGGGCTCACCGCGGCGTTCGAGTGGCGCCGGCGGCGGCCCGCCGACGAGGTCGTCGTGGTGGAGGCCGGCAGGCGGATCGGCGGCAAGCTCGACCGGGTCGAGCTCGCCGGCGTCTGGTACGACACCGGCCCCGAGGCGGTGCTGGCCCGGGTGCCGGAGGCGGTCGAGCTGGTGGAGGAGCTGGGCCTGGCCGACCGGCTGGTCGCGCCGCGCACCACACAGGCGTCGATCGTGCTCCCCGACGGCCGCCACCCCCTGCCGCCGGGCACCGTGCAGGGCGTGCCGACGTCGGCCGACGGGCTGGCCGGCGTGCTCACCCCCGACGGCGTCGCGCGGGTGCGCGCGGAGGCCGACCTGCCGCCGCTGCGCCTGGAGGGCGACGTCTCCGTCGGCGGGCTGCTGCGCGCGCGGCTGGGCGACGAGGTGGTCGACCGGCTGGTCGAGCCGCTGCTCGGCGGCGTCTACGCCGGCCGCCCCGACGACCTCTCGCTGGCCGCGACCATGCCGGCGCTGGCCGCCCAGCTCGCCCGCGCCGACTCGGTGCTCGCCGCGGCGCTCGCCGCCCGGGACGCCGGTGCCCGCAGCCGCGGCGACGCCGACGGGCCGGTGTTCGTCACCGTCGCCGACGGGATCGGCGCGCTGCCCGCCGCGCTGGTGGCGGCGTCGGGCGCGCAGGTGCGGCTGCGCACGCCGGCGCACGCGATCCGCCGCGCGGGCGGGCGGCTGGAGGTGGCGGTCGGGCCCACCGCCGCGCCGGAGGTGCTGGCGGCCGACGCGGTCGTCGTCACCGCGCCGGCCGGGAAGTCCGCGCGGCTGCTGGCGGGGGTGGCGCCGGACGCCGTCGAGCCGCTGCGCGGCATCCCGTACGCCTCGATGGCCGTCGTCGCGATGGCGTTCCCCGCCCAGCCGGTCGACGCCGGGTCGGGGCTGCTCGTCCCGCCGGTGACCGGGCGGCTGGTCAAGGGCGTGACGGTGTCGTCGTCGAAGTGGCCGCACCTGTCCGGCGACGGCCTGCTGCGGGTGCGGGCGTCGGTGGGCCGCTACGGCGACGAGGTGCAGCTGCAGCGCGACGACGACGAGCTGACCGCCGCGGTGGTCGCCGACGTCGCCGACCTGCTCGGCCTCGAGCGCCGCGAGCCGGTGGAGGCGCGCCTGGTGCGCTGGGGCGGCGGGCTGCCGCAGTACCTGGTCGGGCACCCGCAGCGGGTGGTGGCGGTGCGCGACGCCGTCGCCGCGGTGCCGGGGCTGGCGGTCGCGGGCGCGGCCTACGACGGCGTCGGCGTCCCGGCGTGCATCCGCGGCGCGCGCCGCGCCGTGGAGGCCCTGGCCTGACCGGGGCTGACAGGCTGTGCCGGTGACCTCCTCCCTCGTCCTGCGGGCCGCCCTGCTCGGGACCGCCGCCGGCGGCCGCAGCTCCCTGGGCCTGGCGGTCCCCGCGCTCGTCGCCTCCCGGCGCCGGCCGGTGCGGCTGGCCGCGCTCGCCGCCGTCGCGGGGGAGCTGGTCGCCGACAAGCTGCCGGCCACGCCGTCCCGGACGATCCCGCCGAGCGTCGCCGTCCGGCTCGCGGCGGGCGCCGCCGGTGGCGCGCTGCTGGCCCGCCGGCGGGGCGGCCGGCTGCTGCCGGCGCTCGCGGGCGCGGCCGGCGCCGCGGCGGGGACCCTCGGCGGCGCGCGGTGGCGGCGGCTCGCCGGGCGGCGGGGGCCGGACCTGGCGGCGGCGCTCGCCGAGGACGTCGTCGTCGTGACGATCGCCTCGCTGGCCGGCCGGGGGAGCGGCGCCCGGCGCTGACCGGCCGCGCGACAATGGGGGCATGAGCGAGCAGACGGAGACCAAGAGCGTCGGCAAGCGGGCCAACGAGCTCAACGCCCTCATCCGCTACACGATGTGGTCGGTGTTCCGGCTCGCCCGGCCGCTGGCCGACGACCGGCGCACCGCCGCCGCCGACGAGGTCACCGGGCTGTTCGAGGAGCTGGCCGGCAAGGGCGTCGTCGTCCGCGGCACCTACGACCTCGCGGGGCTGCGCGCCGACGCAGACCTGATGGTCTGGTGGCACGCCGAGACCCCGGAGGCGCTGCAGGAGGCCTACACCCGGCTGCGCCGCACCGAGCTCGGCCGCGCGCTGGAGCCGGTGTGGTCGCAGATGGCGCTGCACCGCCCGGCCGAGTTCAACCGCAGCCACATCCCGGCGTTCCTCGCCGACGAGGAGCCGCGGCGCTACGTCTGCGTCTACCCGTTCGTGCGGTCCTACGAGTGGTACCTGCTGCCCGACGAGGATCGGCGGGACATGCTCAAGGAGCACGGCATGCAGGCCCGGCCCTACCCGGACGTGCGGGCCAACACCGTCGCCTCGTTCGGCCTCGGCGACTACGAGTGGATGCTCGCCTTCGAGGCCGACGAGCTGCACCGCATCGTCGACCTCATGCGCGACCTGCGCGCCAGCCGCGCCCGCCGGCACGTGCGCGAGGAGGTGCCGTTCTACACCGGCATGCGCAAGCCGGTCGCCGAGCTGGTCCGCGACCTGGCCTGAGGCCGGCCCGCGGATGATCAGCTGACCTGATCATGCTGCGTCCTGGCTCACCGTGGGAGGTGAGCCAGGACGCGTCAGCGTGAGCCAGGACGGCGTCCGGAGCCGGTCAGCCCTCGGCGGGGACCAGCCGGATGGACACGGAGTTGATGCAGTAGCGGTCGCCGGTCGGCGTCTGCGGGGCGTCGTCGAAGACGTGGCCGAGGTGGCTGTGGCAGGTGCCGCAGAGGACCTCGGTGCGGACCATCCCGTGGGTGCGGTCCTCGCGGAGCACCACGTTGTCCGCCGACGACGGCTCGTAGAACGACGGCCAGCCGCAGTGCGAGTCGAACTTGGTCTGCGAGCGGAACAGCTCGGCGCCGCAGGCGCGGCAGGTGTAGACGCCGACGGTCGTCGTGTCGACGTACTCCCCGGTCCACGGCCGCTCGGTGCCGGCCTGGCGCAGCACCGCGTACTCCTGCGGGGACAGCTGGGCGCGCCACTCCTCCTCGCTCTTGGTCACCTTCGGCTGCGAAGCGGACGTCGTCATGCCCGGGAGAACGACCCGGGCCACGGCCGGATTCCCCGCCGGGTTCCCCGCCTCACCGGCCCAGGCCCGCCTCCCGCGCCCGCACGATCGCCTGCGCGCGGTCGGTGACCTGCAGCTTGGTCAGCACGTTGGAGACGACGTTGCGCACCGTCTTCGGCGACAGGTACAGCGCCGCGGCGATCTGCGCGTTCGACCGCCCCGCGGCCACCAGCTCCAGCACCTCGCGCTCGCGGGCGGTCAGCTGCGGGAACGCCGTCTCCGGCCCGGCCGGGCCGGCGGTGAAGAACTCGGCGATCCGCCGGGCCAGCGCCGCGCCGAACACCGCCCCGCCCGAGGCGACGGTGGTGATCGCGCGGACCACCTCCTCCTGGTCGGCGCCCTTGAGCAGGTAGCCGCGGGCACCGGCGCGGACGGCGGCGAACACCGTCCCGTCGTCCTCGCTCATGGTCAGCACCACCACGCCCACCGACGGCGCCTCTCCCGCGATCCGCCGGGTGGCCTCGATGCCGTCGAGCACCGGCATCTGCACGTCCATCACCACGACGTCGGGCAGCTGCTCGCGCACCACCTCGACCGCCGCGGCGCCGTCGGCCGCGGTGCCGACCACCTCCAGCCCCGGTACCGAGCCGAGCAGCAGCGCCAGCCCGTCCCGGTAGACCGGGTGGTCGTCGGCGACGACGATCCGCAACGCCTCATCGGGCTCGGTCACCCGTTGCTCCTCCCTCGACGGGCAGCACCGCCCGCACCTCCGTCCCGCCGTCGGGCGGGCAGCTCACCGTGCACCGGCCGCCGAGCTCGGCGGCCCGCTCCCGCAGCGACACCAGCCCGACGCCGGCCGCGCGGTCGGGCGCAATCCCGACGCCGTCGTCGGCCACCGCGACGACGAGGTCGCCGCCCGTGCGGGCCAGCGTGACTCGCACGCGGGAGGCGGCGGCGTGCCGCGCCGCGTTGGCCAGCGCCTCCGACGCGATCCGGTAGGCGGCCACCTCGACGGCGGCGGGCAGGTCGGCCAGGCCGTCGGCGTCCACGGTCACCGCGACCGGCGGGGGGAGCAGCCGCTCGGCCTGCTGGCGCACCGCCCCGGCCAGGCCGAGGTCGTCGAGCGCGGGCGGGCGCAGGTCGTGCACGAGCCGGCGGACGTCGGCCAGCGCGGCGGAGACGTCGTCGCGGGCCTGGCGCAGCAGCCGGTCGGCGTCCTCGGGGCGGGCGGCGGTGAGGTTGCGGGCGGTGTCGATGCGCAGCACCACGGCGCCCAGCGACGGACCGAGGCCGTCGTGCAGGTCGCGGCGCAGCCGGCGGCGCTCCTCCTCCCGCGCGGTGACCAACTGCTCGCGGCTGGCCTGCAGTTGCGCGGCCAGCGAGCTCGCGCGGGCGGCCGCGGCGGCCTGCCGGACGACGTCGGCGAGCAGCCGCTCGTCGCGGGTGACCAGCTGCGCGCGGACGCCGTCGCGGGGGAGCAGCAGCCGGCCGACCTGCTCGCCGCGGTAGGCGATCGGCAGCGACTGCACCGCGGCCGGGCGGGTGCCGTGCTCGGCGACCAGCCGACCCCCGTCGGCGGAGTCCACCTCGACGCCGACGTAGGGCGTGCGGAACGCCTCGGCGATCCCGGCGGCGACCGCCACGAGCTGCTCCTCGGCGCCGTCGGAGCGCTCCAGCCGCTCGGCCAGCCCGGACACGACGCGGTAGGGGTCCTCCCGCTCGCCGAGCACCCAGCGGCGGACCAGCCGCCACAGCGGCGCGCGCAGCGGTATGTAGACGCCGGCGACGAGCAGCAGGGTGAGCAGCGTGGCGTCGCGCTGGCCGAGGCCGTCGCCGAGCAGGGCGCCGGCGGCGGCGAGCACCAGCAGGTCGAGCAGCACCACGCCGACGGTGAGGCCGCCGTGGACCAGGGTGCCGCCGAGCAGCCGGTCGACGTCGACCGCGCGCGGCCGCAGCACGCCGACCGCCACCGCCGACCCGGTCAGCGCCACGGCGACGGCCAGCGCCAGGGTGCTCGGGTCGGCCGGCAGCAGCAGCGTGGCGAGCATGACGAGGACGTCGACGACCGCGGCCCACAGCAGCCAGCGCATCCGGGTGCGGTCCTCGCCGTCCGCCCGCCGGTACCGGGCGACCACCGACGCGGCCGGGACCGCGATGCCCAGCACCGCGAGTGGGAAGCCGATCCGCAGCAGCGGCAGTGCGACGGCGGCGGGCAGCGGCAGCGAGGTGAGGTCCAGGTCGAGGGCGCCGTAGGCGGGCGCGATCGCCGTCCCCTCGTCGGCGGTGAAGGCGACGTCCGCGGGGACGACGAGCAGCAGTGCCGGCAGCAGCGCCGTCGAGGCGAGGCTGGCCACGCTCAGCGGGCGCCACCGGCCGCCGGGCAGCCGGCCGTCGGGGTAGAGCAGGAGCAGCAGCGGCAGCCCGAGCAGCAGGGCCGAGCCGAGCCGCTCGACGGTCCAGAACGCCAGGCTGCCGCCGGCCCGCGGGGTGCCGTCCTGCAGCGACCACGACACCCACGACTCGGCGAGCCCGTCGACGGCCCAGAACGCAGCCGTGCCCGCGACCACCCACGAGACGGCGTTGCGCGGCGCGCGCAGCAGCAGGAGCGCTGCGGGGACGGCGAGCGCGAGGCCGGGCAGGGTGGCCGGCCAGCCCGGCTCCCGGCCGAGTGCCGCCCGCACCGCCGACGGCGTGGTGGCGTCGAGGACCGCGGCGGTGACCGCCGAGCCGACGACCACGGCGAGGACTCCCGCGGCCGCCGTCGTCCGCGCCCACCGCCGCCTGCCGGCACCGGGCCGGGGGAGGGGCTCCGGTGCCGGATCGGTCCGCCCGTCCACCGGGGCCTGCGCCTGCACGCGCGCATCCTCGCCTGCCGGTGTCCCGATGGGCACGAGGCGGCCGTCCCGTGTCACCCGGGACACGGGACGGGACCGGATCCGTGGCGGCGGGCCCTGGGTGCCCGGGACGCGTCCCCGCGACGGTTCTCCCCGAACGGCGCACACGGCGCCGCACGACGACGGAGGACCCCGATGTCCCTCACCACCACCCCCGCCCCCGCCCGCACCGACCTCGCCGCAGCCGCCGGCACCCGGCCCGCCGCCTCGATCCGCTCGGTGCGCACGGCCGGGATCGCGGTGACCGCCGGCTCCGCCTCCTGGGCGGCTGCCTGCGCCCTGCTGGGGACGACGCCGCCGGCGGGCACCTGGCAGGCCGCGGTGATCAACCTGACGGCGTTCGCCTTCCAGCTCGGCCTCGTGTTCCTGGTGTCGGCGCAGATGCGCACCGGGGCGATCGGCACCGGCCGGCTGGCGCGGACCCTGCTGCACGTCGAGCACGCGCTGCTCGCGGTGGCGATGGTGTCGTCCCTGATGTGGGCCCTGACGCCCTCGCTCTACGACACCGGCTTCTTCTTCGCGATCGACCTGTTCTGGCCGCTGTCGATGCTCGGCATGGCCGCCATCGGCGTCCGCATCGCGATCGCCGGGCGGTGGACGGGCGTAGCCCGCTTCTGGCCGATGGTCGCCGAGAGCTGGGCGCCGGTCACCGTGCCCACGGCGTTCCTGCTGCCCTCGGTCACCCAGTACGTCGGCGCCGCCCACCTGCTCGTCGGCTACGTGGTCCTCGGGATCGTCCTGGCCACCCGCCCGCACCTGACCGGCGCGCGCTGATCCCCGACCGCGGCGCCCCGCCCTCCCGTGACCCGGGTGGCGGGGCGCCGTCGCGTGCGGCGGAGACTTCCCGGGTGACACCTCCTGGCCAGCCGCCGCTCGACCGGCCCCTGCCCGACACCTGGTTCCGCCGCGACCTGCCCGTGCTGCGGGCCATCGCCCGGCTGGTCGACGAGCCGAAGCACGGCGGCGCGCCGTACCTGCTCGGCTCCGTCGTCCCCGGCAGCGGTCTGCCGAAGGCCGACGTCATCGCCGCGGCCAAGGCGCTCGCCGCCGCCGGCTACATCGAGCCGCTGACCAACCACGCCGGCGACATCGTCCGCATCACCGGCATCTCCGCCGAGGCCCGCCGGCTCGCGGGGCTGTGGCCGACCCCGCAGGGGGAGTGGGAGCGGCTGCTCGAGCAGGCGGCCACCCGAGCGGAGAAGGCGCCGACCGACGTCGAGCGGCAGCGCTGGCGGGCCTTCGCCGACGCGGCGCAGGCGGTGGGGCCGGACGCGGGGGCGCTGTTCATGCAGGCGCTCGTCGGCGGCTACGTGCCCCGGGCCCGCTGAACCGGTCCCCGGACGCGACAGCGCCCCCGCCCGGGGACCGGACGGGGGCGCTGGCGGAGGCTCAGGCGATCAGAGCGGGGTGACGTTCGCCGCCTGCGGGCCCTTCTGACCCTGCTCGACGTCGAACGAGATGCGCTGCCCCTCGTCGAGCGTGCGGTAACCGCTGGTCTGGATGGCCGAGTAGTGGACGAAGACGTCCGGTCCGCCACCGTCAGGGGTGGCGAAGCCGAACCCCTTCTCCGCGTTGAACCACTTGACAGTTCCTTCGGGCATTGCGCTCGCTCCTAGCTGCGATGGTGCATCGGGGTCCTGCCAGTGCGCAGGGCCTTCCCGACGGGCAGACCATAGCCGTCTCGACCCCCTCCGGTCGCCCCGGGGCCGCGCGCGTCGGCTCCCGGACCTGCCGGGACCGGTCTTGCGGGAATCGTGCGGTTCCGCGGAGAGAGGCCTGCGGGGGGCCGGTCAGGGTGGGCGGTGCCGGGACGGACCCCGGCCCGCCGACCCGAGGAGCCCGTCATGGAGACCACCGCGCGTCCCACCGAGCCGCTGGTGCTCGTCGAGCTCGCCGACCTCGACCCGGCCGACCTCGACGCCCTGCTGGCCGCGGAGCTGGAGGAGCGCCCGGTCGAGTTCGCCGAGCTGCTCGCCGACGTCCTGCGCTCCACCGGCACCGCCGCGGCCCTGGCGCACCGCCTGGGCGCGCACGCCGCCCTGCTCGCCGACTGAGCACCCCTCGATCTCGCCGGCCCGACCCGCGCCACGGGGGTGGGGGTCGGGCCGGCGGTCACGACTCGCAGCCGACGCCGTCGTGGTCGCGGTCGAACTTCTCGTCCCAGCCGGGGTCCCCGGGGTGGATGGGAGCCGCCCCGGCGGCGCGGACGGCGTCGCAGTTGGCGTAGCTGACCGAGGTGCCGGGCACGGGCACGGGCACGGGTGCGGGCACCGGCGCGGGCGCAGGGGCCGGCGCCGGCGCAGGGGCCGGTGCAGGAGCGGGCGCCGGGGCCGGCGTGCTGGGCCGGGTGGTCGTGGGCGCCGGGGTGGTCGGCGCCGCCGTCCGCGGCACGGCGGCGACCACGCCGCCGGGCAGCGGCTCGGCGGGGCAGGTGCTCAGCACGGTGGCGATGGCGTTGCGCTCGGCCTGGGTCATCCAGAGTCCGTAGCTGACCTTCACCGCCACCTGACGGGTCACGTACGCGCAGCGGTAGGAGCGGTCCGGCGGCAGCCACGTCGCGGCGTCGCCGTCGCCCTTCTGCATGTTGAGCGGCCCGTCGACGGCGAGCAGGTTGAGCGGGTCGTTGGCGAACTGGGCGCGGCGGCCGCCGTCCCACTGCTGGGCGCCCTTCTGCCACGCGTCCGAGAGCGCGACGACGTGGTCGATCTGGACGTCGTCGCTGGTCGTCTGCCCGCGCTGGAAGGCGATGGTCCGGCCGGAGTAGGGGTCGTCGAGGGTCCCGGTCAGGACGACGCAGTCCCGGGTGCCCGGCTTGAACGTCTCGCCGGTCAGGTCGCGGGCGAGGACGTCGTTGCGGGTGTCGCAGCCGTTGCGGTCGGTGTCCACCCAGCCGTTGCCGAACAGGTCGCGGTCGTAGCCGGTGCGCGGCGCCCGGCCCTGCACCGGGACGGCGGCGAGGGCGGCCAGCGCGGTGGTGGGGGCGGCGGACCCGACGGCGTCGTCGGTGGCGTCGTCGGAGAGCAGCCCGGTGGCGGAGTCGACCGCGGGGACGGCGGTCTCGGCGGTCTCCGACTGCGCCAGCGCCTCCTCGGCGGCCTCGGTCGCGGCCTCCGCGGCGGCGTTCCCCCCGGCCGCGGAGGTGGTGGGCGCGGCCGCGGAGGTGGGTGCGGGCGCCGAGGCGGCGGTCGGCTCGGCGCGCGGCGCCGTCACCCCGCCGACGACGACGGCCGCGAGGCCCGCCGCGACCACGGCGCCCCCGACCCGGCGGGAGGCGATGAACGCCCACCGCGCCCGGCCGGTGACGACCGCGCCGAGGCCGACGAGCAGCGCCACCAGGCCCACCGCGAGCAGCCCACCGGGCAGCCCCGACCCGGCGATCCCCGCGACGACGACCAGCAGGGCGACCGCGGCCGCGACGCCGAGGACCGCCCGCTGCCGCCGGTCCGCTGTGGGGATCGGCGGAAGGACCGGCGGCAGGAACGGCGCCCGCGCGCGGTCCGCCTCGGCGGAGAAGGCCACCAGGACGTCGAACGGGTCGCTGCCGGCGAAGGGGAACCGGACGTCCACCCGGGTCGCGTCGGCGCCGGGCAGCGCGGCGGCGAAGGCGCGCTCGGCGGGGGAGGGCGATGTGAGCTGCCGGCCGTCGACCAGGAGCGTGACGCTGCGCCCCGACGGCGCCCGCCGCACCAGGCGCAGCGTGGGCTCGTCCCCCCACGGCTCGGGCGCGACGTCGTAGCCGAGGGCCGCGGCCTCGGACACCACCGCGCGCATCGGCGTCCCCGGCGACCGACCGGTGTGGTGCCGCAGGACGGCCTGGACGGCAGGGTCGGACAACGACGCCATGTGTGCTCTCCCCGTGGTGTGCTCCGGTGCACCGGCCCGCCATCGTCCGACGTGCGGACCCGCCGGTACGGGAACCGCAGCGGCCCCGGGGCGCGTGGGGTCAGAGTGGCGAGCCGTGACCTGCCCGCGGCGTGCGGGCGACGTACACGGAGTCGAGCGGGTCGTCGGGGACCTCGTGCACCTCGACGTCGACGAAGCCCGCGGCGGCGAGCATCTGCCGGGCGCGCTGCTCGCCCCACACGGTGCCGAGGCCCGCGCCGCCCTGGGCCAGCGAGACGGTCAGGCAGTGCAGGGTGCTGACGCCGTACAGCCAGGGGGCGAACGGGTTGCCGAGGTTGTCCTCCAGCGCGCTCGCGGCCCGGATGTCCATCATGAGGAAGACGCCGCCGGGCTCGAGGGCGCGGCGGATCCGGGCCAGCACGCCGGCCGGGTCGGCCTGGTCGTGGATCGCGTCGAACGCGAGGACGGCGCCGAACGGCGGGTCGACCGGCACCTCGGTCGCGTCGCACACCTCGAACGCGGCGTTGGCCAGGGCCTGGTCGGCCGCCTCGGCGCGGGCGCGGGCGATCGCGTCGGCGGAGAAGTCGTAGCCCACGAACCGCGAGCGGGGGTACGCCCGCGCCAGCAGGTTGATCGCGTGCCCGGTGCCGCAGCCGACGTCGGCCACGCGGGTGCCCTCGGCCAGCCGCTGGGGGAGCCCGCCGGCGAGGGGCACGACGTCGTCCAGGAGGTGGCCGTCGAACAGGCCGCGGTTGCCCTGGTCCATGACGTCGGTGAACTCCGGCCGGAACGCGCTGTAGGGGACGCCGCCGCCGGTCCGGAAGGCCTCGGCGACCTCGCCCACGTGGCGGCCGAGCAGCCCGGTGATCCGGCTCAGCGGCGCGAGGTCCAGCGGGCCGCCGCCGGTCAGGCACGCGGCGTGCTCGGCGGGCAGCGCGTAGCGGCCGGTGGCGGGGGAGTACTCGACGATGCCCGCGGTCACCAGCCCGCCCAGGCACTCGCGGACGTAGCGCTCGGCCAGCCCGGCCCGCGCGGCGATCTCGGCGCTGGTGCCGTCGCCCGCGGCGAGGGCCTCCAGCAGGCCGGTGCGGTACCCGAGGTCGACGAGCAGGGTGACCAGGCTGTCGGTGTAGGCGGCCATCAGCCGGCCGGCGAAGGCCTCCACCCGGGCCGGGTCGAGGGCGCGCGGCGGGGTGTGCGTGTCGGCGGTCATCGGGGCTCCGCTCGGTGCGTCCCCCGTGCGACGGCCCCCGTGCGACGCCCGGACGCTAGACCCGCCGGCGGACCGGGAGAAGGGCCCGTGGTCCACCGGGCGCGGACCCATCGACCCCGGTGCCGCCCGGTCGTAGCGTTCGTGGTCCCACGGGGGCCGGACAGACGCCGTCGGCGGGAGGCTCGCCATGTTCGCTCAGGTCATCCAGGGCAGGACGACGGACACCGAGGCCGTGTTCTCGGCCGTGGAGGACTGGGTGGCGCACCTGTCGCCCGGCGCGGAGGGGTGGCTCGGCAGCACCACCGGCGTCACCGACGACGGCTGGTTCGTGACGGTCGTCCGCTTCGAGTCGGCCGACGCCGCCCGCCGCAACTCCGACCGCCCCGAGCAGGGCCGGTGGTGGGAGGGGGTCCGGCACCTGTTCGAGGGCGAGCCCACGTTCCTCGACAGCGAGGACGTCACCGCGGACGTGTACGGCGACCCGGACCGGGCCGGCTTCGTCCAGGTCGTGCAGGGCCAGGTCACCGACGTCGCGCGCGCGAGGGAGCTCCTGGGCCAGGCGTCGCGGGAGCTGATGGCGGAGTTCCGGCCCGACGTCCTGGGCTCCCTGCTGATCGCCCACGAGGACGGGCGCTGGGTCCAGGTCGGCTACTACACCTCCGAGGCCGAGGCCCGCGAGGGCGAGCGCAGGGAGCCCCCGGCGGAGTGGCGGGAGGTCATGGAGGAACTGACGCGGCTGGCCAAGGAGCCGCCCACCTACCTCGACCTCCGCGGGCCCCTCCTGCACTCGCCGGGCTGAGCCGCCGGCCCGGGTGCCGCGCCCGCACCGGGTCCTGGTGCCCTGTCCCCGCCCCCGGGAGCGGTCTACCTTCGCGGGTGCCGGCTCTCCCGTCGGGGCGGTGCGACATGACCGAGCGCCCGTACGACGTCATCGTCGTCGGAGCCCGCTGTGCGGGCTCCACCACCGCGATGCTGCTGGCCCGCCAGGGCCACCGGGTCCTGGTCGTCGACCGGGCCACCTTCCCCAGCGACACGGTCTCGACCCACCTGGTCCATCCCCCGGGGGTGGCGGCGCTGCGGCGCTGGGGTCTCCTCGACCGGGTCGTCGCCTCGGGGTGCCCGGCGATCGACACCTACGCGTTCGACTTCGGGCCCTTCACCCTCGCCGGGGCGCCGGGCACCCCGGAGAGCCCGGTCGCGTACGCCCCGCGGCGGACGGTGCTCGACGAGCTGCTGGTCGAGGCGGCGGCCGGGGCGGGCGCCGAGGTCCGGCAGGGCTTCCCGGTCGACGAGCTGCTCGTCGAGGACGGGGTGGTGGTCGGGGTCCGCGGCCACGGCCGGGACGGGCGCCGCGCGGTCGACGAGCACGCCCGGGTGGTCGTCGGCGCGGACGGCCTGCACTCGCTCGTGGCCCGGGTGGTCCGCCCGGAGCAGTACCGGGAGCACCCGCCGCTGCTGTGCGGCTACTACGCCTACTGGAGCGGCCTGCCGATGCACGGCCGGTGGGAGGCCTACGACCGGCCGGAGCGGGCCTTCGCCGCGTGGGCCACGAACGACGACCTCACGCTGGTCATCGCGGGGTGGCCGTACCGGGAGTTCCAGGCCAGGAAGCGGGACCTCGAGGGCACCTACCTGCAGACGCTCGACCTGGCTCCGCCGTTCGCCGAGCGGCTCCGTGCGGCCACCCGGGAAACCCGCCTCGTCGGTGCGGTCGTGCCGAACTACCTCCGCACGCCCCACGGGCCCGGCTGGGTCCTGGTGGGCGACGCCGGCTACAACAAGGACTTCGTCACGGCGCAGGGCATCCAGGACGCCTTCCTGGACGCGGAGCTGTGCGCCGGCGCGCTGCACGAGACCCTCACCGGCGGGCGCCCGTTCGACGTCACGCTGGGCGAGTACCACTCCCGCCGGGACGCCCGCGTCCTGCCGATGTACGAGTTCACCCTCCAGTTCGCGTCCCTGGATCCGGCGCCGCCGGAGCTGCAGCAGCTGCTCGCCGCCGCCTCCGGCAACCGGGAGGCGATGGACCGGTTCGCGCGGGTCAACGCCGGGGTCGAGTCACCGGCGGGCTTCTTCGCGCCGGACAACGTCGAACGGATCCTGGCCGCGGCGCGGCGGCCGCCGGGTCCCCGTGCGCCGGACGGCCCGGTCGCGGTCGGCTGACCCCGCACCCGCCGGGCCCCACCCGGTCCGGTCAGGGCCGGTCGAACAGCAGGGTGTCGAGGCCGCGGCGCACCCCGGGTGCCTCGGCCACCCTCCGGATGGCCAGCAGGGTGCCGGCGACGGACCCGAAGACCCTGCCCTCGCTGCGCGACGCCGTCGCCTCCGACAGCGCCCGGCCGGCGGCGGACCGGGACACCCCCGCGGTGAGCGTCAGGTCCTCCGCGGCGTCGACGGCGGCCAGGATGGGCGGCGCGGTCCAGCCGGTCACGCCGGCGAAGCAGACCCGGATCACGGACCGACCCCAGGGTCGGCACCTCGCGGAGGAGCCCGGCATGAGCACGGTCCAGTACGAGCAGCGGGACGGCGTCGCGCGGATCCGGCTGGCCGACGCGGAGCGGGGCAACCCCCTCACGCCGGCGACGGTCGCTGAGCTGGGCCGCGCCGTGCGCCGGGCCCGCGCCGACGACGTGCACGTCGTGGTGCTCTCCGCCGCCGGCCGGGCCTTCAGCGTCGGCGGGGACGTGTCCGCCTTCGCCGCCGCCGAGGACGTCGAGCAGATGGTCGACGACCTGGCCGAGGCGCTGCACCGCGTCGTCAGCGACCTGCACCGGATGGACGCGGTGGTGGTCTCGGTCGTGCAGGGCACCGCGGCCGGCGCCGGGGTGCCGCTGGCCGCCGCGGCCGACCTCGTGCTCGCCGCCGAGTCGGCGCGGTTCACCCTCGCCTACACGCGAATCGGCTTCTCCCCGGACGGCGGCAGCACGCTGCTGACGGCCTCGGTCGGACTGCACCGGGCGCTGCACCTGGCGCTGCTCAACCCCGTCCTGTCGGCGGAGGAGATGCGGGCCGCGGGGCTGGTGACCCAGGTCCACCCGGACGCGGAGCTCGACGCGGCCGTCGAGGACGTGGTCGCGGCGCTGCGGTCCGGCTCGCGGACGGCGCAGGTGGCGGCCAAGCGCCTCCTGCGGGAGACCGCCACACCCGCCGCGGAGGCGGCCCTGCGCCGCGAGACCCTGTCGATCCGGGCGCGGGCCGCGGGTCCCGACGGTCGGGAGGGCGTGGCGGCGTTCCTCGGCAAGCGCCCGCCACGCTTCCCCAGCAGCACCCCCTGATCCCGGCGCCGGGGCCTCCGACCGGCACTTCCGCCGACACCCCGATCGGGGTCGGGGACGGCTCTCGGCGGCCCCGTCACGGCCGGGTGGCGCGGCGCGGCCGGGGTGCGAGGCTGTGGTGTGCGTCACGTCCGACCCTTGTCCCTCCGGCGGAGCTCTGGTTCCCTCTTCCGAAGTGGGTCTCGAATGACGCAACAGTGATTGGGGGACGTCATGGTGGAACCACGCGAACCCATCCCGCCGTCGCGCCGGTCGGACCGGTCCGAGGCGGTGGAGGCCGGTCCGGCGGAGGCCGGCGGCGCCGCAGCCCGGGAGGACCGCCCCGTCGTCCACGCCACGGACGTCACGGTGACCGGGACCCACCCGGCGATCGCCGAGCCGCCTCCCTGCGTCGCCGACCGGTACTGGGCGGTCGACCGGGTCCTGTTCGCCGTCGCCGCGGCGATGGCACTGGGCTTCGTCGCCTGGGGGTTCGCGACCCCCACGGGCCTCGGCACCGCCAGCAGCTCGGTCCTCGGCTGGATCACCGGCAACCTCGGCTGGCTGTTCGTCCTGCTGGCCTCGGCCTTCGTCGTGTACGTGATCTGGCTGGCGGCCGGCAGGTACGGGCGCATCCCGCTCGGGCGCGACGACGAGCGGCCGCAGTTCCGCACCGTCTCGTGGATCGCCATGATGTTCAGCGCGGGCATGGGCATCGGGCTGATGTTCTTCGGGGTCGCCGAGCCGGTGTCACACTTCGTCGCCCCGCCGCCGCTGACGACCGGGGCCGAGACCTCCGAGGCGATCCAGACGGCGATGGCGACCACGCTGTTCCACTGGACGCTGCACCCGTGGGCGATGTACGCCGTCGTCGGCCTGGCGATCGCCTACGGCACCTTCCGGCGCGGCCGCCGGCAGCTGATCAGCTCGGCCTTCATCCCCCTGCTCGGTGAGCGGCGGGCCACCGGTCCGGCCGGCCGGGTCATCGACGTCCTGGCGATCTTCGCGACGCTGTTCGGGTCGGCGGCCTCCCTCGGTCTCGGCGCCCTGCAGATCGGCAGCGGGGTCGAGATCCTCGGCTGGGCCGGGGACGTCGGCAACGGCGTCCTGGTCGCGATCATCGCGATCCTGACCGCCGCCTTCGTCGCCTCGGCCGTCTCCGGCATCGAGCGCGGGATCCAGTGGCTGTCCAACACCAACATGGTGCTGGCCCTGCTGCTCGCGGTGTTCGTCTTCGTCGTCGGCCCGACGATCTTCATCCTGAACCTGCTGCCCGACGCGGTCGGCAGCTACTTCTCCGACCTCGGCGAGATGGCCGCGCGCACCGAGGCCACCGGCGGCGACCCGATGGCCACCTGGCTGCGCGGCTGGACGGTCTTCTACTGGGCCTGGTGGATCAGCTGGACGCCGTTCGTCGGGCTGTTCATCGCGCGCATCAGCCGCGGCCGGACCATCCGGCAGTTCGTCACCGGCGTGCTCCTCGTGCCCAGCCTGGTCAGCCTGGTGTGGTTCGCAGTGTTCGGCGGGGCCGGGATCGCCGCCCAGCGCAGCGGCGTCGACGTGGCCGGCCAGGCCACCACGGAGGGCCAGCTGTTCGCCGTCCTGGAGCAGTACCCGCTGGCCACCGCCGCGACCGTGCTCGTGATGGTCCTGGTGGCGATCTTCTTCGTGTCCGGTGCGGACGCCGCCTCCATCGTCATGGGGTCGCTCTCCCAGCGGGGCACGCTGGAACCGAGCCGCTGGGTCGTCGTCTTCTGGGGCGTGGTGATGGGCTCCGTCGCGGCGATCATGCTGCTCCTGGGGGAGGACGGCGCCGCCCTGACGGGGCTGCAGAACCTGACGATCATCGCGGCGCTGCCGTTCGCGCTGGTGATGGCGGCGATGGCGGTGAGCCTGGTCAAGGACCTCCGGCGCGACCCCGTCGTGCTGCGGGGCAGCTACGCCACCCTGGCGATCGAGCAGGCCGTGGTCGACGGCATCAAGCGCCACGGCGACGACTTCGTCCTGGTCGTGGAACCCGCCCCGAGCGCTCCGGGTGCGGCCGGGGTGCCGGCGCCGTCGTCCCCGGCCGACGCCGAGCCGGAGAGCCGGCGGCCGGTCACCGCGACGGGCAACTTCGTGGTGCCGCCGGGGGGCACGGCCGTCCCCGCCCGGGAGCCGGGCCAGTCCGAGGCGGAGTCGATCGGCCGGCCGCTCGGCCCGCGCGACTGACGGGCCCCGCCGCCCGCCCGCTCCCGGCCGCACCGCCGGGGGCGGTCGGGCGGCCGGTCCCGGGCCGGCCGGCTCGGCACGTGCTCCGGGCCGGAGGGACCGGCCCGGACTCAGGAGGCGGTCGGCACGGCAGCGCGCAGCTGCCGGCGCCACCGGGTGAACAGGCGCGGCTGGTCCATCCCGAGGACGGCCACGGGGTGTCCCTCGCGCTCGTAGACCACCAGGAAGCAGCGGTCGGCGCAGCTGCCCTCCAGCACGCGGGCGACGTCGCCCTCGCGGCGCGAGCCCGCGAACTGGATGCGGGTGCCGTACTGGTCGGAC
The DNA here is from genome assembly GCF_054050435.1 of Geodermatophilus sp. SYSU D01036. NCBI lineage: Bacteria > Bacillati > Actinomycetota > Actinomycetes > Geodermatophilales > Geodermatophilaceae > Geodermatophilus > Geodermatophilus sp. SYSU D01036. Next base: position 24,041 of record NZ_JBJGZJ010000033.1, on the reverse strand, counting down.
CAGAAGTACGGCACCGGCGCCGGCGCGGGCGTCGCGGTGCCCAGGAGCGTGGCGACCGCGGTGGCCGGCTGCTCGAGGGCGCTGGTCCAGTGCTCGGTCCGGACGTGCCGCGCCGCGGCGGGCGACCACGCCGCGGCGCAGTCGCCGACCGCGACCACGCCCGGGGTGTCCGTCGCGCCGCGGGGGTCGGTGAGGACGCCGTCGCCGAGGGCCACGCCCGACCCGGCGAGCCACTCGGTGTTCGGGACGGCCCCGATCCCCACGACCACCACGTCGGCGGGCAGCCGCGTGCCGTCGGTGAGCTCGACGGCCTCGACCCGGCCGCTGCCGACGAGCCCGGCGACGCCGGTGCCGGCCAGCAGGCGGGTCCCGTGGTCGGCGTGCAACCCGGCGCAGACCGCGCCCATCTCGGCGCCCAGCGGGCCGGCGAGCGGAACGGGCAGGGCCTCGACGACGGTGACCTCCAGCCCCAGCGTGCGGGCCGTGGAGGCGACCTCCGCCCCGATGAAGCCGGCGCCGATCACCACGAGGCGGCCGCCGGCGGCCAGGTCCTCGCGCAGGGCGATCGCGTCGTCCAGGGAGCGCAGCACGTGCACGCCGGCGAGCCGCTCGCTGCCGCGCAGGCGCCGGGCGCGGGCGCCGGTGGCGAGGACGACGCCGTCCGCGCGGACCTCGCCGCCGTCGTCCAGCAGCACCGAGCGGCCGGCCCGGTCCAGGCCGACCGCCCGGGTGCCCAGCCGCCACTCGAGGTCGAGGCCCTCGTCGTCGGGCGTGCCCAGGGCGACGTCCTCCAGCGACGCCGCGCCGGCCAGGAACTCCTTGGACAGCGGCGGGCGGTCGTAGGGGGCGTGCGGCTCGTCGCCGACGACCACGACCCGGCCCTCGTAGCCCTGGTCCCGCAGGGCGCGGGCCGCGGAGAGGCCGGCCAGTGAGGCCCCCACGACGGCGACCGTGGAGGTCACGCAGCCCCCTCCTCCCCGACGTCTGCGGGCTCGACGTACAGGAGGCCGTCCTCGACCACGACCCGGTGCGTGCGGACCGGCGTCCTGGCCGGCGGGCCGGACACCTTCCCGGTGCGCAGGTCGAAGCAGGAGGCGTGCAGGGGGCACTCCACGGCGCAGCCCTCCAGCCACCCGTCGGCCAGCGAGGCGTCCTGGTGGGTGCACGTGTCGTCGATCGCGTAGAACTCGCCGTCGACGTTGAAGACCGCGATGGGCTCGTCGGCCTCGACGCGGATCGCCTCGCCGGGCGGCAACGCGGTCGTGGGGCAGACCGGGATCATGGGCGCTCCAGGCTCACTGTTGCGGATGTTGCAACGATGCGCTGATAGCGCAACAGCATGGAGGTGTGGCGTCGCCCCGTCAAGGGACAGGCCGGCCCCCGCCGCCCGCCACCTACGCTGAGGTCATGAGCGGGCCGCAGGAGGAGAACGGGGAGCGGGGCTCGGTCGCCGTCGTCCAGTCCGTGGACCGGGCCCTGAGCGTCCTGGAGATCCTCGCAGCCCAGGGGGAGGCCGGGGTCACCGAGATCGCCGCCGAGCTCGGGGTGCACAAGTCCACCGCCTTCCGACTCGTGGCCGCGCTCGAGAACCGGGGCTTCGTCGAGCAGCTGGCCGACCGCGGCAAGTACCGGCTGGGCTTCGGCGTCGTGCGCCTGGCCGGCGCGGCCGCCGCGCAGCTGGACATCGCCCGGGAGGGGCGGCCGATCTGCCAGGCGCTGGCCGCCGACCTCGAGGAGACCGTCAACATCGCCATCCTGGACGGCGACCGCGCCGTGAACGTCAGCCAGGCCCGCGGGCCGGCGGCGCTCAGCACGCACAACTGGGTGGGACAGGGCACCCCGCTGCACGCGACGTCGAGCGGCAAGGTGCTCCTGGCCCACGCTCCCGACACCGTCCGCAAGGGTGTGCTCTCCCGCGAGCTGCAGCGCTTCACCGCCGCCACGGTCACCGATCCCGAGGTGCTGCGGCAGGAGCTGGACCGGGTCGTCGAGCGGGGCTGGGGTTCCACGGTCGAGGAGTACGAGGTCGGGCTCAACGCCGTCGCCGCGCCGGTCCGGGGTGCGGACGGGGACGTGGTCGCCGCCCTCAGCGTCTCCGGGCCGTCCTTCCGGATGGGCCCCGAGGACTACCCGGCGATCGCCCGGCGGGTGGTCTCCGGCGCCGACGAGCTGAGCCGGAGGCTGGGCTTCTTCCGCCAGCCCCGCTGACCCGGCGGGGTGCGCCCCGGGGACCGGCGGGCCGCCGGACTGTTGCGTCTGGCGCGATGCACTGATTAATGTGCAACACGCCGGTCGTCTGGACCCGCTGCGGACGGCGACCGCGGTTCGTCGCAGGCGATGCGTCGTGCGACGTCGAGCGTGTCCTCCACACCGCACCGCCCGACGGAACCCCGAGGTGCCGTATGACCACCACCGACCGGCCCGCGAGCCTCATCCCCACGCTGCCGGGTCACTACTACACCGACCCCGCCGTCTTCGCGCTGGAGCAGTCCCGCGTCTTCGAGGACATGTGGTTCGGCGCCGTGCGCTCGAGCGACCTCCCGACGCCAGGGTCCTTCAAGAAGGTCCAGGTGGGGCGGGAGAGCGTGCTCGTGGTCCGCAGCCGGGACGGGCGCCTGCGGGCGTTCCTCAACGTCTGCCGGCACCGGGGCGCGCAGATCTGCACGGAGGAGTCGGGAACGGTCAGGCGGGCCTTCCAGTGCCCCTACCACGCCTGGACGTACGACCTCGAGGGCAAGCTGGTCGCGGCCCCCAACCTGACGAAGATGCCCGACGTCGACCGCGTGGCGTACGGCCTCGTGCCGGTGGCCCTGCGCGAGTGGCTGGGCTACGCGTGGGTGTGCCTGGCGGCGGAGCCCCCGTCCTTCGAGGACGAGGTGGTGGGTGCCGTCGCCGAGCGGCTCGGGGACGCGCGGGTGATCGAGCGCTACGAGCTCGACTCGCTGTTGGTCGGTCGCCGCATCACCTACGACGTCCGGGCCAACTGGAAGCTCGTCATCGAGAACTTCATGGAGTGCTACCACTGCGCGACGATCCACCCGGAGCTCACCGAGGTGCTCCCCGAGTTCGCCGACGGGTACGCCGCGCAGTTCTTCGTCGGCCACGGCGCCGAGTTCGGGGACGACGTCCAGGGCTTCACCGTCGACGGCGGCGAGGGCTTCGACCGGCTCCCGGGCGTCGAGGAGGACCAGGACCGGCGCTACTACGCCATCACGGTCAAGCCGACCGTCTTCGTCAACCTGGTGCCCGACCACGTCGTCTTCCACCGGATGTTCCCGGTGGCGGTCGACCGCACGATCGTCGAGTGCGACTGGCTGTACTCGCGCGAGGTGGTCGAGTCGGGCCGGGACGTGAGCCGGTCGGTGGAGCTGTTCCACCGGGTGAACGAACAGGACTTCGCCGCCTGCGAGCGGACCCAGCCGGCCATGTCCTCCCGCGCCTACGCCGACGGCGGGGTGCTGGTGCCCTCCGAGCACCACATCGGACTGTTCCACGAGTGGCTGACGCAGCGACTGTCGGGCTGATCCGGCACGTTGCGCCGGGGGCCGGGAGGGCGACGTCCTCCCGGCCCCACCGTCGTCCCGCCGGCGCGGGGCCCGTCGAACGTCCGCGGGCCTGAGGGCGAGCTCGACCGGCCCGGGCCGCGTGCTCGTCCCCTTGACCCTGGCAGACTGCTGGCCTACGGTGTTGCACGACTGATATACCAGTCATCGAACGACCCCCTGACAGGGAGGACCCGTCATGGCCGTCCAGGTCGACACCGCTCCGTCCGTGGCGGCCGGCGTGCTCGACCGGCCGCTGGCGGACACCGACCCGGAGGTCGCCGCCGCGATCTCCGCCGAGCTGGCCCGGCAGCAGACCACGCTGGAGATGATCGCCAGCGAGAACTGCGCCCCGGTGGCGGTCATGCAGGCCCAGGGCTCGGTGCTGACCAACAAGTACGCCGAGGGCTACCCGGGCCGGCGCTACTACGGCGGCTGCGAGCACGTCGACGTCGTCGAGCAGCTGGCGATCGACCGGCTGACGTCCCTGTTCGGGGCCGAGTACGCCAACGTGCAGCCGCACTCCGGTGCCCAGGCCAACGCCGCGGCGATGTCCGCCCTGCTGGAGCCCGGCGACACCGTCCTGGGGCTGGACCTCGCCCACGGCGGCCACCTGACCCACGGCATGCGGCTCAACTTCTCCGGGAAGCTCTACGACGTCGCCGCCTACCACGTGCGCCGCGAGGACCACCGGGTCGACATGGCCGAGGTGGCCGAGCTGGCGCGGGAGCGGCGGCCCAGGCTGATCATCGCCGGCTGGTCGGCGTACCCCCGCCACCTGGACTTCGCCGCGTTCCGCCGGATCGCCGACGAGGTCGGCGCCTACCTGATGGTGGACATGGCGCACTTCGCCGGGCTCGTCGCCGCCGGGCTGCACCCCTCCCCGGTGCCGCACGCGCACGTGGTCACCTCGACCACCCACAAGACCCTCGGCGGCCCGCGCGGCGGGTTCGTCCTCGCCACGGCCGACCTGGCGAAGAGGTTCAACTCCGCGGTCTTCCCCGGCCAGCAGGGCGGCCCGCTGGAGCACGTGATCGCCGCCAAGGCCGTCGCCTTCAGGCTGGCCGCGCAGCCGGCGTTCCGGGAGCGCCAGGAGCGCACCCTCGCCGGCGCCCGGATCCTGGCCGAGCGGCTGCTGGCCCCCGACTCCCGCGCGGCGGGCATCGGCGTGGTCAGCGGCGGCACCGACGTCCACCTCGTGCTCGTGGACCTGCGGGAGTCGGAGCTCGACGGCCGGCAGGCCGAGGACCGGCTGCACTCCGTCGGCATCACCGTCAACCGCAACGCCGTGCCCTTCGACCCCCGCCCGCCGATGGTCAGCTCGGGCGTGCGCATCGGCACCCCGGCGCTGGCCGCCCGCGGCTTCGACGTCGACGACTTCGCGGAGGTGGCCGACGTGGTCGCCACCGCGCTGCGGCCCTCGGTGGACGGGGAGGTGCTCGCCGGCCTCCGCGCGCGGGTGACCCGGCTGGCCGGCCGCCACCCGCTCTACCCCGACCTGACGGAGGTCCCGTGAGCCCCCGCACCCCCGGCGCCGACCTGCCCGAGCACCCGGACTCCCTCTGGCGCGACGCGGAGCCGAAGCGCTCCTACGACGTCGTCGTCGTCGGCGGCGGCGGGCACGGCCTGGCCACCGCCCACTACCTGGCGCAGAACCACGGCATCACCGACGTCGCGGTGCTGGAGAAGGGCTGGCTGGCCGGCGGCAACATGGCCCGCAACACCACGATCATCCGGTCCAACTACCTGTGGGACGAGAGCTCGGCGATCTACGAGCACTCGCTGAAGCTGTGGGAGGGGCTCGAGGAGGACCTCGGCTACCCGATCCTGTTCAGCCAGCGCGGCGTGCTCAACCTCGCCCACACCCTGCAGGACGTCCGCGACAGCGTGCGTCGGGTCGAGGCCAACAAGCTCAACGGCATCGACGCGGAGTGGGTCGAGCCGGACGAGGTCCGCAAGCTCTGCCCGGTCGTCAACACGTCGGCCGACATCCGCTACCCGGTCCTGGGCGCGACGTACCAGCCGCGCGCCGGCATCGCCAAGCACGACTACGTGGCCTGGGGCTTCGCCCGCCGGGCACACCAGGCCGGCGTCGACCTCGTCCAGGACTGCGAGGTCACCGGCTTCGCCACCGACGGCGACCGGGTCACCGGGGTGCACACCACCCGCGGCACCATCGCCGCCGGCAGGGTCGTCCTCTGCGCGGCCGGTCACACCTCCGTGCTCACCGACATGCTCGGCATCCGCGTGCCGCTGCAGAGCCACCCGCTGCAGGCGCTGGTCTCCGAGCTGCTCGAGCCGGTGCACCCCACGGTCGTCATGTCGAACGCGGTGCACGTGTACGTCTCCCAGGCGCACAAGGGCGAGCTGGTCATGGGCGCCGGGATCGACTCCTACAACGGCTACGGCCAGCGCGGCGCCTTCCACGTCATCGAGCGGCAGATGGCCGCCGCCGTCGAGCTGTTCCCGGTGTTCGCGCGGGCGCACCTGCTGCGCAGCTGGGCCGGCATCGTCGACGTCAGCCCCGACGCCTCACCCGTCGTCGGCCGCGCCGGCTACGACAACCTCTACCTCAACTGCGGCTGGGGCACCGGCGGGTTCAAGGCCACCCCCGGCATCGGCTGGGCCCTGGCGCACACCGTCGCCCACGACGAGCCCCACCCCTTCGTCGCGCCGTTCGGTCTCGACCGCTTCGTCACCGGCGCGCTCGTCGACGAGCACGGCGCGGCCGCCGTCGCCCACTGAGCCGTCGCCCACTGAGCCGTCGCCCACTGATCGAGGAGTCCTCCGTGCAACTCATCGCGTGCCCGTGGTGCGGCCCCCGCGAGGAGGTCGAGTTCGCCTACGGCGGGCAGGCCCACGTCCCGTACCCGGACGACCCCGCCGCGCTCTCGGACGAGCAGTGGGCGCACTACGTCTTCTTCCGCGACAACACCAAGGGCCGCTTCGCCGAGCGCTGGCACCACAGCGCCGGCTGCCGCCGCTGGTTCACCGCGATCCGCGACACCGCCACCTACCGCTTCGAGCGCGTCTCCCGCCCCGACGACCCGAGGCCGGTGACCCCGTGACCAGCCCGTTCCGCACCGCCGAGGGCGGCCGCATCGACCGCGGCACCACCGTCGAGTTCACCTTCGACGGGCAGACCCTCCCCGGCCACCCCGGCGACACCCTGGCCTCCGCACTGCTCGCGAACGGCCGGCACCGGGTCGCCACCAGCGTCAAGCTCGGCCGGCCCCGGGGCATCGCCGCGGCCTGGGCCGAGGACCCGGGCGGGCTGGTGCAGATCGAGGAGCCCTTCCCCGAGCCGATGCTGCTGGCCACCACCGTCGAGCTCTCCGACGGGCTGGCCGCCTCCGGCCTGCCGGGGCGGGGCCGCCTGGCCGACGTCCCCGACTCCGCCCGCTACGACGCGGTCCACCACCACGTCGACGTGCTGGTCGTCGGCGCCGGACCCGCGGGGCTGGCCGCCGCGCTCACCGCCGCCCGGGCCGGGGCCCGCGTCGCGCTGGTGGACGAGCAGTCCGAGGCCGGCGGGTCGCTGCTGTCGGGCACCGACCGGCTCGACGACGCCCCGGCGCCGGACTGGGTGGCGGAGGCGGTCGCGGAGCTGGCCGCGCGCCCGGAGGTGCGGCACCTGCAGCGCACCACCGCGTTCGGCAGCTACGACGACGGCTTCGTCCTGGCGCTCGAGCGGCGGACCGACCACCTCGGGACGGCCGCGCCCCGCCACCTGTCCCGGCAGCGGGTGTGGCGGTTGCGGGCCCGCACGGTGGTCGTCGCGACCGGGGCGCACGAGCGCCCGGTCGTCTTCGCCGACAACGACCGCCCCGGGACCATGCTCGCCGGCGCCGCCCGCACGTTCCTGCACCGCTACGGCGTGCTGCCCGGCCGCGAGGCCGTCGTCTTCACGACCAACGACAGCGCCTACGACGCGGCCCTCGACCTCTCCCGCGCCGGGGTGCGGGTGCAGGCGGTGGTCGACGCCCGGCCGGCGGGCTCGCCGCGCCGGTCCGAGGAGTGCGAGCAGGCCGGGATCCGGGTCCTGCCCGGCGCCGTCGTGACCGGCACGCGGGGCGTCGAGCGGGTGACGCACGCCCTCGTCGCCCCGTACGCCGACGGCGAGGTCGGCGTGAGCAGCGCGATCCCCTGCGACCTGCTGCTGGTCAGCGGGGGCTGGAACCCCGCGGTGCACCTGTTCAGCCAGGCCCGCGGCCGGCTCCGCTACGACGAGACCCTCGGCGCCTTCCTCCCCGGGGAGGAGCTCGACGGGCTGGCAGTCGCCGGCTCGGCCGCCGGCGTGACCGACCTGGCCGGTTGCCTGGCCGACGGGCAGCGGGTGGCCCGCGCGGCCCTGACCTCGCTGGGGATCGCGCCGGCGGGGGAGGACCGGCTGCCCACCGCCCCGGAGCCCGTCCCGCCGGCCGCGCCGCTGGTGCTGTGGCGGGTGCCGGACACCTCCGGCGCCGACGGCAGCACGCAGTTCGTCGACCTGCAGCGCGACGCGACGGTCGCCGACGTCGTCCGCGCGGTCGGCGCCGGCCTGCGCTCCATCGAGCACGTCAAGCGCTACACGACCATCGGCACCGCGCACGACCAGGGTAAGACCTCCGGCGTCCTCACCTCCGGGATCGTCGCCGAGCTGCTCGGGGTCCCGGTGCAGGACACCGGCACGACCACGTTCCGGCCGCCGTACACCCCCGTGGCCTTCGCCGCGCTGGCCGGCCGCGACCGCGGCCGGTTGTTCGACCCCGAGCGGGTCACCGCCCTGCACGGGTGGCACGTGGCGGCCGGGGCGGTCTTCGAGGACGTCGGGCAGTGGAAGCGGCCCCGCTACTACCCGCGTCCCGGGGAGGACATGGCGGCCGCCGTCCTCCGCGAGTGCGCCGCCGCCCGCACCGGCGTCGGCATCCTGGACGGCTCCACCCTCGGCAAGATCGACGTCCAGGGCCCCGACGCCACCGTCCTGCTGGACCGGCTCTACACGAACCTGATGAGCAGCCTCAAGGTCGGCTCGGTCCGGTACGGCGTCATGTGCGGCGTCGACGGCATGGTCGTCGACGACGGCACGGTGCTGCGCCTGGCGGAGGACCGCTTCCTCGTCCTCACCACCACCGGCGGCGCGGCGAAGGTCCTCGACTGGATGGAGGAGTGGCTGCAGACCGAGTGGCCGGACCTGCGGGTCCACTGCACCTCGGTCACCGAGCAGTGGGCCACCCTCCCCGTCGTCGGCCCCCGCTCCCGCGACGTCGTCGGCGCCGTCTTCCCCGAGGTGGACGTCTCCGCCGAGGCCTTCCCGTTCATGACCTGGCGGGACACCGGCCTCGAGGGCGTGCCGGTCCGGCTGGCCCGGATCAGCTTCTCCGGCGAACTCGCGTTCGAGGTCTACGTCAACCCCTGGTACGCGGTCGCGGTGTGGGAGCGGCTGCTCGAGGCCGGCCGCCCGCACGGCATCACCCCCTACGGCACCGAGACGATGCACGTCCTCCGCGCGGAGAAGGGCTACCCGATCATCGGGCAGGACACCGACGGCACCGTCACCCCGCACGACCTCGGCATGGCCTGGGCGGTGTCGAAGAAGAAGCCCGACTTCGTCGGCAAGCGCTCGTTCGCCCGGCCGGCCAACCAGGACCCGTCGCGCAAGCAGCTGGTCGGGCTGCTGCCGGTGGACCGGGAGACCGTGCTGCCGGAGGGCTCGCAGATCGTCGAGTTCGCCGCCGACGGCGAGCTGCCGCCCCCGCCGGTCCCGATGCTGGGCCACGTCACCTCCAGCTACCGCAGCGCCGAGCTCGCCCGCCCCTTCGCGCTGGCCCTGCTGAAGGGCGGCCGGGACCGCATCGGCGACACCGTCCACGTCCCCGTCGACGGCACCCTCGTCCCGGTCGAGGTCACCGGCTCGGTGCTGGTCGACCCGGAAGGAGCTCGCCGCGATGGCTGAGCTGACCCGCACCCACCCCCTCGAGGCGTGGACCGGCGCCTTCCAGCGACTGCCCGAGACGATCGGCATCACCGCCGAGCCGTTCGTCGCGACGGTCGACGTCCGGCTCGGCGCGGTGGACGCCGCGGCGACGGCGGCACTCGGCGTCGCGCTGCCGACGACCCCGAACACCTGGGTGCCGGCCGGCGCCGGGCGGGCCGTCTGGCTCGGCCCCGACGAGTGGCTGCTCACCAGCACCACCGAGGCCCCCGAGGAGCTGGAGGCCCGGGTCCGCGCCGCCGTCCTGCCGCTGGGCGGCACCGCGACCGACGTCTCCGCCCAGCGGATCGGCCTGCGGCTCACCGGCGCGCGGGTGCGCGACGTCCTGGCCCGGGGCTGCTCGATCGACCTGCACCCGCGGGTGTTCGGCCGGGGGAGCAGCGCCCAGAGCACGCTGGGCCGGGCGGGCGTCGTCCTGCTCGGCCTGTCCGACACCGGCGACGACGTCGTCGTCCTCGTCCGGTCGTCCTTCGCCGGCTACCTGGCCGACTGGCTGCTCGACGCGGCCCTCGAGTTCACCCCCACCACCGCTGGTCAGGAGTAGAGCCATGTCCACCACGCCTCGTGTGGTCGTCATCGGAGCGGGCATCGTCGGGGCCAACCTGGCCGACGAGCTGACCGCCCGCGGCTGGGACCGGGTCACCGTGGTCGACCAGGGCCCCCTCCCGCTGACCGGCGGGTCCACCTCGCACGCCCCCGGGCTGGTCTTCCAGACCAACGCCTCGAAGACGATGACCGCCTTCGCGAGCTACACGGTCGAGAAGCTCCTGGGCCTCGACGTCGACGGCGCCTGGTGCTTCAACCAGGTCGGCGGCCTCGAGGTGGCCACCACCCCGGAGCGGCTGGCCGACCTGCACCGCAAGCAGGGCTGGGCCACCTCCTGGGGTGTCGAGGCGCGGGTGGTCGACGTCGACGAGTGCGTGCGGCTGCACCCGCTGGTCGACGCCGGCCGCATCCTCGGCGGCCTGCACGTCCCCACCGACGGCCTGGCCAAGGCGTCCCGGGCGGTCGTCGCCCTGGCCCGCCGCGCCGAGGCGCGGGGCGCCCGCTTCCGGGGCGCGACGCGGGTGACCGGCATCGAGCAGGCCGGCGGCCGGGTGACCGGGGTCCGGACCCCGGACGGCGTCATCCCCGCCGACGTGGTCGTCTCCTGTGCCGGCTTCTGGGGCCAGGAGCTCGGCGCGATGGTCGGGATGGCCGTGCCGCTGCTGCCGCTGGCCCACCAGTTCGTCTGGACCGGTCAGGTGCCCGACCTCGTCGGCCGCAACGACGAGCTCACCGAGGCGAGCCTGCCGATCCTGCGCCACCAGGACCAGGACCTCTACTTCCGGGAGCGCGCCGACCGTCTCGGGATCGGGTCCTACGCCCACCGGCCCATGCCCGTCGACCTGCGCGAGCTGCCCCAGGACGACGGCGTCCGCGAGTCCGCGATGCCCTCGATGCTGCCCTTCACCGAGGAGGACTTCGCCCCGGCCTGGGAGCAGAGCCGGCTGCTGCTGCCCTCGCTGCGCTCGGCGAAGGTCGACACCGGCTTCAACGGCGTCTTCTCGTTCACCCCCGACGGCGCCCCGCTGGTCGGGGAGTCGCGGGATGTCGCCGGCTTCTGGATCGCCGAGGCGGTCTGGGTGACGCACTCGGCCGGGGTGGCCCGCTCGGTGGCCCAGCTGCTCGTCGACGGCCGCAGCGAGGTCGACCTGCACGGCTGCGACGTGCACCGCTTCGAGGACGTGCAGCTGGCGCCGGAGTACGTCAGCGAGACCTCGCAGCAGAACTTCGTCGAGGTCTACGACGTGGTCCACCCGCTGCAGCCCCGGCTCTCGCCGCGCGACCTGCGGGTCAGCCCCTTCCACGCCCGGCAGCAGGAGCTCGGCGCGGTCTTCCTCGAGGCCGCCGGCTGGGAGCGGCCGCACTGGTACGAGGCCAACGCCGGCCTGGTGGACGAGCTGCCCGCGGAGTGGGTGCCGCCGGAGCGCGACGCGTGGGCGGGGCGGTTCTGGTCCCCGATCGCGGCGGCCGAGGCGTGGCGGACCCGCACCGCCGTCGCGATGTACGACATGACGCCGCTCAAGCGGCTCGAGGTCAGCGGCCCCGGCGCCCTCGCCCTGCTGCAGCGGCTGACGACCGGCGAGATGGACAAGTCCGTCGGGTCGGTGACCTACGCGCTCGCCCTCGACGAGGCCGGCGGCATCCGCAGCGACCTCACCGTGGCCCGGCTCGGGGAGCAGCTGTTCCAGGTCGGCGCCAACGGCCCCCTCGACCTCGACCACCTCCTGCGCGAGGCGCCGGACGACGGCAGCGTGCAGGTCCGCGACGTCACGGGCGGCACCTGCTGCATCGGCCTGTGGGGGCCGCGGGCCCGCGACCTGGTCCAGCGGGTCAGCACCGATGACTTCTCCCGGGACGGGCTGAAGTACTTCCGCACGAAGCGGGCCCGCATCGGGGGAGTGCCGGTGACGGCGATGCGCCTGTCCTACGTCGGCGAGCTCGGCTGGGAGCTCTACGCGAGCGCCGACACCGGCCGGCGGCTGTGGGACGTGCTGTGGCACGCCGGCCAGGACCTCGGGGTGGTCGCGGCGGGTCGCGCGGCCTTCAACAGCCTGCGGCTGGAGAAGGGCTACCGCGCCTGGGGCCACGACATGACCACCGAGCACGACCCGTACGAGGCCGGTCTCGGGTTCGCCGTCCGCCGGCAGAAGCAGGCCGACTTCGTCGGGCGGGCGGCGCTCGCCGGCAGGAGCGAGGACACCGTGACCCGCCGGCTGTCCTGCCTGACCGTCGACGACGGCCGCAGCGTCGTCCTCGGTCACGAGCCGGTCCTCGTCGACGGCGCTCCGGCCGGCTACGTGACCAGCGCGGCGTTCGGGCACACCGTCGGCAGGCCGATCGCCTACGCCTGGCTGCCGGCCTCGGCGACCGTCGGCACGAGGGTCGAGATCGAGTACTTCGGCCGCCGCGTCCCGGCGACCGTCGCCGCCGAGCCGCTCGTCGACCCGGAGATGACCCGCATCCGCGGCTGAGGGGAGACCCCGTCCCCGCCCCCCACGACCGGCGGGGGCGGGGCGTCGGCTCAGATGACGGCGCGGATCGTCCGCTCGAAGCCGAGGACGTGCTCGCGGGCGAGGTCGTCGGCCCGGTCGGCGTCCCCGGCGGCGATCGCCCGGAGCAGCTCCACGTGTTCCCGGACGTGCACGTCCACCGTGGGGAGCCGGTCGAGGAACAGGCAGAAGATCCGTGTCGCCAGGTTGTCGTAGCGGATCAGGACGTCCTCGAGGTGGGGGTTGCCCGCGGCCCGGTAGATGGTCCGGTGCACGGCGAGGTCCCACCGCATGAGCTCGGCCCGGTCGACCTCGGCGACGTCCAGCTGCTCGATGTGCGCGGCCAGCTCCTCGAGGCCGGCCGCCCCGGTCCGGGGGGCGCGCTCGGCGGCCCGGCGGGCGGCCAGCGGCTCGAGCTGCGCCCGGATCTCGGAGATGTGCGCCAGGTCGGAGATGTCCATGCCGGTCGCGAACGTGCCCCGCCGCGGGTAGGACACCACGAGCCGGTCGCCCTCCAGCCGCTTGAGCGCCTCGCGGACGGGGGTCCGGCCCACGCCCAGCGCCCCGGCCAGCTCGTCGTCGTCGATCGGGTCGCCCGGCCGGATGTCCAGCATGATCAGCCGGTCCCGGATCGCCACGTAGGCCCGGTCCGCCAGGGAGGTGGCGGCCGAGGGGTCCGACTCCAGCGGTGCGGCGGTCACGCGCAGATCGTAGAGGCGGACGGCCATCGGGTCTTGCCTCGCCAGAGGGATCGACATACCGTGATTCTACTACTGATATACCAATCCCCTGCCTACTCCTGTGGCAGCTCACGTCGCGGTGGGGGAGAGGGAGGCACGGGTGACCATCAGCGCCTTCGACCTCTTCAGGGTGGGGATCGGCCCGTCCAGCTCGCACACCGTCGGGCCCATGCGGGCCGCCTGCGCCTTCGCCGCCCGCCTGGCCGGGGAGGGGCTGCTCGGGCGGGTGGCCGGCGTCCGGTGCGAGCTGTTCGGCTCGCTCGGCGCCACCGGGCACGGCCACGGCACCGTCCCGGCCGTCGTCCTCGGCCTGGAGGGCGAGCAACCCGACCTCGTCGACCCGCGCGCGGCCGGGCCCCGGGTCGAGACCGTCCGCCGCGAGGGCCGGCTGCTGCTGGCCGGCACGCGGCCCGTCGACTTCTCGGTGGACGACGACGTGGTGCTGCACCGGCGCCGGCGGCTGGACTTCCACAGCAACGGCATGCGCTTCGTGGCCGTCGACGCCGCAGGCGCCCCGCTCTGCCGCCGCGAGTACTACTCGGTGGGCGGCGGCTTCGTCCTCGACGAGGACGAGGCGCGCGCCCCGGTGGCCGTCGAGGACGGACCGCCGGTGCCCTTCCCCTTCCGCACCGGCGAGGAGCTGTTGGCGCACACCCGGGTGACCGGGCTGCGGATCAGCGACGTGGTGCTGGCCAACGAGCTGACCCGGCGGAGCGAGGCGGAGGTCCGCGCGGGGCTCCTGCACGTCTGGGCGGTGATGCAGGAGTGCGTGGAGCGCGGCGCGCGGACCACCGGCGTCCTGCCCGGGGGCCTCGCGGTCCGCCGGCGCGCGGCCGCGCTGCGCGCCCGGTTGGAGACGGGCGCGGACGAGACCGACCCGCTGCGCGCGATGGAGTGGGTGACCCTCTACGCCCTGGCGGTCAACGAGGAGAACGCCGCCGGCGGGCGGGTGGTCACCGCGCCGACCAACGGCGCCGCCGGCATCGTCCCGGCCGTCCTGCACTACTACCGCGACTTCGTCGGCTCCTGCTCCGAGGACGGGGTGGTGCGCTTCCTGCTCACCGCCGCGGCGATCGGGCTGCTGTTCAAGGAGAACGCCTCGATCTCCGGCGCGGAGGTGGGCTGCCAGGGCGAGGTCGGCTCGGCCTGCTCGATGGCCGCCGCGGGCCTGGCCGAGGTCCTCGGCGGGACGCCGGAGCAGGTGGAGAACGCCGCCGAGATCGGCATCGAGCACAACCTCGGCCTCACCTGCGACCCGGTGGGCGGGCTGGTGCAGATCCCGTGCATCGAGCGCAACGCCGTCGGCTCGATCAAGGCGATCACCGCGGCCCGCATGGCCGTGCGCGGGGACGGCCGGCACCACGTCCCGCTCGACACGGCCATCAAGACGATGCGCGAGACCGGCGCCGACATGAAGGACGCCTACAAGGAGACCGCCCGTGGCGGGCTGGCCCTCAACCTGGTCGAGTGCTGAGGAGGCACCCGTGTCCTACCCCTTCACCCTCACGCTCAGCTGCCAGGAGCGCCCCGGCATCGTGCACGCGGTCAGCTCGTTCCTGTTCGAGCACGGCTGCGACATCGTCGAGCACCAGCAGTTCGACGACGCGGTCCGCGGCCAGCTGTTCCTGCGGACGGCGTTCGTCTGCGCGCAGGACACCGACGCCGACCGCCTGTCGGAGGGGTTCCGGGCGGTGGCCGACGAGTTCGGCATGGCCTACCAGGTCACCGGTGGCCAACCGCAGCGCGTGCTGGTCATGGTGTCCAGGCTCGGCCACTGCCTCAACGACCTGGTCTTCCGGTGGCGGGCCGGCAGCCTCGGCGCCGACCTGGTCGCCGTGGTCTCCAACCACGAGGACCTGCGCCCGATGGCCGAGGCGGCCGGGCTGCCGTTCTCCCACGTGCCGGTGACGCCGGCGACCAGGCGCGAGGCCGAGGCGCGGCTGCTCGAGCTGGTTGACGAGCACCGGGCCGACCTGGTCGTGCTCGCCCGGTACATGCAGGTGCTCTCCGACGAGACGTGCGCCGCCCTGCACGGCCGGATGATCAACATCCACCACTCGTTCCTGCCGGGATTCAAGGGCGCCAAGCCCTACCACCAGGCCTTCGACCGCGGTGTGAAGCTCGTCGGCGCGACGGCCCACTACGTCACGCCCGACCTGGACGAGGGGCCGATCATCGAGCAGGAGGTCATCCGCATCGACCACACCTTCGACCCGCGCGCCCTCGCCACGGTCGGCCAGGATGCCGAGGCCCTGGCCCTGTCCCGGGCGGTGCGCTGGCACAGCGAGCGGCGGGTGCTGCTCAACGGCAACAGCACGGTCGTCTTCCGCTGATCCCGGCCGACCGCCGGCGCGGCGTCCTGCCGGGCCCCGGCTCCGAACGGGCCGCTCGACGCGCTGACCTGCGCTCTCGTGGCCACGGGCGGCCCGGCGCGGGACGCCGGGTCAGGCGTTCTCGTCGGCCGGCTTCCGGGCCCGGGACGGCTGGACCCGCATCGGCTCGCCCGGCATCTTCGGGGAGCGGAACCCGAAGGCGCTGTTCAGAGCGGCAAGAGCCCAGGTCGCCCGTGAGCGGAAGGGGGGAGGTTGTCGGGCGGGTTCCCGCGCCCGGAGATCGCCCAGGTGCCCGTCCCGTGCCCCCCGGTCCTCATCCTCGCCCCGCCGTCGACGACGTGTGGCGAGTCGCCTCGAGCAAAGCCCACCCCGGCCGTGCGACGGCGCGGGCACAGCAGCGCAGCAGGCCGCCGAGGTCGGAACCGGTCGGCGACGGGAGGAGCGCCGCCCCTACGGCTTCCGTCGCCACGGCGCCGGCCTCGTCGTCGGCGGCGTCGTGGTGTCCTCCTACGACGAGAACGCCTGCACGAGGACGAACGCCGGCACGAGCGTGACGAGGATGCGTACCGGGACCAACAGGTCGGTCAGCGGGATGCCCTCGGCTCAGGCCCCTGCCACCGGTGGTGCGGTGGGGTCGGCCGCCTCGGTCGTGACTTCCCGGAGCACGTAGTCCTCGATGCTCTCCAGGTCGTGGGTGGAGCGTTTCACGATCGTGAGCAGGTCGCTCATCTTGCTGACCTCCTCGATCTGCTCCTTGATGAACCACTGCATGAACTGGTCGGAGGCGAAGTCGTTCTCCCGCCGCGCGATCCCGATCAGCGCGCCGATCTGCTCGGTGACCCGCTTCTCCTGCTCCAGCGCCAGGGCGACCGGCGCGACGACGTCGGGGAACTCGTTGACCGGGGCCGCGACGGCGGGGATGCGCACCGGCGCGTCGGAGTCGAGCAGGTAGCGGACCATCATCATGGCGTGCTGCCGCTCCTCGAGCGCCTGGTCGAAGAAGAGCTGCGCCGTCCGGGGCATGGTCAGCTGGTCGAAGTACACCGCGCAGGAGACGTACTGCTGGTGCGCGGCGAACTCGTTGCCGATCTGCGTGTTCAGCAGCTCGACGAAGGCGGGGGCGGCCATCGGGACTCCCGGACGTGTGCGGTGGCGGTCACCGGACGTTAACCGGTGACCCGCCGGTGCCCGTGGATCACCCGCGAAGGGAAGGCTAGCCTCACCGGGTGGCCAAGTCGGCGGGCATGCCCAAGAAGAAGTGTTGCCAGGACAGGCCGCGATGCAAGCGGTGTCCCCTCCGTGCCCTCGCCGAAGGGACGCTCCCGCCGGGCTACACGGTCAAGAAGCGCCGCCTGGTCAAGCTGGACAAGGCCGACAAGGTGCTCGCCAAGAGCAGTCGGAAGGCTGCCTGATCCGTCCCTCCCCACCGCGCCGCCGGGCGGCGGTCAGCCCGCCTTGCGTGGTCACGGGCCCGTGTCAGCGCTGATGCGGGCCGCGGCCGCCGGGATCCAGTCGTGACTGGCATCGAGTCCCTCGGCGGTAGCTGCGGCGCGCAGGGTCGCTGCCGCCGTCTCGGGTGGCTGGCCCATCGCTCGATCTCTTGCCAGTTCGTACACGGCGAGCGCCTTCAGGCGCTGCTCGAGCGGTAGGCCCGCCAGCAGGCTTCTCCAGTCGTCCTCCACCCGTGAGGTCGTGCCCTCTGACACGCGGACCATGCCGGTCGTCCAGTCAGGATCACTCGCGAGGAGGGGAGCCGATGGTCCCGTCCTCTGGAGCGCTGACGGCCTTCACCATCGACCGGGTCAGCAGGCCGGCCGCGACGGCGGCGGCAGCCGCGATCGCGGACCGGAGCAGACGGTCTCTGAGATCCATGGCGACCTCCGGAGGGAGAGGTGTGCGACGGAGCGACGGGGGAGTACGCGAGCAGCACCGGAGGACGGGGGTTGCCTGTCGAGTGGGCGCTGCGCTTCGCTTGCGTCGAGCGCCGGATCACTCGTTGGCACTGGCAGGCCGCCTGGCGCGGCTGGGCTGCACCCGCATCGGCTCGCCCGGCATCTTCGGGTAGTCCGGCGGATAGGGCAGGTCGCCCAGGCCCTGGTCCGCGGCCTGGCGCTCGGCGAGCTCGAGCAGCGGCTCGATGGAGTAGGCGTGCCCGGCCAGCCCGGCGTGCTTGTCACCGACCGCCCGGAAGCGCTCCGGCATGGTCAGCACGGTGAAGTCGAACGGCGAGACGTCGGGCAGCTCGTCCCAGTCCAGCGGGGCGCTCACCGGCGCGTGCGGCTTGGGCCGGATGGAGTACGCCGAGGCGATCGTGCGGTCCCGGGCCATCTGGTTGTAGTCGATGAAGATCTTCTCGCCGCGCTCCTCCTTCCACCACGACATCGTCACGCGGTCGGGCAGCCGGCGCTCCAGCTCGCGGCCGAACGCGATCACCGCGCGGCGCACGTCGGTGAACGTCCACCGCGGCTGGATCGGCACGTACACGTGCACCCCGCGGCCGCCGGAGGTCTTCGGCCAGCCCTCCATGCCGAGCTCGTGCAGCAGCTCCCGCACGTGCGGCGCGACCCACACGGCGTCGGCGAAGTCGGTGCCCGGCTGCGGGTCCAGGTCGATGCGGATCTGGTTGGGCGACTCGACGTCGGTCCGGTCCACCGGCCACGGGTGGAAGGTGAGCGTGCCGAGGTTGGCGCACCACGCGACGACGGCGACCGAGTCCGGCGCGATCTCGTCGGCGGTCCGCCCGCTGGGGAAGGTGATGTGCGCCGTCGGCACCCAGTCGGGCGCGTTCTTGGGCACCCGCTTCTGGTAGAAGGCGTCGCCGGTGTTGTCCATCCGGGTCGACAGCCGCGCGCCCTCGAAGACGCCCCCGGGCCAGCGCTCCAGCGTCGTCGGCCGGTCCCGCAGGGCGAACAGGATGCCCTCGCCGACGCTGACGAAGTACTCGACGACGTCGATCTTCCGGATGCCGCGCTCGGCGAAGTACGGCTTCTCCGGGTTGGAGACCCGCACCTCGTGCCCGTCGACGGTCAGCGTGACCGCGTCCTTGCTGCTCGCCATCTGCTCAGCTCCCCGGTCCGGGGCGGCTCAGGCGGGGCACGTCAGCCCGTCCTGCGGCGCCGTGAGGTCGATCAGGTAGGCGTTGACCGCCGCCGTGACGCAGTCGGTCTTCGGGTACGCGGTGTGCCCCTGGCCCTGCCAGACCAGCAGCGTGCCGGCGGCGAGGTCCTCGGCCATGTCCTCGGCGCCGGGCAGCGGGGTCACCGGGTCCCCGGAGTTGCCGACGACGAGGATCGGCGCGCTGCCCTCGGCGTCCCGCTCGGGCAGTGGCGTGCGCGCGGCGTCCCACACGCCGCAGGTGTAGAGGCTGGAGGCGGCGCCGGCACCGAACAGCGGGTACCGCTGCGACCAGTCCTGCGCCAGCTGCAGCACCTCCTCCTCCGAGTACGCCTCGTCGTCGGGGGTGTCGGCGCAGTTGATCGCGATGTTGGCGTCGAGCTGGTTGGTGTACGTGCCGTCCTGGAGCCGGCCGTTGTAGGCGTCGGCGAGGGAGAACAGGCCGGCGGCGTCGCCGTTGCGCGCGGCGGCCAGCGCCTGCGACAGCTGCGGCCACGAGCCGGTGTCGTAGAGCGCGGCGGCGACGGCGGTGACGACCACCCCCGGCGTCGCGGTGCGGGTCTCCCCGGGCGTGCTGCTCGGGATCGGCGTGGTCGCGGCGGCGGTCAGCAGGTCCTGCACGAACGTCCGCGGGTCGGCGCCGACCGGGCATCCGGACACCAGGGCCACGCAGTTGGCGGCGAACGCGTCGAACCCGGCCTCCAGCCCGGCCGCCTGCGCCTCGGCGTCGGCCTGCGGGTCGGCGTCGGGGTCGACGGCGGCGTCGAGGACCATCGCGCGCACGTTCTCCGGGAACAGCTCGGCGTAGGTGGAGCCGAGCGTGGTGCCGTAGGAGTAGCCGAGGTAACTCAGCTGCTCGTCGCCCAGCGACTCGCGCAGCAGGTCCATGTCACGCGCGGTGTCGACGGTGTTGAACGTGCCGAGCGCGTCGCCGTACTCCTCGGCGCAGGCGTCGGCGGCCTCGTCGGTGAGCGCGAGGACCTCGTCCATCTGCTGCTGGGTGGTCGGCCGCGGCTCGGCGGCGACGATGCGGTCCTTGAGCTCGGTGGGGATGCACTCGACCGGCGTGGACAGGCCGACGCCGCGCGGGTCGAAGCCGACCAGGTCGAAGCGGCGCAGCACGTCCTCGGGCAGCGACAGCGCCAGGCTCAGCGCGGCGTCGGCGCCCGAGCCGCCGGGCCCGCCCGGGTTCACCAGCAGCGAGCCGATCCGGTCGGCCTGCCCGGCCAGCTTGGCGCGGACGAGGAACAGCGGCAGCGTCGCGCCCTCGGGGTCGTCGTGGTCGATGGGCACCTCGGTGCGGCCGCACTCGAAGGCGAGGTCGCGCTCGCTGCCCGGCGTCCCGGCGATGAGCTCGGTGATCTGCGCGTCGCAGTCGGTCCAGGTGATCGGCGCGGCCTCCGGCTCGGCCGGCGTCGAGGAGGCGCCCGACGACGAGGCGTCCGCCGAGTCCGAGCCCGAGTCCGAGAAGGAGCTACAGCCGGTGACCGCCAGGAGCAGCCCTGTCGAGGCGGCGAGGATGCCGCGGCGCAGACGCATGCTCACGACGGTAGGAGGCGCGCCGCGCCGGCCGCCCCGCAGGTGCCGGTCACCCGTTGAACACCTCGGCCAGGTCGTAGCGGACCGGGACCTCGAGCTGGTCGTAGGTGCAGCTCTCCGGCGTCCGGTCGGGCCGCCAGCGGAGGAACTGCCCGGTGTGCCGCAGCCGCCGTCCCTCGAGCTGGTCGTACTTGATCTCGACGACGAGCTCCGGGCGCAGCGGCACCCAGGACAGGTCCTTCTTCGCGTTCCACCGGCTCTGCGCGCCGGGCATCCGGTGCTCGCCGTTCTCCTGCACCTCGGCGTTCGCCCAGTCCTGCCACGGGTGCCCGTCGAGCGCCTGGGCCCGGTAGGGCGCCAGCTCCTCGACCAGCTCGGCCCGCCGCGCCATGGGGAACGACGCCGCGACGCCGACGTGCTGCAGGCCGCCGTCGTCGTAGAGGCCGAGCAGCAGCGACCCCACGACCGGCCCGCTCTTGTGCCAGCGGAACCCGGCGACCACGCAGTCGGCGGTGCGCACGTGCTTGACCTTGGTCATCAGCCGCTGGTCGGGGCCGTAGGGCAGGCCGGCGTCCTTGGCGACGACGCCGTCGAGGCCGGCGCCCTCGAACTCGTCGAACCAGCGCTGCGCGATCGCCGCGTCGCGGGTGACCGCGGTGACGTGCACCCGCTCGTGCCGGCGGTCCAGCACCTCGCGCAGCCGCTGCCGGCGCTGCGCGAACGGCGTCTCCATCAGCGACTCGTCCCCGAGGGCCAGCAGGTCGAAGGCGACGAAGTGCGCCGGCGTCTGCTCGGCCAGCAGGTCCACCCGCGACTTCGCCGGGTGGATGCGCTGCAGCAGCGACTCGAAGTGCAGCCGGTCGCCCTGCGGCACGACGATCTCGCCGTCGACGACGCAGCGCTCGGGCAGGGCCTCCTCGACCGCGGCCACGACCTCGGGGAAGTAGCGGGTCAGCGGGCGCTCGTTGCGGCTGCCGAGCTCCACCTCGTCGCCGTCGCGGAAGACGATGCAGCGGAAGCCGTCCCACTTGGGCTCGTAGAACAGCCCGTCCCCCGTCGGGAGCTTCGTCGTGGCCTTGGCCAGCATCGGCTTGACCGGCGGGAGCACGGGCAGGTCCATGCAGGTCAGTCAACCAGCGGACCCCTGCACCGGCAGACCACCGTCGACCGGACGGGTGGCGTGGCGGGACTCAGTCCACCGCGTAGCGGGTGAACAGGACGCCGTCCTCCTCGAGCACCTGCACCAGCCGCGGGCGGACGACGTCGCGCAGCGCCCGGTCCAGCAGCCGCGCCTGCCCGCCCACCAGCGCGGGGGAGACGGTGAGGTCGAGTTCGTCGACGACGCCCGCGTCCAGCGCCGCCGACAGCAGCGACGGCCCGCCCTCGCACAGCACCTGCTCGAAGCCGCGGTCGGCGAGCCGGTCCAGCGCGAGCGGCAGGTCCACGTCGGCGTCCCCGCACACCAGCACGTCCACCCCCGCGTCGGCCAGCGCGGCCCGGCGGCCGGCGTCCGCCGCGGCGCACGTCACCAGCAGCGTGGGCGGCCGCGCCAGCCGCCCCCCGGGCGCGAGCGAGGCGCGGCGTGACACCACCGCGACCGGCAGCTCCGGCGCCCGGCCGAGCGCCGCGCGCCGGCGCCCGACCGGCGAGTCCGCCGTCACCGGGCCGTAGCCCTCGCCGGCCGCCGTCCCGTGCCCGACCAGGACGACGTCGGCCAGCGCGCGCAGCGTCGAGAACACCCGGCGGTCGCCGGGCGAGCCGAGCCCCGCGCTGACGCCGTCCACGGTGACCGCGCCGTCGAGCGAGGCGACGAAGTCCACGCGGAGCGAGCGCCCGGGCGGCAGCGCGTAGGCCTCGGCCAGGTCGTCGTCGGTCAGGTCCGCCCCGTCGGGGGAGGGGAGCAGCCGGCGCATCAGCTGGTGAGGACGGCCGCGCTCTCGGCCGGGACGGTCACCGTCGCGCCGTCCACGGACGGCTCGTCGGCGGTCGCGAACAGCACCCCGGTGGCCGGGCGGTCCAGCTCCACCTGCTGCGGCTCCCCGGACAGGTTGGCCACCACCCGCAGCGCGCCGCGGTGCACCACGAGCACGCGGTCGTCGTCGTCCCAGCCGACCTCGACCGCCGACAGGTCCGGGTCGACCAGGTCCGGGTGCCGCCGGCGCAGCGCCAGCAGGGTCCGGTGCACCTCGAGCAGCCGCGCGTGCGGTTCCCGGCCGGGCTCGGACCAGTCCAGCTTCGAGCGGCGGAAGGTCTCGGGGTCCTGCGGGTCGGGCACCTCGTCGGCGTCCCAGCCGTGCTCGGCGAACTCGTTCTTGCGGCCCTCGGCCGTCGCGCGGCCGATGTCCGGGTCGGTGTGGCTGGTGAAGAACTGCCACGGCGTCGAGGCGCCCCACTCCTCGCCCATGAACAGCATCGGCGTGAACGGGCCGGTGAGCACCAGGGTCGCCCCGACGGCGAGCAGGCCGGGGGACAGCGTCGCCGAGACGCGGTCCCCGATGGCGCGGTTGCCGACCTGGTCGTGGTCCTGCAGGTAGCCGAGGAACTTCCACCCGGGCAGCCGCGCGGTGTCCACCGGCCGGCCGTGGGAACGGCGGCGGAAGCTCGACCACGTGCCGTCGTGGAAGAAGGCGCCGGTGAGGGTCTTGGCAAGCCCCGCGAGGCCGGCCTCGGCGAAGTCGCCGTAGTAGCCCTGCCCCTCGCCGGTGAGCGTCGCGTGCAGCGCGTGGTGGAAGTCGTCGCTCCACTGGGCGTGGATGCCGGCGCCGCCGGCCACGCGCGGGGTGACCATCCGGGGGTCGTTCAGGTCGCTCTCGGCGATGAGCGTGAGCGGCCGGCCGACCGCGACCGAGAGCCGGTCGACCTCCTGCGCCATCTCCTCGAGCACGTGGGTGGCACGCTCGTCGACCAGCGCGTGGACGGCGTCCAGCCGCAGCCCGTCGACGTGCATGTCGCGCAGCCACATCAGGGCGTTGTCCAGGATGTACCGGCGGACCTCGTCGGAGTCCGGCCCGGACAGGTTGACCGACTCGCCCCAGGTGTTCGCGCCGCCCTCGCTGAAGACCGGCATGAACAGCGGCAGGTAGTTCCCCGAGGGGCCGAGGTGGTTGTAGACGACGTCCTGGATGACGCCGATCCCGCGCTGGTGGCAGGCGTCGACGAACCGCTGGTAGGCCGCGGGCCCGCCGTAGCTCTCCTGCACCGTGTACCAGAGGACGCCGTCGTAGCCCCAGTTGTGGGTGCCGTCGAAGCCGTTGACCGGCAGCAGCTCGACGAAGTCGACGCCGAGGTCGGCGAGGTGGCCCAGCCGGTCGATGGCCGAGTCGAGGGTGCCCTCGGGGGTGAACGTGCCGACGTGCAGCTCGTAGACGACGCCGCCGGCCAGCGGGCGCCCGGTCCAGGCGCTGTCGCCCCACGCGTACGCCGACGGGTCGAACCGGCGGGACAGCCCGTGCACGCCGTCGGGCTGGCGGCGCGAGCGCGGGTCGGGGCGGGGCGTGTCGTCGTCGCCGAGCAGGTAGCCGTAGTCGGACTCCGGGCCGGCCTCGGCCTCGGCCCGCCACCAGCCGTCGTCGTCGCGGCGCATGTCGTGCACCGCGCCGTCGACCTGCAGGCGCACGCGCTCGGGCACGGGCGCCCAGACGGCGAACTCGACGGGTGCGGACATGCGGGGGCCTCCCAGCGGTAGTGCGGCTGACCGGTCCCTCTTGCCCGCTGCGGGCGCGGTCAACCGCGAGCGGCGGCCGGGGGAGCGGGTCCCCCGGCCG
>NZ_JBJGZJ010000032.1:0-44328 GCF_054050435.1 Geodermatophilus sp. SYSU D01036 | reverse complement strand
CCCCCCCCCCCCCCCCCCCCCCCCCCCCCCCCCCCCCCCCCCCCCCCCCCCCCCCCCCCCCCCCCCCCCCCCCCCCCCCCCCCCCCCCCCCCCGCCGCCGCCGCGACGATGGGCCAGCTGCGCAGCCTGGTCCGCGGCATCGCGCTCGCCACCGGCGCCGGGCCGGCCGCGGTGCTGCGCGACCTGGACCGCGCGATGGAGCTGCTGCGGTTCGGCACCCTCGCCACCGCCGCCGTCGCCCGCCTGGAGCAGACGCCCGGGGAGGTCGGGCGCGGCACCACCCGGATGCGCTGGTCCAACGCCGGGCACCCCCCGCCCATCGTGCTCACGGCCGACGGCGAGGTGCGCGTGCTGGCACCCGAGCGGGCCGACCTGCTGCTCGGCGTCGGCCCGGAGCGGCCGCGGACCGAGTCCGTCGTCGAGCTCGACCGCGGCGCGACCGTCCTGCTCTACACCGACGGCCTGGTCGAGCGGCGCGACGCCGACCTCGACGCCGGCACCGCCCGGCTCACCGCCGCGCTGGCCGAGCTCGGCGACCGGCCGCTGCAGGACCTGTGCGACCTGCTGGTCGAGCACATGGTCGACGGCCACCCGGACGACGACGTCGCGCTGGTCGCCGTCCGCCTGCACCCGCAGGACCGGCCCCGGCCTGCCGTCGCCGGGCCGGCCGACGTGCCCGGCTCCGTCCCCCCGGACCCGGCCACGCCCGCCTGACCTCCCGTTCTAGGGTCGGCCCGGTGATCGTCGTGACCGCCGCGGGCGGCCCCACCGGCACCGCGGTCGTCCGGGCGCTGCGGGCCCGCGGCGAGCGGGTGCGCGCTGTCGTCGCCGCCCCGCGCCCGCGGCCGGAGCTCGAGGCGCTGGGCGCGGAGGTCGTCGCCGCCGACCTCACCGGGGACCCGGCGCCCGCGCTCGCCGGCGCCGACGCCCTGTACCTGGTCTGGCCCAACTTCGACCCGCGCGAGGCCGACGCCGCGCCCGCGGTGCTGCGCGCCGCCGCGCGGGCCGGGGTGGGCCGGCTGGTCTACCACTCGGTGCTCCGGCCGCAGGTGCGGTCGATGCCGCACCACGCCGCCAAGGACCGGGTCGAGGAGGCGCTCGACGACGCCGTGGCCGGGACCGCCTCCCGCTGGCGGGTGCTGCAGCCGTGCGCCTACGCCGACAACCTGGACGACGCCGTCGCAGCGGCCGCCACCACCGGCGAGCTGCGCAGCCCGTGGGGCCTGGAGCGGGCGCAGTCCTTCGTCGACCTGCGCGACGTCGCCGAGGCCGCGGCCGTGCTGCTCACCGAGGACGACCTGGACAGCGGCACCTTCGAGGCGGCCGGCCCCGAGGAGCTCACCGCGCCCGCCGTCGCCCGGCTCGTGGGCGCGCACCTCGGCCGGGAGGTCACCGCCGTCGACACCGCCCCGCCCGAGGACGACGGCTCCTACACGCGCCGCTGCCTGACCACCATGTTCGCCGAGTACCGCGCGCACGGGTTCACCGGCAGCCCGCGGGTGCTCACCGCGCTGCTCGGCCGCCCGCCGCGGACCTACGCCGAGCACCTCCGTGGGTGACGCGCCCCGCGGAGGTCCTCAGCGGGTGACGGTCGGCGCGTGGCCGTTCTGCCGGGCGGCGAGCCGCTCGCGCTGCGGGACGACGGTGTACTTGGGGTCCCGGGCGCTGGCCAGCCCGGCCTCGAAGACGCCGAACCGGGTGAGCAGCGAGCCGGCCGCCAGCAGCAGCCCGGACACCACCGCACCGGCCCGGCGGCGCCCGGCGACGACGGTCAGCGCCGCGCCCGCCGCGGTGCACGCCTTGGCCGCCCGCAGCAGCGTCCCCGACCGGCCCTCGTGGTACGGCTCGCTGACGATCCCGTGGTCGTTCTCCACCCGGTGCATCACGGCCAGCTCGATCGCCGCGCCGGCCACCGCGGTGCGCCGCGACGGCCCGGCCTCGGCCACCGGGGTGAACACCATGGTCATCCCGCCGCCGGCCGCCATCGCCGAGCCGCCGAAGACGAACGGCAGCTGCCGGTGCGCCGCGTGCCAGGACGGCACCGCGGTGTTGGCCAGCAGCACCCCCGTGTAGGTGGCCAGCGGCCCGCCGAACAGCGCCGACACCACGCCGCCGAAGCGCTTGAGCCGCGGGAACCAGCCCAGCAGCTCGACCGCCGCCGTCGCCCCGGCCGCCGCGCCGAAGGGCGCGAGGATGTAGGAGCCGACCGACAGCGGCGAGGTGGGCTTGAACACCCGCAGCATGTGCAGGAACCGCTCGGGCCGGCCGAGGTCGTGGATGAGGAAGACCACCGACGCGACCGCGCCGCCGCCGGCGGTGTACCGGCCGACCCGGGTCAGCACCGGCCGGCCGGTGACGTCGGCGACCGCCGCCAGGATCGACGACGACCCCGCCATCCCGCCGAGGAACAGGTACAGCGGCACGTCCGGCGACTTCCACACCGGCGGCTTGATGATCGGGCGCCCGTAGTACGAGGTGAACTGGGCGTCGTCGACCATCGGCACCTCGCCGCCGCCGCCGCGCCGCCCGCCCCTGCGCCGTCGCTTGCCGCGGGCCTCCGCCGCCGGGCCGTCGGCCCGCCGCCAGCCCGCGCCCGGCGTGGTCAGGCCCTCCGTCACGGCCGCCGCCCCAGGAACGACGAGATGACGACGCCGGCGATCATCGCCGCGCCGGCCGCCGCCGCCCGCCACATCGCGGGCAGGTCGCGGGTGGTGACCACCGGGTCCGGCGGCAGGCCGTAGACCTCCGGCTCGTCGAGCAGCAGGAAGAACGCGCCCGCGCCGCCGACGCCGTCGTCCTCGTCCCGGCCGTAGAGCCGGGCGGTCTCCACGCCCTGGGACTTCAGCGTCGCGAGGCGGGCGTCGGCGCGGGCCTGCAGCTCGTCGAGGTTGCCGAACTGGATCGACTGGGTCGGGCACGCGGTGGCGCACGCCGGCTGCAGCCCGTCGGTGAGCCGGTCGTAGCACATCGTGCACTTGAAGGCCCGGCCGTCGCCCTTGCGGGTCTGGATGACGCCGTACGGGCAGCCGATGACGCAGTAGCCGCAGCCGTTGCAGATGTCGCCCTGGACGACGACGGTGCCGAACTCGGTGCGGAACAGCGCCCCGGTCGGGCAGACGTCCAGGCAGCCGGCGTGCGTGCAGTGCTTGCAGACGTCGGAGCTCATCAGCCAGCGGATCTGCTTGTCGGTGCCGCTCTGCCCGGTCTGCGGGTCGAACTCGGAGAGCGCCTCGGCGTTGAGCACGCTGGACTGCTGCGCCGCGGCGAGGCTGCCGTCGTTGTCGCCCTCGGCCACCGACGGGCCGCTGCCCCGCCGGTCGTCGCCCGGGCGGCCGAAGGTCGGCATCGGCAGGTCGACGGTGCGGGACTGCTCGACGAACGCCACGTGCCGCCAGGAGTTGGCCCCGAGCTGCCCCGTGTTGTCGTAGGACATCCCGGACAGCCCGATGACGTCGCGCACGCCGTGCGAGTCGTCCATCGGCAGCGTGTTCCACTCCTTGCACGCCACCTCGCAGGCCTTGCAGCCGATGCACACGGAGGTGTCGGTGAAGAAGCCCACCCGCGCCGGGTGGTCCGGGTCGTAGCCGGCCTGCCCGGTCACGTCCGGCACCGGCCCGTAGAGCCGGTTCTCCGGGTCGTGCCCGGTGAACGCCGCGCTCGCCGAGCTGATCGGGGTCATGCCGGCCTCCTCACTGCTGCGATCCCTCGCCGGCCTCGGCGGCGACCGGGTCGCGACCGTTGACCCCGACCCGCCCCGACCCCACGCCCGCGCGGCGCCGGTAGCCCTCC
The DNA here is from genome assembly GCF_054050435.1 of Geodermatophilus sp. SYSU D01036. Classification (NCBI taxonomy): domain Bacteria; kingdom Bacillati; phylum Actinomycetota; class Actinomycetes; order Geodermatophilales; family Geodermatophilaceae; genus Geodermatophilus; species Geodermatophilus sp. SYSU D01036. The sequence continues at coordinate 40,539 of NZ_JBJGZJ010000032.1, read as the reverse complement.
ACGAACTCGATCAGCTCGGGACCGCGCGGACGCCGTCCCGGGACGATGTCGGCGGTGCTGACCTTGTCCTCCTGGATGTGGGTGTTCGGGTCGAGCACGATGCCGAGCAGGTCGTTGGCCGAGTCGCCGGTCGAGATGCCGCTGTAGGACCAGTGGTAGGGCATCCCGATCTGGTGCACGACCTGGCCGTCGCGCAGCCGGATCGGCCGCATCCGCTCGGTGACCAGCACCTTCGCCTCGATCGCCGTCCGCGTGCTGACCAGCGTGGCGTACTCCCCGTTGACCAGCCCGCGCAGCGCGGCCAGCTCCGGGCTGACCTCGACGAAGAACTCCGGCTGGAGCTCGGACAGGTAGGGCAGCGTCCGGCTCATCCCGCCCGCCGTGTGGTGCTCGGTCAGCCGGTAGGTGGTGACCTGGAACGGGAAGACCGGGCTCAGCGGCGGGTTCTCCCGGTTCCACGGGCCCGCGATGTGCTCCATCGTCGGGTTCGCCTGCTGCTTGTAGAGGGCGTTCTCGACGACGGACTCCGCCGGCTCGTAGTGCGTCGGCAGCGGCCCGTCGACGACGCCCGCGGGCGCGTACAGCCAGGCCTTCCCGTCCCCTTGCATGATGAACGGGTCGGCGCCGCCGATCGCGTCCTGCGCCCGGGCCCCCTCCGGCGGCACGTAGTCCGGCCGCTTGGTCGCCTCGAAGTCCGGGTTGTCGACGCCGGTCCAGCGGCCGGCCTCCTCGTCCCACCAGACGTACTTCTTGCGCTCGCTCCACGGCCTGCCGTCGGGGTCGGCCGAGGCGCGGTTGTAGAGGATGCGCCGGTTGTACGGCCACGCCCAGCCCCACTCGGAGGCGACCTGGCCCTGCTCGCGGCCCGGCTTGCGGCGCGCGGACTGGTTGACCTCGTCGGCGTAGACGCCGGAGTAGATCCAGCAGCCGCACGACGTCGACCCGTCGTCCTTGAGCTCCATGTACCCGGAGACGGCGCGCCCGTCGGGACCCACGCCGTTGATCTCCCGCAGCACGTCCTCGGCGCTGGGCTCCTGGTCGGGGCCGTGCGTCGGGTAGTCCCAGGTGAGGTCGAGCAGCGGGCGGTCGCGCGGGTCGGTCGAGCCGGCCAGCCGCTCGCGCAGGATGCGGCCGAGGTGGAAGTAGAACCACAGGTCGCTCTTGGCGTCGCCCGGCGGGTCGACGGCCTTGTGCCGCCACTGCAGCAGCCGCTGGGTCTGGGTGAAGGTCCCCTCCTTCTCCGCGTGCGACGCCGCGGGCACGAAGAACACCTCGGTGGCGATCGTCTCCGGGGCGAGCTCGCCGGTCTCGATCTCCGGCGACTCCTTCCAGAAGGTCGCCGACTCGATCATCTGCAGGTCGCGGACGACCAGCCAGTCGAGGTTGGCCAGCCCGAACCGGTTCATCCGGCCGTTGGGGTGGCCGACTGTGGGGTTCTCGCCGACCAGGAAGTAGCCGGAGATCTTCCCCTCGATCATGTCCTTGATCTGGCGGTAGGAGCTGTGGTCGCCGTCGATCAACGGGAGGTAGCCGAAGGCGAAGTCGTTCTCCGGCGTCGCGGCGTCGCCCCACCAGGCCTTGAGCAGGCTGACCGTGTAGGCGCGCTTGTTGCCCCAGAAGCCGGCCTTGCCGGCGGCGTCGGCACAGTAGTCGTCGAGCGACTGGTGCTGCATCGCGTGCGGCATCGGCAGGTAGCCGGGCAGCAGGTTGTACAGCGTCGGGACGTCGGTCGAGCCCTGGATGCTGGCGTGCCCGCGCAGCGCCAGGATGCCGCCGCCGGGACGGCCGATGTTGCCCAGCAGCGTCTGCAGGATCGAGCAGGTGCGGATGTACTGCGCGCCGACGCTGTGCTGCGTCCAGCCCACCGAGTACACCCACGCCGTCGTCCGGTCGCGGCCGCTGTTCTCGGTCACCCATCGGGCGACCTGCAGGAACACCTCCGGCTCGATGCCGCAGACCTCGGCCACCATCTCCGGCGTGTAGCGGGCGAAGTGCCGCTTGAGGACCTGGAAGACCGTCCGCGGGTGCTGCAGCGTCTCGTCGCGCTTCGGCTTGGCCGCGATCGGGGGGCCACCGCTGCCGGCCGCCTGTGCCTTGTCGGTCTTCCTGATCTGCGGGTGGTCCTCGAGCTCGTCCTGCGCGGCGGCCCCGGCCGGGTCGTCGGAGCCCGAGTGCGGCGGCTCCTCCGGCTCGTACTGCCAGCTGGACTCGTCGTAGGTGTTGTTCTCCGGGTCGAAGCCGGAGAACAGGCCGTCGAGGTCCTCGGCGTCGACGAAGTCCTCCCTCACCAGCGCCGCGGCGTTGGTGTAGGCGACCACGTACTCCTTGAAGTACAGGTCGTTCTCGAGGACGAAGTTGATCAACCCGCCGAGGAACGCGATGTCGGTGCCGATGCGCAGCGGCACGTGCAGGTCGGCGATCGCGCTGGTCCGGGTGAACCGCGGGTCGACGTGGACGACCTTGGCACCGCGCGCCTTGGCCTCGCTCACCCACTGGAAACCCACCGGGTGGCACTCGGCCATGTTGGAACCCTCGATGACGATGCAGTCGGAGTTCGCGAGGTCTTCCTGGGAGTTCGTGGCACCGCCACGACCGAACGAGGCACCCAGACCGGGCACCGTGGCGGAGTGCTATATGCGCGCCTGGTTCTCGATCTGTATGGCGCCCAGGGCGCTGTACAGCTTCTTCATGAGGTAGTTCTCCTCGTTGTCGAGGGTCGCCCCTCCGAGGCTCGCCAACCCCATGGTGCGGTTCACGCGCTTGCCGTCGTTCTCGTCCTGCCAGCCCTTGCGCCGGGCCTCGAGGACGCGGTCGGCGATCATGTGCATCGCCGTGTCGAGGTCGAGGTCCTCCCACTCCGTCCCGTACGGCCGGCGGTACTTGACCGTCGTCACGCGGGTCGGGCTGGTGACCAGCGACTTGCTGGCGCTGCCCTTGGGGCAGAGCCGGCCGCGGCTGATCGGCGAGTCCGGGTCGCCCTCGATCTGGACGATCTGCTCGTCCTTCACGAAGATCCGCTGCCCGCAGCCGACGGCGCAGTACGGGCAGACGCTCTGGACGACGCGGTCGGCGGTGGCCGTGCGGCTCACCACGTTCTCCGTCGCCTTGCTCCGCGCGGCCCTGCCGCGCCCGAGCGGATCGGGGCCGGTCAGCTGCCGGAACACCGGCCAGGCGTCGAGCCAGGTCTTCACCCTGTGGACTCTGCCACTCCCGGCGCGATCCGGCGCGCGGAACGTCGCGGTACCGGTCGTACCGGTACCGCGGGGGATCACCGCCCGGCGAGGTACTCGCGGGCCAGCCGGGCCGGCGCCCTGGCCAGCCAGGCCTCGGTGACCAGCTCCCCGAGCTCGGCGACGTCGATCGCGTCCAGCCGGACCAGCACGGCGGCGTACCCGTCGAAGTGCGGCGTCGTCAGGTAGACGGCGGGGTCGTCGGCGACCAGCGCGTGCTTGACGCCCTCGTCCGCGACGGCGGCACCGAGGACCGGGCCCTCCGGCGCGGCGTCCCCCAGCTGCTCGACGTCGGCGCCGCGCAGCGGCCGCTCCCAGACGAAGGCACGGTCGCGGACCTTCCACGCCGGCCGGCCGTAGGAGGTGCCCTCCGTGGTCCCGGGCAGCGCGAGGGCGAGGCGCCGCACGTCCGCCCAGGTGGCCACGGACGCGACGCTAGCGCTCCCGGGTCAGGCCGAGGCCGCGCCCGGCGCCCGCTGCCCGCGCGGCAGGGCCACGCCGCAGGCGGCCAGCCGCTCCCGCAGGCGGTCCGCCTCCCGTCGTCGGTGCTCGGCGCGCCGGCGCAGCACCGCCACCTGGACCGGGTCGGTGGTGCGCTGCGCCCGCAGCTCCAGCACCGCCGCCGTCTCCAGGTGCAGCGCCATGCGCCGCAGCTCGCCGGACAGCTCCGCCGCCGGCCGTGGCAACCCCGGGTCCCCCGCTGAGGTCATGGGAGGCATGGTGGAACGCATCCGTCCCCGCCGCACCCGGAGCGGCGCGCCGGGCCGGCTTCCCCGGACGGGGGACGGCGTCCACGGACCCGTCGGTCCCCGGGTCGATACTGGCCGCGTGGAGGGTCCCGGGCTGCACTGGATCGGCCACTCGACCGTCCGCGTCGAGCTGGCCGGGTCCACGGTGCTCACCGACCCGGTGCTCACCCGCTCCCTCGGCCCGCTGCGGCGGGTCGCCCCCCTCCCTCCCCCGGCCGCCTGGGCCGGCGCCGACCTGGTCCTGGTCAGCCACCTGCACGCCGACCACCTGCACCTGCCCAGCCTGCGGCTGCTGGACGACGACGCCCGCGTGGTCGTGCCGCGCGGCGCCGGCGCGTGGCTGCGCTCGCGCGGCGTCCGCTGGGTGGACGAGCTCGCCCCCGGGGAGTCGCTGGTGCACCGCGGGCTGCGGGTCACCGCCGTCCCCGCCGTGCACAGCGGCCACCGCTGGGGTCCGCGCCTGACCCACGGCCCGGAGACGGTCGCCGTCGGGCACCTGCTGGAGGGCGCCGGGTCCAGCGTCTACGCCTGCGGCGACACCGACCTGTTCGAGGGCATGACCCGCATCGGTGACCGTGGGGTCGACGTCGCGCTGGTGCCCGTGTGGGGCTGGGGTCCCACGCTCGGCCCCGGCCACCTCGACCCCGGGCGGGCCGCGGAGGCCGTGGCGCGCGTGCGCCCGCAGGTCGCCGTCCCGGTGCACTGGGGCACCCTCGCCGTCCGCGGCGGCACGGCGCTGCCCGGGCTGGCCGGGCGCTACCGCCGGCTGCTGACCGAGCCGCCGCTCGCCTTCGCCGAGGCGGTCGCCGCCCGCCGGCTGCCCACCACCGTCGTCGTCCCCGAGCCCGGCCGGCCGGTCGTGCTCCCCGCCGTGGCGGACGCGGCATGAGCACCACCCTCGCCGCCGCCTGGACCGACGGGTCGCTGGGCTACCCGGTGCTGTTCGGTGGCGTGCTGCTCGGGTCGATCGTCCCGGTGGTGCCCACGGGGCCGCTGGTCGGCGCCGCCGCCGCGTTCGCGGTCACCGCGCACGAGCTCAACCTGGTCGCGGTGCTCGTCGTCGCCACCCTCGCCGCCTGGCTCGGCGACGTCACCACCTTCGCCGTCTGCCGGTTCGGCGGGCCGGCCGCCGTGCGCTGGGTCGCGCGGGGGCAGCACGCCGACCGGATCGAGGAGGTCCGCGAGCAGTTCCGCCGGCACGGCTGGCAGATCGTCGTGGCCGGGCGGCTGCTGCCCGCCGGGCGCATCCCCGTGCTGCTGGCCGCCGGCGCGCTGGCCTACCCGTGGCGGCGGCTGCTGCCCGCCTCGCTGCTGGCCGCCTCGCTGTGGGCGGTCGCCTACGCGCTGCTCGGCGTGGCCAGCGGCGGGATCTTCGACAGCCCGCTGATCGCCACCCTGGTGGCCACGCTGCTGGTCCTCGTGGTCGGCGCGGTGCTCAACCTGGTCGGGTCCCGCCGCCGGCGGTCCGCCGAGCCGGAGCGGCAGCCGGAGGACGAGGGCAGCCCGACGTCGTGCGGCCCCGCGTGAGCCGGCCGGACCAGCGCGGGCGGGTGCTCGGCCGCGGGCGCGCACCGGCCCGGGTGCTGCTCACCTGGCTGCTGACCACGCTCGCCCTCGTCGTCCTCGACCGGTGGCTCGCCGGCTTCGCGATGCCCGCCTGGTGGCAGCCGCCGCTGACCGCGCTGCTGCTCGGCCTGCTCGCCGGCGTGGTCTGGCCGCTGGTGATGCGCGTGGCGCTGCCGCTGGCGCTGTTCACCCTCGGCCTGGGCAGCTTCCTGCTGCTGGGCGCGGGGGTGCTCGCGGTCTCCTTCGCGATCCCGGGCGTCGTGGTCACCGACCTGGGCACCGCCACCCTGGTCGTCGTCGCCATGGCGGCGGTGACGGCGGTGGTGAGCAGCGCGCTGGCGATCGACGAGGACGAGCTCTTCTTCCGCCGCGCCCGCCGCCGCGCCGGCTCCGCCTCGGCGGCCGGGCCCTGCCCGCCGGGCGTGCTGTTCCTGCAGATCGACGGGCTCGGCGCCGACACCGTCCGGCGCGCGGTCCGCGACGGCTCGATGCCCACCCTGGCCGCGTGGCTGCGGTCGGGCAGCCACGCGCTCACCTCGTGGCACACCGACTGGAGCTCGCAGACCGGCGCCTCGGTCTGCGGCATCCTGCACGGCTCCAACCACGACGTCCTCGGGTTCCGCTACTACGAGAAGGACCGCGACCACGTCGTCGCGGTCTCCCACCCGGCCGACGCCGCCGAGGTGGAGCGACGGCACTCCGACGGCCGCGGGCTGCTGGCCGGCGGCGGCGCCAGCCGCGGCAACCTGTTCACCGGCGACGCCCCGCACGTCAGCCTGACCATGAGCGCGCTGCCGCTGGTGGTGCCCCGGCGGTCGGGACGGCGGCGTGAGCGGGTGGGCGCCGGCTACTACGCGTACTTCGCCAACCCGGTGAACGCGCTGCGCACGCTCGGCGTCTCGCTGGCCGACGTCTACCGGGAACTGTCCGCGGCCGCCCGGCAGCGCCGCGCCGACGTGCGGCCCCGGGTCAGCCGCGGCGGCATCTACCCGCTGGCCCGGCCCGGGACGACGGTGATCGCCCGCGACGTCGTCGTCGCGGCTGTCCTCGAGGACATGATGGCCGGCCGCCCGGCCGTGTACGCCGACTTCCTCGGCTACGACGAGGTCGCCCACCACAGCGGGGTCGAGCGCTTCGACACCCTCGAGGTGCTGCGCAGCATCGACCAGCAGGTGGGCCGGCTGGCCCGCGCCGGGGAGCTCGCCCCGCGGCCGTACCACGTGGTGCTGCTGTCCGACCACGGCCAGACCCAGGGCGAGGCGTTCGCGCAGCGGTTCGGCGAGACGATCGAGTCCTTCGTCGCCCGGCACTGCGGCGGCACGCCGGACCCGGGGCGGCGCGGACCCGAGCCGCGCGACAGCCGCCGCCCGGCCGAGGGCTGGCAGGTGACCAGCGCGCTGGCCGAGGTCGCGTCGGGGCCGGGGTTCATCGCCCGCCGGCTGCGCGAGCGGGTCGTGGCCGCCGGCGCCGGAGAGCACGACCACCGGACGCCGTCCGGGGAGCAGGGCCGGGTGGCGCGGGTGGCGCCGGGCGTGGTGGTCGTCGTCTCCGGCCATACCGCCGGCGTCTCCTTCCCCGACCTCCCCGGCCGGGTGCCGCTGGAGGAGATCGAGCACCACTGGCCCGACCTGCTGCCGGCGCTGGTCGACCACGACGGCGTGGGCTTCGTGCTGGTGCACTCCGAGGAGCACGGCCCGGTCGTCCTCGGCCGCGACGGCCTGCACCGGCTGGCCACCGGCGTGGTCGTCGGCGAGGACCCGCTGGCCGGCTACGGCGAGCACGCGCCCGCGCTGGTGGCGCGGGTGTCCACGTTCCCGCACTGCCCCGACGTCATGGTCAACAGCCGCTACGACCCGGACACCGACGAGGCCTCGCCCTTCGAGCCGCACGTCGGGTCGCACGGCGGGCTCGGGGGCCCGCAGCAGCGCGGGTTCCTCGCCCACCCCCGGGTCCTGACGCCGCCCGGCGAGATCGTCGGCGCCGAGCACCTGCACCGGGTGCTGCGCGGCTGGCTGACCGAGCTCGGGCACCCGGAGCCCGACGGCGCCGGTGCGCAGGTGGGACCGGACAGCCCCGCGGCCCTCCGCGACGCCAGCCGCGTCTGACGGCGGAACGCCCGGCTACGGCTCCGTGAACACCGGCCGGGTCCCGTGGCGTCGCGCCGGAGGGCTCCGGGACAGTGGGGCGATGCGACCCGACGCCGCCGCCTGGTTCTCCGGCCGCACGTCCGCCGTCCGCTCGGCCGCCGACGTGGACGTGCTCGGCCTGCTCCGGGCCAAGCGCCGCGGCGGCCACCGGGTGAGCCTGGTCCTCCCCGCGCGCGACGAGGAGGCCACCGTCGGCGGGATCGTCGCCGGCCTGGTCGAGCAGTGGGTCCGGCTGGTCCCGCTGGTCGACGAGGTGCTCGTCGTCGACTCCGACTCCAGCGACCGCACCGCCGAGGTCGCCCGCGCCGCCGGGGCCGACGTCGTCGCGGCCGCGGACGTGCTGCCCGCGCACGGCAGCCGGCCGGGCAAGGGGGAGGCGCTGTGGAAGTCGCTCGCGGCCACCACCGGCGACCTGCTGGTCTTCCTCGACGCCGACCTGCTCGGCGACGTCACGCACTACGTGCCGGGGCTGCTCGCGCCGCTGCTGACCGATCCGCAGGTCGGCTACGTCAAGGGCTGCTACACCCGTCCGCTGGAGGTCGACGGCCGCGTCACCCCCGCCGGCGGCGGCCGGGTCACCGAGCTCACCGCGCGCCCGCTGCTCAACGCCCTGTGGCCGGAGCTCGCGGGCTTCGTGCAGCCGCTGGGCGGGGAGTACGCCGGGCGGCGCGAGGCGCTGGAGCAGGTGCCGTTCGTCTCCGGCTACGGCGTGGAGGTGGGCCTGCTGGTCGACCTGCTCGGCCTGCTGGGCCTGCACGGGCTGGCGCAGGCCGACCTGGGCGTGCGCCGGCACACCTCGCAGGACCAGGAGGCGCTCGGCCGGATGGCCGGCCAGGTGGTCTCCGCGGTGCTGGCCCGCAGCGGGCGGGCCGGCACCGGCGGGCTGCTCACCCAGTTCCGCGCCGGCGGCAGCGGGTTCCTGCCGGTCAGCACGCCGGTCGCCGTCGACGAGCGGCCGCCGATGGTGACCGTCCCCGAGTACCGGACGTCCCGGGCCGGGGCGGTCTGACCCCTCGCCGGCGGTCGTGCTCTGCCCGCATCGGGGGCAGAGCACGGAGAGGCCTCGAGCTCTGGTCCGCATCGGGGGCAGAGCACGACCGTGCGCGGATCAGCCGTGGACGAGCAGGCCCCGGATCGTCTCGCCGGCCGCCTGGTCCCGGTAGCCCTGGTTCAGCTCGTCCAGCGCGTACCGCCGGGTGACCAGCCGGCCGAGCTCCAGCCGCCCCTCCTCGGCCATCCGCGCCAGCATCGGGATGTCGCGGAAGGGGTTGCACGAGCCGAACAGCGAGCCCTGCACCCGGTGCTCGAACACGGTGGTCATCTGCCCGTTGAGGTCCACGTGACCCTCGCGCGGGTGGTCGGCCAGCGCCGTGAGCACCAGCGTGCCGCCCTTGCCGAGGCACGCCGACGCCCCGGCCATCACCTCGGCCGACATCTTGCCGACGGTCACCACGACCACGTCGGCGCCCGTGCCGCGGGACAGCTCGCGGGCCAGCTGCGCGGCGTCGCGGGCGTCGGCCACGGTGTGCGTGGCGCCCAGCGTCTCCGCGAACTCCCGCTTCATCGCCACCGGATCGACGCCGATCACGTGCATCGCGCCCGCGTGCACCGCGCCCTGGACGGCGTTGACGCCGACCCCGCCGAGCCCGACCACCACGACGACGTCGCCCGGGCGGGTGCCGCCGGAGTAGACCGCCGACCCCCAGCCGGTGGGGACGCTGCAGGCGAGCAGCGCCGCGGTGTCCAGCGGCAGGTGCTTGTCGATGCGCACGCAGGAGAACTCGCTGAGCACCGTGTGCCGGGCGAACGCGCCGACGATGCAGAAGCCGCCGAGGGGCTCGCCGTCCAGCCGGAAGGGGTAGGTGCCGGTGGGCAGCTGCCCGATCGCGATGGTGGCGCCCTTGTCGCAGATGTTGGAACGGCCGGTGGCGCAGTACCGGCAGTGCCCGCAGGCGGGGAGGAAGCTCGTGACGACGTGGTCGCCGGGCGCGACGGAGGTGACGCCGGCCCCGACCGCCAGGACGACGCCGGAGCCCTCGTGGCCGCCGACGATCGGGTACCGCCCGCCGGGGTTGGAGTGCCGCAGGTGCTCGTCGGAGTGGCACAGCCCGGCGTAGGCCATCTCGACGAGGACCTCACCGGGGCCGGGGTCCACGACCTCGAGGTCGACGATCTCGTACTCGGTGCCCGCCTCGCGCAGCACCGCTCCCCTGGTCCTCACCGGTTCCCGGCCCTCCTCTGACCCCCGGCACCCGCCCGCGCGGCCGCCGTCGTGCAGCCAACCCCACGGGACGACGATCCCCGACGGCGGGGTGGCACCCGGTGCCATGTGCGGTTCCTGGCACCGTCCCGGCCGGGTGCGGCAGGATCGCCGGGTGCCCGCTCCCCGGCCCGCCGCCCCGCCCGCCCCCGGCACCGCGACCGGCGACCCCCGGCCCACCACCCGCTGCCCCGGCTGCGGGTCGGTCCTCGTGCCGCTGCCCGGCGAGCCCGCCGCGCGGCCGGGCGCCTCGGCCGCCTGCACCCGGCTGTTCGAGGAGACCGTCCGCGGCCTCCGGGACGACCCGGCCCCCGACGGCGCGCCGGCCCCGGCGCTCGTCCTGGCCGAGGCGGCCTACGCCGCCCAGCACCCCGACCCGGCCGATCCGCCCGCGCTGCGCGCCGCCCTGGCGGCCCTCGGGGCCGGGCCGGCCGGCCCGCTCCCGGCCCGCCCGCGCGAGTGGACGACGACGATCGCGGACGTCGCCGCCGACCTCGACGTCATCGACCTGACCGTGCTGGTGGAGACGTGGGCGAGGGCGGTGGCCGACGACTGGCGGCACGCCCCGACCGGATGATGTCGTTCCGTTTCGGCGAGACCGGCAACGCAGCGTTGCTACCCTTCGCACCGTGAGTGATCAGTCCCGTCGGGCCCAGAAGAAGGCCCTCACCCGCGCGCACGTGCGGGAGACGGCGCAGCGACTGTTCTCCGAGCGCGGCTTCGACGCCGTGACCATCGCCGACGTCGCGACCGCGGCCGACGTCGCGGTGCAGACCGTCTTCAACCACTTCACGACGAAGGAAGAGCTCTACTGGGCCGACCGGACGCCGTGGGTGGACGGGCCCGCGTCCGCGGTGCGGCAGCGCCCCGCCGGGGTCCCGGCGCTCACCGCGCTGCGCGAGCACCTGGTCGACTCGGTGGGGCGCTTCGTCGAGCGGCTGGCCGACCCGACCGGGCGCTGCACCGTCGCCGACCTCGACCGCTCCCCCGCGCTGCAGGCCTCCGAGCGGGAGCTGCACCACACCGCCGAGGCCCGGCTGAGCGAGGCCCTGGTCGAGGCCTGGACCGGCCCGTGCGCCGAGCGCCCGGCCCCCGCCGACCCGCGGACGACGGCCGCGGTGGTCGCCGCCACCTGGCTGGCGGTCACGCGCATCCTGGTCACCCAGCCGCGCTCGCCCATGCCCGCACCCGAGCAGGCGGCGGAGATCGCCGGGACCACGCGCGAGCTGGCCGCTCGGCTGCTCGCCGGCTACGAGGCGGGCGTGGTGGGCTCGATGATGGCGGACGACGCCGCCCGGGCCCTGCGCGCCGTCTGACCGGCTCCCCGGACCGCCCGCCCGCCTCAGCGGCGGGCGGGCTCCGCGGCCGGGACCACGATCGGCAGCAGCACGTCGTCGACGACCTGCTCGACGCGATCGGCGACCATCCCGCCGTCGCCGGCCACGGTGAGCCGCTGCCACCAGAAGGCCTCGAGCACCGAGCGCAGCAGCGCCAGCCGGTCGGCCGGCACCTCGTCGCCCCGTGCGGCCCAGCGCTCGCCGAGCACCTCGACGGCCTCGGTCAGCGGGCGTACCAGGGCGGCCTCGAGCCCGGCGCGCAGGTCCTCGTCGTGCCGGGCGGCACCGACGAGGCTGGCCACGGCCCGCTCCTCGCGGGACAGCGGCCGGCGCCAGGAGGCGACCAGGGCGACCAGGTCGGCCCGCAGGGAGCCCTCGTCCCCGGGGGCGTGGACCAGCGTGAAGCGGCTGACCGCCGACCGCGCCAGCGCCGCCATCGACGGCCAGCGGCGGTAGATGCCGGCCTTGCCCGCGCGCGCCCGTGCCGCCACCCGGTCGCTGTTGAGCCGGCCCCATCCCTCGTCGGCGAGGATGTCGACCGCAACGGCGACCAGTTGCTCGGACAGCTCGGCGCTCAGCGGGCGGCCGGGGGTGCCGCTCACGAGCGAACTCGTTCGCACGACATCAGGTTGCGCACGGTCACATCCTGACCTGTCAGTGGAGTGACCACAACGACCCGGGCCGTATCGTCACCCGACCGGACCGCCGAGATCCGTCTCTCACGCGCCCGCGGCGCCCTCGACGTGGACCCGGAGGGTGGCGCCGTCGTCGCTCCCCCAGCCGTGCTCGCGGGCCTGCTCGACCATCCGGTCGAAGCGCTCGCCCCAGTCGGCGACGTCGGCGTCGGGCTCGGCGGCGGCCCGCAGCGCGGCGGCGTCGAGCAGGCCGGTCCCGTCGTCCTGCAGCCGCCCGAGGCCCGCCTCGCGCAGCACCTCGTCGGCCTCCTCGTCGGTCACCTGCCCCAGGGCCAGGTGCAGCCCGGTCAGGTCGTCGGTGTCGACGACCCGCACCTCGGGGCGCTCGTCGGCGCCGCCCACCACCTCGACGATCACGGGTCCTCCGTTCAGACGTGCCAGGGGAAGCGGGAGAAGTCGGGGTCGCGCTTCTCCAGGAAGGCGTCGCGGCCCTCGACGGCCTCCTCGGCCGTGTAGGCCAGCCGGGTCGTCTCCCCGGCGAACAGCTGCTGACCGACCAGGCCGTCGTCGATCAGGTTGAACGAGTACTTGAGCATCCGCTGCGCGGTCGGGCTCTTGGCCACGATCCGCCGGCCCCAGTCCAGCGCGGTGCGCTCCAGCTCGGCGTGCGGGACGACACGGTTGACCATGCCCATCGCGTGCGCGTCCTCGGCGGAGTACTCCTCGCCGAGGAAGAAGACCTCCCGGGCGAACTTCTGGCCCACCTGGCGGGCCAGGTACGCCGAGCCGAAGCCGCCGTCGAAGCTGCCGACGTCGGCGTCGGTCTGCTTGAACCGCGCGTGCTCGGCGCTGGCGAGGGTGAGGTCGCTGACGACGTGCAGGCTGTGTCCGCCGCCGGCCGCCCAGCCGGGGACGACGCAGACGACGACCTTCGGCATGAACCGGATCAGCCGCTGCGCCTCCAGCACGTGCAGCCGGCCGCTGCTGCGGCCCACCTCGTGCTCGTAGCCGTAGCGCCCGCGCACCCGCTGGTCACCGCCGGAGCAGAACGCCCAGCCGCCGTCCTTCGGGCTCGGGCCGTTGCCGGTGAGCAGCACGCAGCCGACGTCGGTGGTCAGCCGGGCGTGCTCGAGCGCGGTGATGAGCTCGTCGACGGTCTGCGGGCGGAACGCGTTGCGCACCTCGGGCCGGTCGAAGGCGATCCGGACGACGCCGGCGTCGACGGCGCGGTGGTAGGTGATGTCGGCGAAGTCGAACCCGTCGACCGGCTGCCACGCGGCGCTGTCGAAGATCTCCGAGACGTCGTCGCGGGCGCTCATGCCGAGAACCTATCCGGGCGCCCGCGGCCCCGCCTCAGCCGCCGAGCAGACCGCCCAGTCCGCCGGTGACGCCGCCGGTGACGCCGCCGACGACCCCGCCCCCGGCGCCGGTGGCACCGCCGACGACGCTGCCCACCGCGTCGGTGGCGCCGCCGACCACGCCGCCCACCGTGTCGGTCACCCCGCCGACCACGCCGCCCACGGCGTCACCGACGGGGTCGGTGGGGACCGGGGCCGGCGCCGTCGGGACGGGGGCCGGGGCGGGTGCGGGCGACGCCGGGGCGGCGGACGAGCCGGAGCCGGCGGGGGTGCCGCTGCCTGCGGGGCCGGCCGGGGCCGGAGCGGCGGGTGCCGGGGCGGCGGGCGCGGGGGCGGCGGGCGCGGCGGCCGCAACCGTCGCGGCCGCGACCGAGCCGGCGATGCCGGTCAGCCCGGCCGGGGACGCGGAGCCGCCGCCGGCGCGCTGCGACGAGGCGGCCGCGGTCCCGAAGCCCGGGAAGAGGAAGCCGTCGGGCGTGCCGGGGACACCGAAGGACGGCGTCAGCCGGGCGTAGGTCGAGGGCTGCGCGACCCCGGGGTCGCCGGAGTAGACGCCCGTGCCGCCGTCGCCGGCCACGGCCCCGGAGGCGTCCGCGCCGGCCGTGGCCATCAGCGGGGCGACGACGATCCCGGTGACGGCGAAGGACATGAGCACGCGCCACCAGAAGCGCTGCCCCGCGGTCTCGGGAGCCGGCCCGGCGGCCGCCGTCCGGTCCCCTGCCACGTCGTCCTCCGTTGCGCGGTGCCGCGCGCCCATGGGTCGCCCCCTCTCCGTCGAGGTGGTGAGACTGCCCTCACACCTCCCGGTACAACGAAGTACCAGCCCCGTGGTTGCGCGGCCAGCCGAGTCCCGCGCACGGGCGACCCGCCGCCGCTAGCGTCGGACCCGTGCCCGACGGCGCCGCCCTGCGCGTGGGCACCCTCAACCTCGCCTCCGGCCGCGGCGCCGACGGCCGCGTGCTGGTCCCGGCCGCGCTCGCCGCTGCGGTCGCCGGGCTGGGCGTCGACGTGCTCGCCGTCCAGGAGGTCGACGCCGGACAGCCCCGCTCCGGCGGCACCGACCAGGCCGCGGTGCTCGCCGGCGCGCTGGACGCCGTCGACTGGCGGCACGCGGCCACCCTCACCGGGACGCCGAGCCCGTTCCGCGGCACCTGGGCCGCCGCCGACCCGCCCGGGCTGCGCGGGCCGGAGAGCGCGGCGGACGGCCCCGCGTACGGCGTCGCGCTGCTGGTCCGCCGCCCGGTGCGGGACTGGGCGGTGCTCGGGCTGGGGTCCGGCCACGCCCGGCTGCCGCTGCGGGCGCCGGACCCGGCCACCGGCCGGCCGCGGCTGTGGTGGGTGCCCGACGAGCCGCGGGTCGCCGTCGCCGCCTGCCTGGACGGGCTGACCGTCGTGGCCACCCACCTGTCGTTCTCGCCGCCGACGGCGGTGCGGCAGCTGCGGCGGCTGCGCCGCTGGGTGGCGTCCCTGCCCGGCCCGGTGGTGGTCGCGGGCGACCTCAACCTGCCCGGCGGGCTGCCGGCGCGGCTGCTGGGCGCGACCGCGCTGGTGCGGGAGGCGAGCTTCCCGGCGCACGGGCCGCGCCTGCAGCTGGACCACCTGCTCGCGCTGGGCCGGGTGACCGCCCGGGACGCCGCCGCCCGCCGGCTGGGCGTGGGCGACCACCGGGCGCTGACCGTGACGGTCGGCTGAGCTCAGGCGGCGAGCAGCGGCCGCAGCCGGTCCATCGAGGCGGCCAGCCCCGGGTGCAGCGTGACCTGGTGCAGCGCGGCCAGCGCCACCCACGCGACGCCGGTGCTCTCGCCGTCGAGCCGCAGCCGGGACGGGTCGAGGTCGCCGACCGGGCGGGCCAGGACGGTCGTGTAGGCCCAGCCGCCGTGGTCGTCGACCGAGCGCGCGCCGAGCACGAGGTCCGCGGCGGCCAGCCCGAGCTCCTCCTCGACCTCGCGCAGCGCGCCCTGCTCGGGCGTCTCGTCCAGGTGCAGCGCCCCGCCCGGCGTGCCCCACGTCCCGCCGTGGTGCGACCACAGCGCGCGGTGCTGCAGCAGCAGCTCGGGACCGTCGCCGCCGTCACGGTGCACCAGCAGGCCGGCCGCGCCGGCCCGCCCCCAGTGCCGGTGCCCCAGCGAGCAGGTGGTCCAGCCGTCGGTGGGGGTCAGACGGATGGTCGCCACCCGGACAAGTGAACCGCAGCCGGCGCGGGGACCGGTGCACCGCACTGGCAGGATCGGGAGGACGACCGGCGACGACGACGGAGGCACCCCGCATGGCGACCACGACGACGATGGCCGAGGTCTCCGACCTCCTCGGCCGGGAGCTGGGCACCAGCGACTGGTTCGAGGTGACCCAGGACCGGGTGGACACCTTCGCCGACGCGACCGGTGACCACCAGTGGATCCACGTCGACGTCGAGCGGGCGAAGGCCGAGAGCCCCTACGGCGGGCCGATCGCGCACGGCTACCTCACGCTGTCGCTGCTCGTGCCGCTGTTCGCGCAGGTCTTCGTGGTCACCGACACCGCGATGGGCGTCAACTACGGCCTGAACAAGGTGCGCTTCCCCGCGCCGGTGCCGGTCGGCTCCCGCGTGCGGCTGACCGCGACCCTCACCGACGTCACGCCGTTCACCGGCGGCCTGCAGCTCACCTTCTCCGCCGTCGTCGAGCGCGAGGGCGGCGAGAAGCCGGTCTGCACCGCCGAGCCGGTCTACCGCTACTACGGCGGCTGACTAAGGACCCTCCTGCCCCCCACCACTCGCACGCTCGCGGTGGGCCCTGCAGGAGGGCCGAGGAGCGAGACGAATAGCGTGTCCCACATGCGGGTCGCCGTCTTCACCGGCAGCCGGCCCGGGCCGGAGTCGCACCGGAAGGCCGCCGCGGACCTGGCCACGGGACTGGCCGAGGCCGGCGTCGGGGTGGTCTACGGGGGCGGGCACGTCGGGCTGATGGGCGTCGTCGCCGACGCCGCCCTGGCCGCCGGGGGCGAGGTGGTCGGGGTGATCCCGCAGCACCTGGTCGACGACGAGCTGGCCCACCCCGGCCTGCCGCGGCTGGAGGTGGTGACCTCCATGCACGAGCGCAAGGCGCGGATGGCCGAGCTCGCCGACGCCTTCGTCGCGCTGCCCGGGGCCGCCGGCACGCTCGAGGAGCTGTTCGAGGCCTGGACCTGGGGGATGCTCGGCCTGCACGCCAAGCCGGTGGTGCTGCTCGACGTCGACGGGTTCTGGGCGCCGCTGCTGGCCCAGCTGGGCCGCATGGCCGACGACGGCTACCTCGAGCGGCGCCGGCTCGACGCGCTCGGCGTGGTGACCGACGCGGCCGGGCTGCTCGCCTTCGTCGAGGGCTACGAGCACCCGCCGCGGAAGTGGGCCTCCACCCCGCCCTAGGTCCAGGTCGGGGCGGCGATGCCCTGGGCCTCGGCCTCCAGCTGCCAGGCGCCCTTGCCGTCGATCGACTCGCGGATGACGTCGGCGTGGCCGGCGTGCCGGGCCTGCTCCTCGATCTGGTGCAGCAGCAGCCAGCGGACGGTGAACACGGTGCCCTCGGGCAGCCAGCGCGCGACGCCGTCGGGGACCGCGACCACCCGGTCGAGGTCGCTCTCGGCGCGCACGACCTCCTCGGTCTCGCGTGCCACCTCCGCCTGACGGTGCAGCAGGACCTCCACGGTCTCGCCGGGGGCGACGGTGAACCCGGCCATCCACTCAGCCTGCGGATCGCCCTCCACCGCGTGCGGACGGCTCCCGACCCGGCCGGCCAGGTTCGCCCGCTCGCCCTGGGTCACGTGCTTGAGCAGCGCGGACAGCGACAGCTCGCTGGCGCTCGGGGTCGCCCGCGCCTGCTCCTCGGTGAGCCCGTACAGGGTGTTGCGCAGCGCGGTGCGCTGGTTGGCCAGCAGGCGCAGCAGCAGCTCGCGCTCGTCGGGTGCGGTCACGCGGGCCATCCTGCGCCGGTCGGGCCGGACGGGACAGCGCCCGGCTGGCCGCCGGCCGCGGCGCTGCCTAGCGTCGCCCCCGTGGAGCGCTGGGACGTCGTCGTGGTCGGGGGCGGCCCCGCGGGCGCGGCGGCGGCGCTGGCCGCACGGCGCGACGGCGCCTCGGTGCTCGTCCTCGACCGGGCCGACTTCCCCCGCGACAAGGTCTGCGGCGACGGCATCGCCCCCGAGGCACTCGACGTGCTCGCCGGCCTGGGCGCCGACGTCGCCGCGCTGACCGCCGGCTACGCCCCCGCGCCGCGGCTGTCCCTGCGCTCGCCCGGCGGCGCGGCGGTGGAGCGGGCCACCCACCGGCCGTCGTCGGTGGTGCCGCGGGAGGTGTTCGACGCCCGGCTGCTCGCCGCCGCCCTCGGCGCGGGGGCGGGGTTCCGGCGGCACACCGTCCGCCGGGTGACGCCGGGGCGCGACGGCGTCGACGTCGACGGGGTGCTCACCGCCGGGGTGCTGGTCGGCGCGGACGGCGCGGAGTCCGTCGTCCGGCGGGCGGTGGGACTGGCGCGCAACGCCGACGACCGGATGGCGGTGGCGCTGCGCGGCTACGCGCCCGAGCTGCCGGGCCAGGGCGGCACCCAGGTGCTGGTGACCACCGAGCAGCGCTGGCCGGCCTACGCGTGGTCGTTCCCGCTCGGCGACGGGCGGGCCAACGTCGGCTACGGCGAGCTGGTCTCCGGCGGGGCCACCCGGGCAGCGCTGGTGGAGGGCCTGCACCGGCTGCTGCCCGGGGTCGAGCCCGAGGGGCTGCGGGCGCACCGGCTGCCGCTGTCCACCGGCCGGCCGCGGCAGCCCGACGGGCGGGTGCTGCTGGCCGGCGACGCGGCGTCGCTGGTCAACCCGATGACCGGCGAGGGGATCTTCTACGCCGTGCTGTCCGGGGCGCTGGCCGGCGCGGCCGCGTCGGCAGGGGCGGCCGCGGGCACGGTGCACCGGCGGGCGCTGCGGCGGCGGCTGGGCGCGCACCACCGGTCGGCGTCGGCGGCGTCGTGGGTCAGCCGGTGGCCGCGGGTGATGGACGCGGCGTTCCGCGCGGCGGCGGCCGACCAGCGGGTGTTCGACGACGTCGTGGCGCTGGGCCTGGCCGACGGCCGGCTCACCGTCCGCACCCTGGCGGCCGCGGCCCGGCACCTGCGCTGAGCCGCGTCAGGCGGGGGCGACCTCGACGCGGCCGCGGCCGGCGCGCTTGGCGCGGTACAGGGCGCGATCGGCGGCGGCGTAGAACTCGCGCATCCCGATCGTGGTGTCGCGGGCGTGCGCCACCCCGACGCTCACCGACATCGCCAGCAGGGTGCCGTCGGGGAGCGTGAGCGGCGTGGACAGCACCGTCCCGAGCACCGACTCGGCCCGGGCGACGGCGACCTCGGCGGTGCAGCCGGGCAACAGCACGGCGAGCTCGTCGCCGCCGAGCCGGGACAGGACGGCGTCACCGGCGCGGATCTGCCGCCGGATGATCCCCGCCAGGTGGACCAGCGCGTCGTCGCCGACGGGGTGGCCGTGCTGGTCGTTGATCTGCTTGAACGAGTCGACGTCGAGCAGGAGCAGGGCGGTGCCGTCGGCGGCGGCCGGGCCGGTGAGCGCGACGGCGAGCGCGTCGTCGAAGACCCGGCGGTTGACCAGGCCGGTGAGGGTGTCCACGGTGGCCTGCTGCTCGAGCGCCTCGACCAGCCGCTCCTGCACCGCGCCGGCCCGTTCCAGCATCACGGCGACCACGGCGAGCACGGTGCCGAGGAGGAGGGCGTCGCTGACCGCGTTCTCGACCGGCGCCAGGTGCAGCAGCACGGTGGCGTTCGCCGCCACGGCCAGGGCCGTGACGACCGTGACGGCCGCCCGTCGGAGGTGGGCGGCCGCCCACAGCACCGGGAAGGCGAGGAAGGCCTGGGCACCGGCCGACGGGTCCTCGGTCACGAGGTTCAGCCCGGCGACCAGCAGGACCCCGGTCACCCCGAGGAGGGGGAACACGCCCCAGCGGTCGAGCCGCCCGGGCGCGACACGACGGCACGCGACGGCGCTCGCGACGAGGACGGCGACGACGGTCCAGCACGCCGCCAGGGTCAGCGGCGACGCGGCGTTCGCGCCGAAGCCGTTGACCGCGGCGAGGGCGCCCGCGGAGATGCCCAGCACGAGGACCAGCGAGCGGGCGGCAGCACGCGGCTGCCGGGCTCGCAGTCCCCGGGGGATGGCCACACCCCGTCTTCGGCAGCACCGGCCCCAGTGATGAGCCGACCCACCCGCAGGAGTGAGGAGCTCCCCGGCGTGTCCCGGGGGACACGCCGTGCACCGCTGCGGGGTCAGTCGCGCCGGCGGGCCTCGCCGGCCGCCGTCCGCACCGCCGCCCGGAGCCGCTCGGCCAGGCCGGGCGGGCAGCAGTCGGGGTCGACGAGGACGTCGTCGGCGCCGGCGGCGAGGAGCCGCGCCCGGGTGGCCCGGTCGGCGTCGTCGCAGAGCACGAGGACGGCGGTCCCCGGCGCGGCGCCCAGCCCGGCCACCCGGTCGACGGCGTCCCCGCCGCGGCCGGTCACGAGCAGGACGGCGTCGGCCTCCGGCGCCGCCACCCCCGGCACGGTGACGGAGAGGCCGTCGCGCAGCAGGACGCCGCGCAGCGCCCGGCTGCGGGCGTCGTCGGGCGCGACGAGCAGCACGACCGGCTCCCGGCCCGGCCCCGCGGACCGGTCGCCGGCGGCCTGCAGCACGGCTCCGGCGGCGGCGACCGCGCCGGCCAGGTCCTCGGGCGGCACCGGCCGGGCGAGGTGGTGGCCCTGCAGGTGGTCCACGCCGAGCTCGACCAGCCGGGCCGCCTGCACGGGGGTCTCCACGCCCTCGGCGGTGACCTCCAGCCCGAGGCAGTGCGCCAGCGTGACCAGGGCCGTGAGGATCGGCTGGTCGTCCGCGCCGTCGCCGATCTGCTGCACGAACGAGCGGTCGATCTTGACCCCGTCGACGGGCAGCGCCTGCAGCCGGCCCAGGGAGGAGTAGCCGGTCCCGAAGTCGTCGATGGCCACCCGGAGGCCCGCGGCCCGCAGCTCGTCGAGCTGGCCGACCACCCGCGGCCCGGCCTCGAGGAACACCGTCTCGGTCACCTCGAGCAGCACCTGCCCGGGGCGCACGCCGGTGCCGGCGAGGACGCCGAGGACCGCCGTCGCGAAGTCCGGCTCGCGCAGCTGCACCGGCGAGACGTTGACCGAGAGCGACCGCCGCCGGTCCGCCGCCAGCCAACCGGACAGGCGCAGGCACGCGGTGCGCAGCACCTGCTGGCCGAGCTCGCGCACGAGCCCGCTGCGCTCGGCGACGGGCAGGAAGTCCGCCGGCAGCGCCAGGCCACCCGGACGCGGCCAGCGCACCAGCGCCTCGACCCCGGTGGCCGCGCGGGCGCGGACGTCGACCAGGGGCTGCAGGTGGACGACGAGCCCGTCGTCCTCGAGCGCCCGCCGGAGGCCGTTCTCCACGTCCGCGCGGGCGAGGACCGCCGTCGACATGGCCGGGTCGAAGACCGCGTGCCGCCCCTTGCCGGCCTGCTTGGCGGCGTACATCGCGATGTCGGCCTGCTGCAGCAGCACCTCGGCGGGCACGTGCTCGCCCCCGGTGCTGCGGGCCAGGCCGATGCTGCCGCTGGGCACCACCTGCCGGTCGCCGAACCGGACGGGGGCGTCGAGGGCGGCGCCGATGCGCCGGGCGACCTGCTCGCCGTGGTCGGCCTCGGCCAGGACGACGGCGAACTCGTCCCCGCCGAGGCGGGCGACCGTGTCCTCGGGCCGGACGCACTCGGTGAGCCGCTCGGCGACCTCGACCAGCAGCCGGTCGCCGGCCTGGTGGCCCAGCACGTCGTTGACGTCCTTGAAGTCGTCCAGGTCGACCAGCAGGACGCTCACGCCGGCGGGCGAGCGCGCCTCGAGGGCGTGGGCCAGCCGGTCGGCGAACAGCGCCCGGTTGGCCAGCCCGGTGAGCGGGTCGGTGAACGCCAGCCGGCGCAGCTGCTCGGCCTGCCCGGCCAGCTCCGCGGCGGCCCGGGCGGCCGCCAGCTCGGCCGCCTTGCGCTCGGTGACGTCGGTGGCGGTGCCGTGGACGCGCACCTCCGCGCCGCTCCCGTCCCGCTCGACGGCGGCGCGGCAGGCCACCCAGCCGGTGCTGCCGTCGGCGCGCAGCACCCGGTGCTCGAGGCCGTACTCCTCCCGGCCGGCGCGGACGTCGGCGAGCAGCTGCAGCAGCTCGGCCCGGTCGTCGGGGTGCACCCGCGCCAGGTAGCCCTCGACGGTGGGGACCAGCGCGTCCGGCGGCACGCCGAAGATGCGGTACATCTCGTCGGACCAGGTGACCGTGTCGGTGACGACGTCCCAGTCCCACCGGCCCAGCCGCGCCACCCGCTGCGCCTCCAGCAGCCGCCGCTCGCTCTCCTGCAGGCGCGCCTCGATCGCCACCCGCTCGCTGATGTCCTGCGCCGTGCCGACCAGCAGCACGGCGTGGCCGGCCTCGTCCCGGGTGACCGACCCGCGGGCGCGCACCCAGATGAGCGCGCCGTCGCCGCAGACGACCCGGTGGTCGAAGTCGAACACCCCGCCCGCCCCGAGCGCGGCGAGGATGGCCTGCTCGGCGCGGCCCCGGTCGTCGGGGTGGACCATCTGCATGCAGATCTCGAAGGTCGGCGTCACCGCGGCGGGGTCGAGCCGGTAGACGGCGAACAGCTCGTCGCTGAAGGTCACCGCGCCGGTGCGGACGTCCCACTCCCAGCTGCCCATCGCGGCCAGCCGCTGCGCCTCGGCGAGCCAGCGCCGGCTGCGGGCCAGGGCGAGGACGGGGTCCTCGGGTGCAGGGTCCTCGGGTGCAGGGTCCTCGGGTGCAGGGTCCTCGGGTGCAGGGTCCCGGGGCGCGGGGTCCCCGGGCGCGGGGTTCTCCGCCGCCGCGACTCCGCTCATGCCACTCCCCGGACCGGTCCGACTCGGATCCCCGTGCGGAGGGGCACGTTAGGGGACGGGAGCGGTGCGCAGCACCGGTCGGCGCGCGAGCGGACCCGGGTCCGCGCCGTTCCGTCACCGCACAGCTGGACCCCAGTCCATGAACCGCGGCCGGAACGACGAGAACGGCAGGATCGTGTGGGCACCGTGGCCGTCGGCCCGCACGACCACCAGGGCGTTCTGGTCGCCGTGCTCGAGCCGGTAGACGATCCACCTGCCGTCGGGGGAGTAACCGCCGGCGTAGGCCCTCTGGTCCGGACTCTGCAGGTGGGTCAGGTACCGCAGCCCCGTCCCGTCCGGGCGGATCGTGACGACGTTGACGGGGTGGTCCGGGTCGTCGGCGTTGTCGCTGGTCACGATGCGGGACCCATCGGGCGCCCAGTCGTGCTTGTACGCGATCCCGTACAGGGTGGGCGTGACCTGCCGGGCGGTGCCGCCGCCGATGCCGATCGCGAACAGCGCACCGAGGCCCTCCTCCACGTCCGACAGGAACGTGACCGTCCGGCCGTCCGGGGAGACCTCCGGGGTCGCCGCCTGGGTCGGCCCCGTGCCGATGCGGCGGCGCTCGTCGCCGTGCAGGTCCATGATCCAGACGGAGCTCTCCTCCACGGTGGCGTCGTAGCGCTCGAACACCAGGTGCCGGCCGTCGAGGGTGAACGCCGGATCGGCCTCGCACCCCTCCGGGGTCTGCGACGGGATGGCCCGCTGACCGGTCCCGTCCGGGCGGACCAGGGCGATGGTGCACTCGTTCAGCGTGTAGGCGAGCCAGCCCCCGTCGGGGGACCAGTCGGGCGTCGACGCCTCGTCGGGGCCGTGCGTGACCTGCCGCAGGTCCCGGCCGTTCCGCGAGACGGTGAAGAGCTGTTCGCCCTCGTCGGTCTCGGCGCTGAAGGCGATCAGGCCGTTCTTCCCCGGGAACGTGGCGCCGGCCGGTGCCGCGGTCACCAGCGACAGGAGCAGGACGAGCAGGGCGAGGCCGCAGGCCACCCGGAGGCGCTGCGGGGACCGGTGCCGATCGGACCGCGAGGGGACGGTGCCGATGTCCGAGCGATCCATCGCGGACCCCCTGTGGCCGTGCGCGTCGCCGCCGCGGGGCCCTGGTGTCCAGCGGTGCACGGTCGTGCGCGCTCCGGCGGACGGCCGGTGTACCACCGCGGGGCGACCGGGGTCCCGTGTGCGCTCCCGCCGCGGCGGCGGCCCCCCGGAGGGGTGGCGTGTCGTCGCGGGGCGCACCCACAGGGGGAGCGGAGCGGAGGGCGTGGGATTCGAACCCACGATGGGTTTGACCCCATAGCGGTTTTCAAGACCGCCGCCATCGGCCACTAGGCGAGCCCTCCCGGCAGGTCGAGGCTAACCCGGCCTCCCGGGAGGACCCACCCGGCCGCGCCGCGGGCGTCAGCAGCGGGGCTGCGGGGCGACGGGCACCGGCGCCGGGCTCGCGCCCTCGGGCACGAGGTAGGTGATGACGAGGACGGCGGGCTCCGCGCCGCGGTTGGCGAAGGTGTGCGGCCCCGACGGGTGCGGGAACGCGCTGCCGGCCGGGTACGTCTCCTGCGTGCAGCGGCCGCCGTCGTGGTGGGCGGGCTCGATCATCTGCAGGGTGCCGCTGACCACGACCACCACCGACGGCCCGGGGTGCCGGTGGAAGCCGGTGGACGAGTGCGGCGCCAGGGTGGCCCGGACCACCGCCACGTCCGACGGCTCCGTGACGTCGAGGCTGATCCCGGCCTCGGGGTCCTCGAGCCGGAACTCCCCCGCGGACCCGCGGGCCAGCAGCTCCGAGGTCACCGCCGAGGGACTGGCCGGGGGGATCCGCCCGGCCGGGTCGAGTGCGGCGGAGGTGTCGGGGTCCGCCGCGGCCGTGCCCGACGCCAGCACCGGCGCGAGCAGCGCGCCGAGCCCGATCGCCGCCACCCTCGTCCTCCTCGCGACCGTCCGTGGCATCTCGGCCTCCCTGGTCCGCCCGGGTCCCCGCCGGTCGGCGGGAGGGCGACGCTAGGGCGGCGCGCGGCGGGGTGGATGAGAGGCCGATGAGACTCCGGTGAGGCGCCGCCGGGCATGATCCGGGACCGGACGGCGTTGTCCTCGCGACCCGGTCCGCGAGCACGTCGCGTCGACCCCGCCCCCGCACGTCGATCGAAGGACACCCCCTGCCCGAGACCGCTCCCCCGCCGTCCACCCGCCGCCGGGTGCGGCGCCCCGCCGGCGAGCGCCCCACCGTCCCGATGACGGCCGACCGCGCCGCCGAGCGGGACGCCGCCCGTGAGGCCGCCCGCGCCGAGCGGCGCGCCCAGCAGCTGTGGGTCGAGGACGCCGCGCCGGAACTGCCCGTCCGCGCGACCCCGCCGCAGCGGGTCGTCTTCCACCTCGGCCCGACCAACTCGGGCAAGACCCACGAGTCGCTGCAGGCGCTGGCCGCGACCGGCTCGGGCGTCTACGCCGCGCCGCTGCGCCAGCTCGCCCACGAGGCCTACGCCAAGCTCGCCGCGGGCCTGCCCGAGGGCGCCGTCGGCCTGTCCACCGGCGAGGAGGAGATCCACCCGCAGGCGGAGATCCTCTGCTGCACGGTGGAGAAGGCGCCGATGCGCGGCGAGCTGCTCGTCCTCGACGAGTCGCACTGGATCGCCGACGACGACCGCGGCCACCACTGGGCCCGGCTGCTGCTCACCGGCGAGTACCGCGAGATGCACCTGATCTCGGCCGCCGAGGCCCACCCGCAGCTGGCGCCGCTGGTGTCCGACGCCGACGACGTCGAGGTCGTCCACCACCGGCGGCTGTCCCGGCTCGACGTCCTGGCCGCTCCGGTGCGCGCCCCGCGCGTCCGCCCGCAGACCCTCGTCGTCGCCTTCTCCCGCAAGACCGTCTACGCCGTCGCGGCCGAGCTCGACCGGCACCGGCCGGGGAAGGTGGGCGTCCTGTACGGCGCGCTGCCCCCGGCCACCCGGCGCGAGGTCATCGAGCGGTTCACCACCGGCGAGCTCGACGTCCTCGTCACCACCGACGTCATCGGCCACGGCATCAACGTCCCCGCGACGACCGTGCTGTTCGCCGAGACGACGAAGTTCGACGGCACCGAGCTGCGGCCGCTGCGCAGCTGGGAGGCCGCCCAGATCGCCGGGCGGGCCGGCCGCTACGGCCTGACCGGGCACGGGACGGTCGGCGTCCTGGCCGGCGTGCCCGGGCTCCGGGCGTCGGCGGCGCTCGTGGCCGTCGGCGCCGAGGTGGCCCGCGGCGAGCGGGTCAGCGACCTGCCGGCCCGCGGGGCGCGGCTGCGCCCGGAGCTCGAGGACCTCGGCGCCACGGAGGCGGCCGACCTGCCCGAGGCCCTGGTCCGCTGGGAGTCCTGGGCGCGCACGGCCACCCGCGACCGGGCGATGACCCCGGACGACGTCGGCGAGCTGGTGCTGCGGGTGCGGGCGCTCCTGCCGCTGCTGCGCGGGCCGCTCGGCGCCGTCGGCGACCTGCACACCGTCTGGCGCCTGGTGCAGCTGCCGATCGACTACGAGCCGCCGCGGCGCACCCGCTGGCTGGTGCTCGCCCGCGCCGCGCTGCGGCACGCCGCGGGCCTGCCGGTGCGGCCGGAGCTGGTGCTGCCCGACGTCCCGGTCGGCGGGAGCGTCGAGGAGTTCGAGCAGGCCGCCGCGGCCGCGCGCGACGCCCAGGCGCTGCTGCGCCAGTTCCCCGGCGTCGCGGACCTGGACGCCGACGACGCCGCCTGGGTCGAGGAGGAGTGCGCCGAGGCGATCAGCGAGCTCCTGCCCGACGCCATCGCGGTCAGCCGGTCCAGCGCCTGCGTCGAGTGCGGCACCGCGATCGCGCCGTGGTTCTCCACCTGCCGCCCGTGCAGCGCCCCGCGCGGGCGGGGTCGCGACGGCCACCCCCGCGCCGGCGGCCGGGACGGGCGGCGGGCGCCCCGCTCGGGCTCCCGGCAGGGCCGGCGCCCCACCCGCACCGGCCGCGGCTGACGACCACGCAGCGGACGCCCTCCCCGCCGTCCGGAGGGGGCGCCCGGCGTGTTCCCGGTGCGTTCCCGGCGCGGGTCAGGTCGCCGGGTCGCCCGCGGTGACCGGCTCGCCGGGGCGCTCCCGCTGCACCGGCTCGCCGACGACGCCGTGCAGGTGGCAGGCGGCGACGTGCCCCGGCGCGGAGCCGACCGGCTGCAGCGCCGGGTCGACGTCGGGGCAGGGCTCGAACACGTCGGGGCAGCGGGTGCGGAACCGGCAGCCGCTGGGCACCCGGGCCGGCGAGGGGACGTCGCCGCGCAGCACGATCCGCTGCCGGGACCGCTCCAGCGCCGGGTGCGGCAGCGGCACCGCCGACAGCAGCGCCCGCGTGTAGGGCATCTGCGGCTCGGCGGCGACGGCGGCCGCGGGCCCGACCTCGACCACCCGGCCCAGGTACATCACCGCGATCCGGTCGGACACGTGCCGCACCGCCGACAGGTCGTGCGAGACGAACAGCAGCGTGAGGCCGAGCTGCCGCTGCAGCCGGCGCAGCAGGTTGAGCACCTGCGCCTGCACGCTGACGTCGAGGGAGGCGATCGCCTCGTCGCAGACCAGGAAGTCCGGCTCGCCGGCCAGCGCGCGGGCGATGCCGACCCGCTGCCGCTGGCCGCCGGAGAACTCGTGCGGGTAGCGGGCGGCCACCGCCGGGTCCAGGCCGACCAGCTCCAGCAGCTCGCGCACCCGCGCGGCCCGCGCCTGCCGCCCCGGGTGCAGGCCGTGCACCTCCAGCGGCTCGGCCACCGTCTGCGCCACCGTGCGCCGCGGGTCGAGGGAGGCGAACGGGTCCTGGAACACCATCCCGGCCCGGCGCCGCAGCTCTCGCAGCTCCTTCTTCCCCATCGCGGTGACGTCGGTGCCGTCGAACGTGACCGTGCCGCCGGTCGGCGGGACCAGCCGCAGCAGCGCGTTGCCCAGCGTGGACTTCCCGCAGCCGGACTCGCCCACCAGGCCCAGCGTCTCGCCGCGGTACACGTCGAGGTCCACGCCGTCGACGGCGCGCAGCACGCCGGTGGTGCGGCGCAGCAGCCCCCCCGAGCGGACCGGGAAGTGCACCTCCAGGCCGCGGGCGGAGACCAGGACCTCCCGCTCCGTCGTCGAGGTCACGACGCCTCCCCCTCCGCGCACCAGGTGGCCGCCCGGTGCGGCAGTACCCGGTCCCCGCGGTCGACGACCGTCAGCGGCGGCTGCCGGGTCGCGCAGCGGGCGTCGCCGCGCACCGGGCAGCGCGGCCAGAACACGCAGCCCGCGGGCAGGTCGGTGGGCGCGGGCGGCGTCCCGGGGATGGTGGCCAGGTCGCCGCCGTCGTCGGCGGCGAGGTCGGGCAGCGCGCCGAGCAGGCCGCGGGTGTAGGGGTGCACCGGCCGCTCGAGGACGTCGTCGACCGTGCCGTCCTCCACGCAGCGCCCGCCGTACATGACCAGCACCCGGTCGGCGATGCCGGCGACGACGCCGAGGTCGTGGGTGATCCAGATGACGCCGGTGCCGTGGTCGGCCTGCAGCCGCTCGACCAGGTCGAGGATCTGCGCCTGCACGGTGACGTCGAGCGCCGTCGTCGCCTCGTCGGCGATGAGCAGCGCCGGGGAGTTGGCCAGCGCGATCGCGATGACCACCCGCTGCCGCATGCCGCCGGAGAGCTCGTGCGGGTAGCGGTCCACCGCGCGGCCGGGGTCGGGCAGGCCCACCTCGCCGAGCAGTTCCACCGCGCGCGCCCGGGCCGCGGCCTTCGACACCGCCCCGTGCGCGCGGATGCCCTCGGTGAGCTGGCGGCCCACGGTGAGCACCGGGTTGAGGGAGGTCATCGGGTCCTGGAAGACCATGCCGACGCCGGGCCCGCGGACCTGCCTCAGCCGTTCGGGGGACATGGTGAGCAGGTCCTCGCCCTGCAGCAGGGCCCGCCCGGTCACCGTCGCCGTCCGCGCCGGCAGCAGGCCCATCAGCGCGAGCACCGACACGCTCTTGCCGCTGCCGGACTCCCCGACGACGGCGACCGTCTCGCCCGGCCCGACGGTGTAGCTCAGCCCGTTGACCACGTGCGCCGTCCCGCGCGGGGTGCGCAGGTCCACCCGCAGGTCCTCGACCTCCAGGACCTGGCCCACCGCGGGCTCGGGCAGCGCGCTCACCGCCCACCCCCGGCCATGAGGGTGCGCTGCCGCGGGTCGAGGACGTCGCGCAGCCCGTCGCCGAGCAGGTTGAAGCACAGCACGGTGACGACGATCGCCAGGCCCGGGAAGACCGTGTACCACCAGGCCTGCTCGATGAAGCCGCGGCCGTCGGCGAGCATCAGCCCCCACGACGGGTTGGGCCGGCGCGGGCCCAGGCCGAGGAAGGACAGCGCCGCCTCGGCCAGCACCGCGAAGGCCAGGCTGATCGAGGTCTGCACGATGATCGGCGGCGCGGCGTTGGGCAGCACGTGCCGGGTGATCAGCCGCCAGTCCGAGGCGCCGACCGAGCGCGAGGCCCGCACGTACACCTCCTCGCGCACGCCGAGCACGCTGGCGCGGGTGACCCGGGCGAAGATCGGCACGTAGACGATGCCGATCGCGAGGATCGCGTTGGCCGGCCCGGCGCCGCGGATGGCCACGATGGCGATGGCCAGCAGCACAGCCGGGAAGGCGAACAGCACGTCCATCAGCCGCATCAGCGTGTCGTCGACCCACCGGCCGTAGTAGCCGGCGAGCAGGCCGATCAGCGTGCCGACGACCAGGGCGAAGGCGACGGAGAGGAAGCCGACGCGCAGCGACGTCGCCGCGCCGAGGACGACCCGGCTGAGGATGTCGCGGCCGAACTCGTCGGTGCCGAACGGGTGGTCCCAGCTCGGCGGCTGCAGCTGGAGCGAGGGGTCCTGCTCGTTGGGGCCGTCGGGGGCGAGCGTCTCGTCGAAGACCGCCATCAGCACGATCAGGAGCAGGACCACCGCCGAGACCGCGGCGGTCGGGTTGCGGGCCAGCAGGCCGAGCGTCTCCCGCCAGCGGGGGCGCGGGGCCGCCGTCGGCAGGGGCTCGGCGGGCGGGGGGACGGCCGGGGTGGCGCCCGGT
Source organism: Geodermatophilus sp. SYSU D01036 (assembly GCF_054050435.1). Taxonomy (NCBI): domain Bacteria; kingdom Bacillati; phylum Actinomycetota; class Actinomycetes; order Geodermatophilales; family Geodermatophilaceae; genus Geodermatophilus; species Geodermatophilus sp. SYSU D01036. Next base: position 11,291 of record NZ_JBJGZJ010000032.1, on the reverse strand, counting down.
GTCGGCAGCTGCGTCATCGGCGGGTGATCCTCGGGTCGATGCGGCTGTAGAGCAGGTCCACCAGCAGGTTGACGACCAGGAAGACCAGGGCGAACAGCAGGACGGCGCCCTGCAGCACCGGGAAGTCGCGGTCGCGCACCGCCTGGTAGGCCAGCTGCCCCAGCCCCGGCCACGAGAAGACGATCTCCACGACGACGACGCCGGACAGCAGGTAGGCCAGCTGCACGCCGGTGACCGTGACCAGCGGCAGGAGGGCGTTGCGCAGCACGTGCCAGGTCAGCACCTGGCGGGTCGCGACGCCCTTGGCCTGCGCCGTCCGCACGTGGTCGGAGCCCAGCGCCTCGAGCATGCTCGACCGGACGAACCTCGTGATCACCGAGCCCGAGACGACGCCGGTGGCGATCGCGGGCAGCACCAGCCGCTGCGCCCAGCCCAGCGGGTCCTCGGTCAGCGGGACGTAGCCGCCCGAGGGCAGCCAGCCGAGCGTCCCGGCGAAGACCAGGATCAGCATGATCGACAGCCAGAAGTCGGGCACCGAGATGCCGAACTGGCTGACGACGGTGGCCAGCCGGTCGACGAACGAGCGCGGGTGCAGCGCCGAGAGCATCCCGAGCGGCAGTGCGATGACCAGCGCGACCAGCAGCGACGCGAAGGCCAGCGTCAGCGTCGCGGGCAGCCGCTCCGCGATCAGCGAGGTGACCGTCTCGCCGCTGCGGAAGCTGACCCCCAGGTCACCGGTGACCGCCCGCCCGGCCCAGGTGAGGTACTGCTGGACCAGGGGGAGGTCCAGCCCGCTGCGCTCCCGCAGGGCGTCGTAGGTCTCCTGGGAGAACCTCGTGCCGAGGGCCAGGCGGATCGGGTCGCCCCGCACGAGGTGGATGAGGGAGAAGACCAGGACGCTCACACCGGCCAGGACGACGATCGCCTGGCCGGCCCGCCGGAGCAGGTAGCCGCTCAGGGCAGCTCCACGTTCTCGAAGTCGATCGCCGAGTCCGCCCGCACCTGGTAGCCGGTCAGCCCCGGCACCCAGGCCTGCACCTCGTCGGGGTTGTAGAGGTACAGGTAGCTGACGTCGTCGACGATGAGCTGCGCGGCCTCGTCGTAGAGGCCCTTGCGGGTGGCCTGGTCCGGCTCGGTGGCGGCGCGGGTGAGCAGGTCGTCCACCTCCGGGTTGCTGTAGCCCTGGTAGTTGCTGCCGCCGGTGGACAGGTGCTGGTTCTCGTAGAAGTCGGCCGGGTCGATGTTGCCGATCCAGCTGAGCATGAAGGCGTCGAAGTCACCCTGGGACTGCCGGTCCAGCCAGGTGGCGAAGTCCTCCTCCTGGATCTCCACCTGGATGCCGATCGGCTCGAGCTCGCTGGCGATCACCTGGGCGGCGGCCACCGTCTCGGGGTACTCGTCGGTGACCATCAGCCCCATCGTCAGCGGCGTCTGCACGCCGGCCTGGGCCAGCAGCTCCCGGGCGGCCTCCTCGTCCGGGGTGAACGGCGCGTAGTCCAGGTACCAGGGGCTGCCCTCGGGGATGGCGGTCTGGTTGGGCTGCGCGGCACCGAAGCGGGCGGCCTGGGTGATCTCCTCGCGGTCCAGCGCGGTCGCGATCGCCCGGCGCACGTCCCGGTCGTCGAACGGCGGGACGGCGTAGTTCATCGACAGGTAGAAGTACTCGACGCTGGTGACCGAGCCGAGCTCGACCGCCTCGTCGTCCTCGAGGTCCGCCACGTTCTGCGGCGGGACGTTGTCGGTCCACTGGACCTCGCCGTTGCGCAGCGCGGTCAGCGCGGAGCTGGGCTCGGAGATGTAGCGGAACTCGACGCCGTCGATGCCCGGCGTCCCGCCCCAGTAGTCGTCGAAGGTGGTCAGCGTGGTGGCGTTGGCGTCGGAGCTCTCCAGCCGGAACGGCCCGGTGCCGTTGGCCTCGCTCTGCAGGTCGAACTCCTCGGCGGCGTTCTCCGAGACGATCGCCATGCCCTTGAACGACCCGATGAGCTCGAGCAGGTTGGGCGTCGGCCGGGTCAGGGTGATGACGACGGTCCGCGGGTCGGGCGCCTGCACGTCGGCGACCGTGGCGAACCGGTAGGCGTTGGACAGGTCCTCGTCGATGATCCGCCGGTAGCTGTAGACGACGTCGGCGGAGTCGAACTCGCTGCCGTCGTGGAAGGTGACCCCGTCCTGGAGGGTGAACGTCCAGGTCAGCCCGTCGGGGCTGGTCGTCCACGACTCGGCCAGGCTCGGCTGCATCGTGAGGTCCTCGGCGCTGGGGACGACGAGGGTGTCGTACACGTTCTCCAGCACCTGGAAGCTCGCGTAGGCGTTGGTGACGTGCGGGTCGAACTGGTCCGGCTCGGCGCTGACCGCGGCGACGAGCACGTCGTCACCGCCGCCCCCGCCTCCTCCCCCGCCGGTGTCGACGCTCTCCCCGCCGCCGCAGGCGGAGAGGACGAGGGCCGCCGCGGCGGCGAGGGGCAGGAGCCGGTTCGTGCGCACGGGGACCTCCGCGGGGCTCGGTGTCGTCTCCGCCCCCGACACTGGCCCTGTCCCGCCGTCCCCGCAGTTCGAGACCGTGATCGTTACGGTTCCTCGACCCGGCCGTCACCCGGCGCCGGTGGTGGCCCGGCGGATCGCCTCGACGTCGCACTTGGGCACCCGGCCGGCGGTCAGCAGGCCGTTGACCTCCTGGTAGGTGTCGGTGAGCTGGGTCCAGCACGCCCCGGCCAGGGCGGTGCTCGCGTGCACCGCGGCCCACTGGTCGCGGTAGCGGGCGAGCAGGTCCTCCGGGGAGCGGGCGTCGGCGTACCCCCACGGCTCGGTGCGGTCGGCGTCGGAGCACCCCGCGTTCAGCGCGATCCCGCCGAACTCGGAGAGGACGACGGCGCGGCCGGCGACGCCCGCGCGGTCGAGGTCGGTCAGCCGCCCGTCGGGCCGCCGCCCGCCGGCGAGGCGCTCGAGGTCGGCGGCGGTGGCGTAGCGGGCGGCGAGCACCGCCGGGTCCTGCTCGTAGTCGTGGACCCCGAGGATGCTCCCGCCGAGGGCCTCCCAGCCGTCGTTCGCCGAGACCGGGCGGGTGCCGTCGAGCGCGTCGGCGGTGGCCGCCAGGGCGGTGACCAGGCCGCGCTGGGCGCGGTCGGCGGCCGCCTCCTGCACGCCCCACGACTCGTTGAGCGGCACCCACGCGACCACGCTCGGGTGCCCGCGGTGGGCGACCACCACCTCGGCCCACTCGCGCAGCAGCCGGGCGGCCGACGTCGGGCCGGGGCGGTGGGCCGCGGGCATCTCGACCCACACCAGCAGGCCCGTGCGGTCGGCGAGCGCGAGCCAGCGCGGGTCCTCGGTCTTCTGGTGCTTGCGGGCGCCGGTGAAGCCCAGCGCGCGGGTGAGCTCGAGGTCGCGGCGCAGGGCGGCGACGTCGGGCGGGGTGGCGCCGGTGTGCGGCCAGTAGCCCTGGTCGAGCACCAGGCGCAGCGGCACCGGCCGGCCGTTGACCAGCAGCCGCCCGTCGTCGACCTCGACCGAGCGCAGGGCGGTGTAGCTCGCGACCTCGTCGAGGACCTCGCCGTCGTCGCGGACCAGCGCGATCTCGGCGTCGAGGAGCACCGGGTCCGGGCCGGGCTCCCAGGTCAGGTGCCAGCGGTCGTCGGTGCCGCCGTCGCCGACCTGCAGCGTCCGCTCGACGACCGCGCCGTCGACCCGGACCGCGTCGTCGGCCAGCAGCCGCTCGCCGGCCCACAGGCGCAGGTGCAGCCGGGCGCGGGGAACGGGGACGGACAGCTCCACCCGGACGTCGACGCGCAGCGTGCGCGGGTCGCCGCGCCAGACGACGTCGGTGACGTGCTCCCGCGCCACGGACTCCAGCCACGGGGTGCGCCAGATGCCGGTGGTGCGCGGGTAGAAGATCTCGTGCGGCTGGTCGCGCCAGTCCTGCTTGCCGCGCGGCGCCTCGAGGTCGCGGGGGTCGTCGTCGGCCCGGACGAGGAGGTCGGCGCCGTCGCCGAGCGAGTCGGTGACGTCGACCCGGAAGGGCGTGTAGCCGCCCTCGTGCCGCGTGACGTGCGCGCCGCCCACCCAGACGTCGCACACGCGGTCGACCGCGCCGAGGTTCAGCACCGTGCGGCGGTCGCCCTGCCGGCCGGGCAGCGGGCGGCGGTACCAGGCGCGGCGCAGCGGGCCGGTCCAGCCGATGCCGCTGGCCGGGGTCTCGGGGGCGTACGGGACGCGGATCGTGCGGTCGAACCGCACGGTGCCGGGCGTGGCGGCGAGGTCGGGGTCCGCCGCGAACTGCCAGTCCCCGTCGAGCGAGCGCCAGGGCCGGCGCAGCAGCGGGCGGGGGTGGGCGGTCGGGTCGTCGCGGCGGTCCACGCCTCCCACCTCACCGGACCCCGGCGGGCCCCGCACGGTCCCGCGGCCGCCGGGTGTCGACCTGCGGCTGCCTCGCGCCGCGGGAGACGACCCCGGGCCGGCGACGGGCGCGCAGGCGCGGACGCCGCCGGCCGCACCGGGTGGAGGAGGATCCCGGTGTGCTGCTGACCGGCGCTCGGCTGCTCGACGCCGGCGGGGTCGCCGACGACGGCTGGGTGCTGCTCGACGGGGACACGATCGCCGCCACCGGCACCGGCCGGCCGCCCGGGCACGCCGGCGTGACCCTCGACCTGGCCGGCGCGGAGCTCGCCCCGGGCTTCGTCGACCTGCACGCGCACGGCGGCGGGGGCGCGGCCTTCGACGACGGCCCCGACGCGATCCGCACCGCGCTGGCCGTGCACCGCGCCGCGGGCACCACCCGCTCGGTGCTCAGCCTGGTGGCCGCGCCGCTGGCCGAGCTGGAGACGTCGCTGGCGGGCATCGCCGAGGTGGCCGCCGCGGACCCCACCGTGCTCGGCGCCCACCTCGAGGGCCCGTTCCTCGCCCCCGCCCGCTGCGGCGCGCACGACCCCCGCCACCTGCGCGCCCCCACCGCGGACGCCGTCGACCGGCTGCTCACCGCGGCGGCCGGCACGCTGCGCCAGGTGACCGTCGCCCCCGAGCTGCCCGGCGCGCTGGAGGCGGTCCGCGACCTCACCGCCGCCGGCGTCGTCGTCGCCGTCGGGCACACCGACGCGGACGCCGCGCTCACCGCGGCCGCCTTCGACGCCGGCGCCCGGCTGCTCACCCACGCGCTCAACGCCATGCCGGGCCTGCACCACCGCGAGCCGGGCCCGGTCGGCGCCGCGCTGGCCGACCCGCGGGTCACCCTGGAGCTCGTCCTCGACGGCGTGCACGTGCACCCCGTCGTCGCGCGGCTGCTGGTGGCCGGCGCGCCCGGCCGGGTCGCGCTGGTCACCGACGCGACGGCCGCCGCCGGCGCCGGGGACGGCGACCACCGGCTGGGCGGTCGGGCGGTCACCGTGCGCGGCGGCCGGGCGGTGCTGGCCGGCACCGGCACCATCGCCGGGTCCACGCTCACCCAGGACGCCGCGCTGCGCACCGCCCTCGCCGCGGGCGTCGACCCGGTCACCGCGGTCACCGCGCTGACCGCCACCCCGGCGCGGGTCCTCGGCCTCGGCGACCGGCTGGGCCGGCTGGCGCCCGGCGCCGCCGCGGACCTCGTCGCGCTCGACGCGGACCGGTCCGTCACGGCCGTGTGGGCGGCCGGGCGCCGGGTCCGCTAGGGCCGCTGCCAGGACGGCCGGGCCGCGTAGGCGTGCCGGTAGTAGTCGAGCAGGCTCAGCCGGGCCGCGGCCGCCTCGTCGACGACGACGGTCGCCCGCCGGTGCAGCTGCAGCGCCGAGGCCGGGCAGACGGCGGCCAGCGGGCCCTCGACGGCGGCCGCGACCGCCTCGGCCTTGGCGCTCCCCTGCGCGACCAGCAGCAGCCGCCGCGCCTCGAGGATGGTGCCGAGCCCCTGGGTGAGGCAGTGCAGCGGCACCTCGTCGGGCGAGGCGAAGAAGCGGGCGTTGTCCGCGCGGGTGCGCGGCGCGAGGGTCGTCAGCCGGGTGCGCGAGGCGAACGACGACGTCGGCTCGTTGAAGCCGATGTGCCCGTTGGCGCCGATCCCGAGCAGCTGGACGTCCACGCCGCCGGCCGCGGCGATCGCCCGCTCGTACTCCTCCGCCGCCGCCTCGAGGTCGGCCGCGCCGCCGTCGGGGACGCGCACCCGCGCCGGGTCCAGGCCCAGCGGGCCGGTGACGTCGCGGGCGACCACCGCCGCGTAGCCCTGCGGGTGCCCGGCCGGCAGTCCCACGTACTCGTCGAGCGCGAACCCGCTGACGCCGGAGAGGTCGAGCTCCCCGGCGGCGACCCGGCGCGCGAGCTCGGCGTAGACGCCGACCGGCGAGGACCCGGTGGCCAGGCCCAGCACCGCCCCGGGCCGGTGGCGGACGACGTCGGCGACCACGTCGGCGGCGGCCCGGGCGACGTCGTCCGGGCCGGGCAGGACGACCACCTCCACCCGGCCACTGTCCCACCCCGCTCACGGGGCGACCGGGAGCGCCGGGGCCGCGCGGACCGACCACAGGGCCGGAGTCGCGGACGGACGTGAGCCGGATCACACTGGGTGTGCCGTCCGCATCCGAGCCGAGGTGCCCTGATGACCGACACTGCCCACCGCACCCGCATCCCCCGCGACCGCGAGCACGACTACACCCGCGAGATGGCCGACAAGCGCCAGGCCTTCGTCGCCGAGCGCACCGGCGCGGGCCTCGACCACGTCCGCCAGTACTCCTTCGACCCCGCCGTCCTGCCCGGCAACATCGAGAACTTCACCGGCGTCGCCCAGGTGCCCATCGGGCTGGCCGGCCCGCTGACCCTGCGCGGCGAGCACGCGCAGGGCGACTTCTTCGTCCCGCTGGCCACGACCGAGGGCACGCTGGTGGCCAGCTACAACCGCGGGATGCGGGTGCTCGGCGAGAGCGGCGGCATCCGCACCACCGTCGTCGACGACCACATGCAGCGGGCGCCGGCGTTCATCTTCGACGACGCCCTGCAGGCCCGGGAGTTCGGCCGCTGGGTCGACGAGCACCTCGACGACATCCGCGCCGCGGCCGAGGCCACCACCCGCTCGGGTCGGCTCACCTACATCGGCCAGCACCAGATCGGGCCGCTGCGGTACCTGCGGGTCAACTACACGACCGGCGACGCCGCGGGCCAGAACATGACCGGCAAGGCGACGCTGGCCGCCTGCGAGTGGATCCGGGAGAACCACCCCGACCACCCGCGCTACGTCCTGTCCGGGGCGATCGACACGGACAAGAAGCACTCGCAGATCAACATGCTCATGACCCGCGGCAAGCGCGTCGTCGCCGAGGCCACCATCCCCCGGGAGGTGCTGCAGCGGCTGACCGGCGTCGACACCCGGGACCTGTTCGAGTACCGGCAGATCGGCATGGCCGGCTCGTTCATGTCGGGCGCGGCCTACAACGGCGCGCACGCGGCGAACGGGCTGACCGCGCTGTTCATCGCGACCGGCCAGGACGTGGCCAACGTCAGCGAGTCGCACTCCGGGGTCACCTACACCCAGCTGCTGGAGAACGGCGACTACTACTGGTCGACCACGCTGACGTCCCTGATCGTGGCCACCTACGGCGGCGGCACCGGGCTGCCCACCCAGCGCGAGTGCCTGGAGCTGCTCGGCTGCTACGGCTCGGGCAAGGTGCAGAAGTTCGCCGAGATCTGCGCCGGCGTGGTGCTGGCCGGCGACGTGTCACTGACCTCGGCGATCCTCGCCGGCGACTGGGTCACCAGCCACGACGCGCTGGGTCGCAACCGGTGACCCGGCTCGGCGTACACCGGCTCAGCGGATCTGGACGCCGGAGATCGTCCGCGCGATGACCAGCCGCTGGATCTCCGAGGTGCCCTCGAAGATCGTGTAGATCTTCGCGTCGCGGGCCATGCGCTCGACGGGGTAGTCGCGCGTGTAACCGTTGCCGCCCAGGACCTGCATCGCCTGCTCGGTCACCCGCACCGCCGTCTCGCCCGCGACCAGCTTGCTCATCGAGCCCTCGGCGGAGGTGAACTGCTGGCCGGTGCGCGCCATCCACGCGGCCCGCCAGACCAGCAGCCGGGCGGCGTCGATGGAGGTCTTCATGTCGGCGAGCATGAAGGCGATCGCCTGGTTCTCGATGATCGGCCGGCCGAACTGCACCCGCTGCCTCGCGTAGTCCAGCGCGTACTCGTAGGCCGCCCGCGCCACCCCGACCGCCTGGGCGCCGACGCCGGGCCGGGTGCGCTCGAAGGTGGCCATCGACGGCTGGGTGCGGCCGCTGCGCAGGCCCTCCCGCGCCCGGGCCAGCCGCTCCTCGAGCCGCTCGCGGCCACCGAGCAGGCAGTCGCCGGGCACCCGGCACCCGTCGAGGACGACCTCGGCGGTGTGCGAGGCGCGGATGCCGTGCTTGAGGAACTTCTGCCCCTGGGTGAGCCCCTTCGTGCCCGGCGGGACGACGAAGCTGGCGTGGCCGCGGGCCCTCAGCTCCGGGTCGACGACGGCGGTGACGACGTGGACGTCGGCGATGCCGCCGTTGGTGGCCCAGGTCTTGGTGCCGGTGAGCACCCACTCGTCGGTCGCCTCGTCGTAGACCGCGCGGGTGCGCATCGCCCCGACGTCGGAGCCGGCGTCGGGCTCCGACGAGCAGAACGCGGCCACCTTCGGCTCCGCCTCGGTGCCGAACATGGCGGGGATCCACTGCCCGACCTGCTCGTCGGTGCCGTTGGCGCGCACGGACGCGGCCGCCAGCGTGGTGCCGACGATCGCGAGGCCGATCCCGGCGTCACCCCAGAAGAGCTCCTCCATGGTGAGCGGGATGCCGAGGCCGGACTCGTCGAACCACTGGGTGGCGAAGAAGTCGAGCGAGTAGAGCCCGATCCTCGCCGCCTCCTGCAGCACCTCCCACGGGAACGCCTCGCGCTCGTCGTACTCGGCGGCCACCGGGCGGACGACGTCCGCGGCGAACTCGTGCAGCCACTTCTGCAGCTCGACCTGGTCCTCGGTGAGCTGGAACGACACGGCCACGGTGCATCTCCTCCGGTCAGAGCGGGCGGACGGTGCCCACGAGGTGGTCGGCCCCGTCCCGGGCGTTGCGTACCGCGAGGTCCCACCCGCCGTCCACCGGCGCGGTGGCCAGGGTGACCGTCGAGGGGAGCAGCAGCGGCCGGCGGAAGCCGACGTCGGCGGTGAGCGCTCCGGGCAGCCGCCCCGACAGCGCCGCCACCGCCCGCGCCTTGGCCCACATCCCGTGCGCGATCGCCCGCGGGAAGCCGAAGGCCCTGGCGGTGAGGGCGGAGAGGTGGATCGGGTTCACGTCGCCGGCGACCCGGGCGTAGCGGCGGCCGGCGTCGGCCGGGACCCGCCAGCGGATGGTCCCCGCGGGCAGGTCGCCCACGGTCACGTCGACGTCGGACGCCGGCGCGCCCTCGGGCGCCCGCGCCCCGCGGGCCAGGTAGGTGGAGCGGCCGCGCCACACCTCGGCGCCGCCGGCCGACACCGACGCGCACAGGTCGACGGTCGCGCCGCGCGGGTGGACGGCGAACCGCTCGGCCCACACCTCGAGGCCGAGGGCCTCCCCCAGCCCGACCGGCCGAAGCACGTCGACCCGGTTGCGGACGTGCACCAGGCCCGGCAGCGCGAGCGGGAAGGCGCGGTCGCTCATCAGCGCGACCTGCAGCGGGAAGGTCAGCACGTGCGGGAAGGTCACCGGCAGCGCGTCGGCCAGCGGGAACCGGCAGACCCGGGCGTAGGCGGCCACCTCGACCGGGTCCACGGTCACGCCGCGGCGGGCCAGCCGGGTGGCCGGCAGGTCGCCGCCGCGGCCCCGCGCGGTGAGCGCGGCCCGCACGAACAGCGGCGCCATCGCCGGCGCCGAATCGAGCACGGTGACCATCAGGCGCCCAGCATCGACTGGCCGCACACGCGCACGACCTGCCCGTTCACGCCGGCGGCCGTGGGCGAGGACAGCCAGGCGATCGTCTCGGCGACGTCGACCGGCAGGCCGCCCTGCTGCAGCGAGTTGATCCGGGCGCCGACCTCGCGGGTGCCGAAGGGCATCCTCGCCGTCATCTCGGTGACGATGAACCCCGGCGCGACGGCGTTGATCGTGGCCCCGCGCCCGGCGAACTCCGGGGCCCAGGCGCGCACCATGCCGATGACGCCGGCCTTGCTCGCCGCGTAGTTGGTCTGCCCGCGGTTGCCGGCGATGCCCGACTGCGAGCTCACCGCGACCACGCGGGCGCCGGGCCGGAGCAGGCCGTCGGCGTCGAGCAGCGCGCGGGTGAGGTCCAGCTGCGCCTGCAGGTTGACGGCCATGACGGAGTCCCACCGGGCGGCGTCCATGTTGACCAGCAGCTTGTCCCGGGTGATCCCGGCGTTGTGCACGACGACGTCGACCCCGCCGTGCCGCTCCCGCAGGTGGGTGACCAGCCGCCCGGCGGCGTCGGGGGCGGTGATGTCGAGCTGGAACGCCGTCCCGCGGACCTCGTTGGCCACCGCGGCCAGCGCCTCCCCGGCCGCCGGCACGTCGACGGCGACCACGTGCGCGCCGTCGCGGGCCACGACCCGGGCGATCGCCGCGCCGATGCCGCGCGCGGCCCCGGTGACGACGGCGACCTTCCCCGCGAGCGGGCGCACCGGGTCCTCGTCCGCGGGCACGTCGGCCGCCGACACGGTGAGCACCTGCCCGTCGACGTAGGCGGACCGGCCGGAGAGGAAGAACCGCACGGCGCTGCCGACCGACGCCTCGGCGCCCTCCGGCACGACCACGAGGTTCGCCGTCGACCCGGCACGCAGCTCCTTGGCCACCGACCGGACCAGCCCCTCCAGGGCCTGCCGGGCCGCGGCCTGGGCCGGGGAGGCGGCGTCGGCGGGCGGGTCGGCGAGCACGAGCACCCGGCCGGTGGGCCGCAGCCGCCGGACCGCCGGGGCGAGGAAGGCGCGCGCCGCGGCCAGCTGCCCGGGCCCGGTCAGGCCGGTGGCGTCGAGCAGGACGGCGGCGGGCCGCTCGCCCTCGTCGTCGGCGGCCGGGACGGTCACGCCGGCGTCGCGGAGGACGGCGGCCAGCGTGCCGCCCAGCCGGCCCTCCCCCGCCGTCCCGACGACGGCCGGGCCGGGCAGCAGCGGCTGCCCGGGCTCGTACCGGCGCAGCACGGCCGGCCGGGGCAGGCCGAGCTGCCTGACGACGCCGGACCCGACGCCGGAGTTGGCGAAGGTCGTGTACCAGTCGCTCACGGGTGTTCCTCTCCGATGCGTGCACATCCGCGGAAGTGCGCCGTGCCCATGCGCCGGCGTTCCCCCAACGGGGTCCCGGCACCAGGCTCCCGCCCACCCCCAGGCCCCC
>NZ_JBJGZJ010000031.1:0-46438 GCF_054050435.1 Geodermatophilus sp. SYSU D01036 | reverse complement strand
GTACGGCCCGGGAGGGGGGGTGTGAGTGTGGGCCGCCGCCGAAAAACCAGGCCCAGCCGGCCCCCCCCCCCGAGGGGGGGGGGGGGCCCCTTCTGCATCCCGTCAGAACGGCAACAGGAAGTCGATCAGCGCCGACGGATCTCCCTCGTCGTCGCGCCGACGTTGTCCGCCAGCCAGGCGTTGAGCGCGGTCAGGTCCCGCCAGGCGGTGCGGACGTGCTCGAGTGCCTCGCGCCCGTGCAGCCACTCGGCGAAGTCGAAGAGCCGGCCGGCGTGCAGGGACCGGTGCCGCAGCAGGTCCGCACGTGCGTCGTCGCCGCTCAGGTCGTAGCCCTTGGGCGCCCGGGTGAGGCGGTCGCCGTCGACGGACCAGCCGGCCGCGGCCAGGCGGCCCACCTCGTTCCGCAGGCGTGGGCCCTGGACGTCGTCGGCGACGGCCCGGCGGTAGCGCTCGACCTGGTCGGACTCCAGTCGCCAGGCGCCGCCCGCCACCCGCAGGCCCGCGGCGGAGATCTCGACGTACCACGCGCCCGCGCCCCGGCCCTCGGGGTTGGCGACGGCGCCCTGGTGCGTCTTGTACGGCGTCTTGTCGTTGCTGAAGCGGACGTCCCGGTAGGGGCGGAAGAGCTTCGCCGGGCCGAACTCCGCGGCCAGCTCGTCGACGAGGGCCTGCATGGGCGCCCGGACGCAGGTGTCGTACACGGCGCGGTGCCGCGTCCAGTAGGTCTTGGAGTTGTCCGCCTCCAGGCCCTCGTAGAACACCAGGCCCTCGTCGGGGAAGCCCTGGAACGTCATGCGTCTCCTCCCAGCAGGGTGTGCCAGCGGACCTCGCGCAGCGGGACCCCGGCGGCGTCGAGGGTGCGTGCCCAGCCGTCCCGGTCCCACCCGGCCGACTCGAGGAAGCCGGCCGTGACCCTGTCGGCCTCGGGCACCCAGGCGGTCAGCCGCGCCGCGCCCGTGCCCGCGGCCAGGTCGGCCACCGCCGCGAGCAGCCGGCTGCCGTGCCCCCGCCGTCCCCACCGCGGCTCCACCAGGAGGACCGCGAGCTCGGTCGTCGGGCCGGCCGGGTGCGGTTGCTCGCCGTCGGACAGCTCGGCGGGACCGAACGCGGCGAAGCCGACCACCCGGCCGCCGTCCAGGGCGACCAGCACCCCGTGCGCGGCGGTGGGCGGGGCGGTGATCGCCGCCGACCAGGCCGCCTCGGCGGCCGCGGGGTCCCAGCCCTCGAGCGCGGCCGGCGGCAGGACGTCGCGGTAGGCGGCGCGCCAGGTGTCGCCCTGCACGCGCGCCACCTCGGCGGCGTCCGCGGCTACGGCGGGGCGCACGGACACGTCCGCGGCGCCGGTCAGGCGCGGGAAGGCCGGGTGGGGGTCCACGCCCGGCAGCCTAGGTCGGGGGAGCGCGGAGGCGGACCGTCACCGGTGCACGGCAGGATCGGCGGCGTGCCCGTTCCCGTCGCCGACCGGCTGCCCGCCGCCCTCGCCCGGCGCATCGCCCTGGCCGCGCAGGGCTTCGCCGACCCGCGGCCCACCGGGGTGGTCGACAGCCGGCAGCTGCGGCGGATGGTCGACCGGCTCGGCGTCGTGCAGATCGACTCGGTCAACGTGCTGTCCCGGTCGCACTACCTGCCGGCGTTCAGCCGGCTGGGCGCCTACCGGCGGGCGGTCCTCGACGACTTCACGGCCCGCCGGCACGAGCTGTTCGAGTTCTGGGCGCACGAGGCGTCCTTCCTCCCGGTGCGGCTGCACCCGTACCTGCGCTGGCGCATGGCCGCCGCCGAGGAGCACGCCTGGAGCTCGATGGTGCGCATCCAGCGCGAGCGGCCCGGCTACGTGGCCGAGGTGCTCGACCGGGTGCGGGAGGGCGGCCCGACCAAGGCCAGCGACCTCGCCGAGCCCCGCCCGGACCGGCCCGGGCAGATGTGGAACTGGCACGCCGGCAAGGTCGCCCTCGAGTGGCTCTTCTACACCGGCGTGCTCACCGCGCGGGCGCGGACGACGTCGTTCGAGCGGGTCTACGACCTCACCGAGCGGGTCCTGCCCGCCGCCGTCCTGCAGACCCCGACACCGGACCCCGCCGACGCCGTCCGCGAGCTCGTGCGCACCGCCGCCCGCGCGCTCGGCGTGGCCACCGAGCGGGACCTGCGCGACTACTTCCGGCTGCGGCCCGTGCAGGCGCGGCAGGCGATCGCCGAGCTCGCCGACGCGGGGGAGCTGCTGCCGGTCGAGGTGGCCGGGTGGGGCGCTCCCGCCTGGCTGGACCCGGCCGCCCGCCGGCCGCGGTGGATCCGCGCCCGCGCGCTGCTGTCCCCGTTCGACTCGCTGGTGTGGGAGCGGCCGCGGGTCGAGCGCATCTTCGGCTTCCGCTACCGGCTGGAGATCTACACACCCGCCGCCCAGCGGGTGCACGGCTACTACGTGCTGCCGTTCCTGCTCGGCGACCGCCTGGTGGCGCGGGTCGACCTCAAGGCCGACCGCCAGGCCGGCGTGCTGCGGGCGCAGGCCACCCACGCCGAGGACGGCGTCGACCGCGCGGAGGTCGCCGCCGCGCTGGCCGAGGAGCTGCGGCTGATGGCGGACTGGCTGCAGCTCGACGACGTCGCCGTGGCCGACCGCGGGGACCTCGCGGCCGACCTCACCGCCGCGCTGCCCGTCCCACGCCCCGTGGTCGCCTAGGCTCGACGCCCGTGGTGAGCAACGGACCGGTGGACACGCAGTACGAGGACCTCCTGCGGCGGATCCTCGAGACCGGCACGCCGAAGTCCGACCGCACCGGGACCGGCACGGTCAGCACCTTCGGCGAGCGGCTGCGCTACGACCTGTCGACGTCGTTCCCGCTCGTCACGACGAAGAAGGTGCACTTCCGGTCGGTGGCGGTCGAGCTGCTGTGGTTCCTGCGCGGCGACGGCAACGTCCGCTGGCTGCAGGAGCACGGCGTCACCATCTGGGACGAGTGGGCCGACGCGAACGGCGACCTCGGGCCGGTCTACGGCGTCCAGTGGCGCTCCTGGCCCACCCCCGACGGCGGCACGGTCGACCAGATCCAGGGCGTCCTCGACACGCTGCGCAAGGACCCCGACTCCCGGCGCATGGTCGTGTCGGCGTGGAACGTGGCCGCGCTGCCGGACATGGCGCTGGCCCCCTGCCACGCGCTGTTCCAGTTCGCCGTCCACGACGGCCGGCTGTCCTGCCAGCTCTACCAGCGCAGCGCCGACATGTTCCTCGGCGTCCCGTTCAACATCGCCAGCTACGCGCTGCTGACCCGCATGGTCGCCGCGCAGGTCGGCCTGGAGCCGGGCGAGTTCATCTGGGTCGGCGGCGACTGCCACGTCTACAGCAACCACGTCGAGCAGGTGCGCGAGCAGCTCTCCCGCGAGGTCCGGCCGTTCCCGACGCTGGAGATCGCCCCGGCGCCGTCGCTGTTCGACCACACCTTCGAGTCGTTCACCCTGCACGGCTACGACCCGCACCCGGCCATCCGCGCCGCCGTCGCGGTGTGACCGTCTCGCTCATCTGGGCGCAGGCGCACGACCGGGTCATCGGCGCCGGCGGCGCCCTGCCCTGGCACCTGCCCGAGGACCTGCGGCTGTTCCGGCGCCTGACCGGCGGCGGCACCGTCGTCATGGGGCGGCGCACCTGGGAGTCGCTGCCCGCGCGCAACCGGCCGCTGCCGGGACGGGTGAACGTCGTCCTGACCACCGACGCCGACTGGGCGGCCGACGGCGCGGAGCGGGCCGGCTCGGTGGCCGGCGTGCTCGCCGCGCACCCGGACTGCTGGGTGATCGGCGGCGCGGCCGTCTACGCGGCGTTCCTCCCGCACGCGCACCGGCTGGTCGTCACCGACGTCGACCTGGCCGTCGACGGCGACACCCGCGCCCCCGTCCTCGACGACGGCTGGCGGCGGGTGTCCCGCACGCCGGACGCGGGGTGGGAGACCTCGACGACCGGGCTGCGGTACGCCGTCTCCGAGTTCCGGCGGGACGCTGCCGGGACCGGGGCGCCCGCGGCCGGTCGGTAGATTCCTCGGCATGACCACCGACCCCGCCCGGCCGTTCGGACGTGTCATCACGGCGATGGTCACCCCGCTCGCGGAGGACGGCTCGATCGACCTCGCCGGGGCCCAGGAGCTGGCCGCGCACCTGGTCGACCGTCAGGCCCACGACGGCCTCGTCGTCCTCGGCACCACCGGGGAGGCCCCCACGCTGAGCGACGGGGAGCAGCACGCCGTCCTCGAGGCGGTCATCGACGCGGTGGGCGACCGCGCCTCCGTGGTCGCTGGGGTCGGCACCAACGACACCGCGCACACCATCGAGAACGCGCGTCGGGCCGAGCGGCTGGGCGCCGACGGCCTGCTCGTCGTCACCCCGTACTACAACAAGCCGCCGCAGGCCGGGCTGCTGCGGCACTTCACCGCGGTCGCCGACTCCACCGACCTGCCGGTGATGCTCTACGACATCCCGCCCCGCTCGGTGGTGCCGATCGAGGTGGAGACGCTGGTCCGCGCCGCCGAGCACCCGCGCATCGTCGCGGTGAAGGACGCCAAGGGCGACTTCGGCGCGCTCGCCTGGACGCTGGCCCGCACCGACCTCGCCTACTACTGCGGCGAGGACATGGTCAACCTGCCGATGCTGGCCCTCGGCGCCGTCGGCGTGGTGAGCGTCGTCGGCCACCTGGCCGGACCCCGGCTCGCCGAGCTGATCGCCGCGGTCGAGTCCGGCGACCTGGCCAAGGCGCGCGAGGTCAACGAGACCCTGCTGCCGCTGTACACCGGCATCTTCCGCACCCAGGGCGTCATCATGGTGAAGGCGGCGCTGCGCGAGCTGGGGCTGCCCGCCGGCCCCGTGCGCCCCCCGCTCGTCGACGCCACGCCCGAGCAGATCGCGCAGCTGCGCGCCGACCTCGCCGACGGAGGCATCCCCCTGTGATCCCTGCGAGCACCGCCCCGTGACCGTTAGCTCCGCCGGCACCGCCGGTCAGCCGCACCTGGACCTCAAGACGCCGCCCCCGCTGCCCGCCGGCGGCCTGCGGGTCATCGCGCTCGGCGGGCTCGGCGAGATCGGCCGCAACATGGCCGTGGTCGAGTTCGACGGGAAGCTGCTGGTCATCGACTGCGGGGTGCTGTTCCCCGAGGCCGAGCAGCCCGGCGTCGACCTGATCCTCCCCGACTTCGGGGTCATCGAGCACCGCCTCGACGACGTCGTCGCCGTCGTCCTCACCCACGGGCACGAGGACCACATCGGCGCGATCCCCTACCTGCTGCGGCTGCGCGGGGACATCCCGCTGGTCGGCTCGCGGTTCACCCTCGCCCTGGTGGCGGCCAAGCTGCGCGAGCACCGGCTGGTGCCCACCCTGGTCGAGGTCGCGGCGGGCGACGACCACGTCGCGGGGCCGTTCCACTGCGAGTTCATCGCGGTCAACCACTCGATCCCCGACGCGCTGGCCGTCGCCGTCCACACGCCCGCGGGCGTGCTGGTGCACACCGGCGACTTCAAGATGGACCAGCTCCCGCTCGACGGCGTCCTCACCGACCTCGGCGCCTTCGCCCGGCTGGGCCTCGAGGGCATCGACCTGCTGCTGGCCGACTCCACCAATGCCGAAATCCCCGGGTTCGTCACGCCCGAGCGGTCGATCGGGCCGGTGCTCGAGGACGTCTTCCGCCGCGCCACCCAGCGGCTGATCGTGTCCAGCTTCGCGAGCCACGTGCACCGCATCCAGCAGGTGCTCGACGCCGCGGAGACGCACGGCCGCAAGGTCGCCATGGTCGGCCGCTCGATGGTCCGCAACATGGGTGTTGCCCGGGACCTGGGCCTGCTGCGGGTCGCGCCGGGGCTGATGGTGAGCCTGGACGAGGCGACGAGCATGCCGCCGGAGCAGGTGGTGCTGATCAGCACCGGGTCGCAGGGCGAGCCGCTGTCGGCGCTCGGGCGCATGGCCCGCGGCGAGCACCACCAGGTGACCATCGAGGCCGGCGACACGATCGTGCTGGCCTCCTCGCTGGTGCCCGGCAACGAGACCGCCGTCTACAAGGTCATCAACGGGCTGGCCCGGCTCGGCGCCACCGTCGTGCACAAGGAGACCGCGCGCGTGCACGTCTCCGGGCACGCCCCGGCCGGCGAGCTGCGCACCCTGCTCAACGTCGCCAAGCCGCGCTACCTCATGCCGGTGCACGGGGAGTGGCGGCACCTGCGGGCGCACGCCGCGCTGGCCGAGGAGACCGGCATGACCGCCGACCGGGTCCTCCTCGCCGAGGACGGCGTGGTGGTGGACCTGGTCGACGGCAAGGCCTCGATCACCGGGTCGGTGCCGGTGGGCAACGTCTACGTCGACGGGCTCAACGTGGGCGACGTCGGCGAGGAGTCGCTGCAGGAGCGGCGGATCCTCGGCGACGAGGGCTTCGTGGCGCTCACCGTGGTGATCGAGCCCTCGACGGGCACGATCGTCCGGCCGGTGCACCTGTCCACCCGCGGCTTCTCCGACGACCCGAGCGCCTTCGACGAGGTGCTGCACCTGGTCGAGGACAACCTCAAGCGGGAGCTCGCCGACGGTCAGCGCGACGCCCACCGGCTGTCGCAGACGATCCGCCGGACGGTCGGCAAGTGGGTGTCCGACACCCACCGCCGCCGCCCGATGATCATCCCGACGGTGCTCGAGGTCTGAGCGGCTACCGCACCACCTCGATCGGGTCGATGCCCTCGCCGGCCGGCAGGTCGAAGCCCCACACCTGCGCGTAGAAGGACAGCTCGCCGTCGAGGGCGGCGCGGATGTTCTCCGCCCGCCGGAAACCGTGCTGCTCGCCGTCGAACAGCAGGTAGGCGTGCGGCACGCCCTTCTCCCGCAGTGCCGCGACCATCACCTCGGCCTGCTCCGGCGGGACGACGCGGTCCTCGGCGCCCTGGAACACCGCCAGCGGGGTGTCCAGCGCGCCGACCTGCGTGATCGGCGATCGCTCGGCGTACACGTCGGCGCCCTCCGGCCACGGCGCGACCAGCCCGTCGAGGTAGCGGGACTCGAACTTGTGCGTGTCCGCGGCCAGGGCGCCGAGGTCGGCGACGCCGAAGTGGCTCGCGCCGGCGGTGAAGACGCCGGGGCGCAGGGTGAGCGCGGCCAGCGTCGTGTAGCCGCCGGCCGAGCCGCCGCGGATGGCCATGCGGGCGGGGTCCACCCGGCCGGCGTCGGCGAGGGAGCGGGCGCAGGCGACGACGTCGTCGAGGTCGACGACGCCCCACCGGCCCTGCAGCGCGTCGCGGTAGCGGCGGCCGTAGCCGGTGGAGCCGCGGTAGTCGACGTGCGCCACGCAGAACCCGCGCGAGGTGAAGTACTGGATCTCCAGGTCCAGCACGCGCGGGTGGGCCGACGTCGGGCCACCGTGCACCATCACGATCAGCGGCGGCAGGTCCCCCTCGGGCGCGGTGGCCTCCGGGTTCGCCGGCGGGTAGACCGCGGCGTGCGCCTCGGCGATGCCGGTGCCGCGCTCCTCGGTCGGGAAGGTCAGGTGCTCCGGCGCGGAGAACCAGGCCGGGTCCAGCCCGAGGTCGCGCGCCGGGCGCAGCACCTCGCTGCGCCCGGAGAGGTCCGCGCGCAGCACCACGGGCTCGCTCGCCGGGCTGCCGGCCACGCAGACGACGCCGTCGCCGAGCGCGGTGAGGTACCGCAGGGCGGTCCACCCGCGCAGCGCCACCTCCCGCGTGGTGCCGTCGGCCTCCACCACGACCAGCCGGTCCCCGCCCTCGCCGCCGGCCGCGGCGACCACCCGGCCGCCGGGCAGCAGGACGAACCGGCGGGAGCCGAAGACCCACTGCGGCCCGGCGATCTCGGTGCCGGTGTCGAGGACCAGTTCCGCCTCGCCGCCCGGACGCCACCGCCACAGCGACCACACGTCGGTGCGGTCGCAGCAGAACCAGAGGGTGCCGTCGTCGGCCCAGGTGGGCTGCACGGCCGACTCGTCCGGGCCGCCCGCGACCACGGTCTCGGTGCCGTCGGCGGCGCGGACGACCAGCTGCGCGGCGTCCCAGGGCATGTCCGGGTGGTGCCACTGCAGCCAGGCCAGCTGCCCGTCGGGGCCGGGCCGGGGGTCGGAGACGAAGTCCGGCCCGCTGACCAGCACCTCGGCGGTGCCGTCCGGCGCCAGCCACACCACCTCGTCGACGACGTCGGCCGCGGCGCCGGAGGCGGCGTGCGTCTCCCGGACGGCGAGCAGCGCGCCGCCGGCGTCCGGGGTGAGGTCGGCGTACCGCACGCCGGCCGGCAGCTCCGGCTCGGGCGTGACGGCGACCGGTGCCTGGTCGCCGGGGGACAGCCGGTACAGCCGCTGGTCGTCGAAGTGGGTGAACCACAGCGTGCCGCCGGCGACCGCCCACGCCGCCCCGCCGTACTCGTGCACCCGGGTGCGGGCGTTCCAGGGGGAGGGGAGGACGTCGGTCGTGGTGCCGTCGGCCGCGCGCCGGACCAGCGCCGACCGGCCGCCCTCGCCGGGGCGTGACTCGGACCACCAGACGTCGCCGCCGTCGACGGCGACCTCGCCGAGGCGCGCGGCCGCGCGGACGACGAGTGCCGAGGTGATCGGGGTGGGCCAGCTGCCGTACGGGACGGGGGAGGAGGTCGGCATGCAGCGACCGTAGGCCGGGGACACGATCACGCGCCTTCCTGGGAGGACGCCGGCCGGCGGCTACCGTCGACGCATGCCTGCCCGCACCACGCCCTCGCGCCGGCCGGCCGGCTCGGCCCCGAAGGGCCGGTCCGGGTCGACGGCCTCCGGCAAGCGGCCGGCCTCGCGCACGCCCGCCCGCAACGGCAACCGCAAGCCGCCCGCCCGCCGGCCCGCCCCGAAGCAGGGGCCGGGCGCGGCCGCCGGCGCCTTCCGGGCCGCCGCGAGCGCCTGGTCCCTGGTCGCCCGCGGCGCCGGCGGGCTGGCCCGCTCGATCGCCCGCCCGGAGGAGGCCGAGCCGCTGGCCCCCGAGCACCGCCGCGACGGTGCCGGCCTCGCCGTCCTCGGGCTCGCCGTCGTGCTCGGCGCCGCCGCGTGGTTCGACGGCATCGGCCCCGTGGGCGCGGGCCTGGCCGACGGCGTCCGCTGGATCGTCGGCTCCCTGCTCGTCGTCCTGCCCGCGCTGCTGTTCCTCGTCGCGCTGCGGCTGCTGCGCCGCGCGCCGCGCCCGGAGGCCCGCGGCCGGCTGGCCATCGGCTGGGTGTGCGCCACCCTCGCGGTGCTCGGCATCGCCTCCGTCGTCGGCACCCCCGCGGACCCGATGGGCGGGGAGCCCGGCTCGGGCGGCCTGGTCGGCTGGGTCGTCGGGACGCCGCTGACCGCGGGGCTCGGCGCCGTCGTGGCCGTCGTCCTGCTCTCGCTGCTCGCCGTCTTCGCGGTCCTGGTGCTCACCGGGACCCCGCTGCACCAGGTGCCCGAGCGGCTGCGCGAGCTCGTCGGCCGGGGTGGCGACGAGGAGTGGGACGAGGACGGCTACGACGAGGACTGGGCCGAGGAGGAGCCGGCCGAGCCGGTCAAGCCGCGCCGCTCCAAGCGCGCCGCGCTGGCCGAGGTCCTCGACGAGGACGCCCCCGACCTCACCGCCACCGGCCCGATCGACCACGTGCCCACCGCCGACGTGCGGGAGGCCGTCCGGCACGAGCCGGCGCCCGCCGCGCCCCGGCGGCCGGCCGTCGTCGACCGCACGGCGCCGCCGGAGGACCTCCCGCCGGTCGAGGAGCCCCAGCAGCTGGTCATCGAGCCGGTCGAGGGCGACTACGTGCTGCCCTCGATCAACTCGCTGCGCCCGGGCACCCCGCCGCGGGCGCGCTCGCAGGCCAACGACGCCGCCATCGAGGCGATCACCGGCGTCCTCGAGCAGTTCAACGTCGACGCCGCCGTCACGAGCTTCACCCGCGGCCCGACGGTCACCCGCTACGAGATCGAGCTCGGCCCCGCGGTCAAGGTCGAGAAGATCACCGCGCTGACCAAGAACCTCGCGTACGCGGTCGCCAACGACAACATCCGCATCCTCGCCCCGATCCCGGGCAAGTCCGCGGTCGGCGTCGAGGTGCCCAACACCGACCGCGAGACCGTCAGCCTCGGCGACGTCATGCGCTCCACCGTCGCCAAGCAGGACCCGCACCCGATGCTGGTGGGTCTGGGCAAGGACATCGAGGGCGGCTTCGTCTGCGCCAACCTCGCGAAGATGCCGCACCTGCTGGTCGCCGGCGCCACCGGCTCCGGCAAGTCCAGCTGCGTCAACTCGGTGCTCGTGTCGCTGCTGCTGCGGGCCACGCCCGACCAGCTGCGGATGATCCTGGTCGACCCGAAGATGGTCGAGCTCACGCCCTACGACGGCATCCCGCACCTGATCACGCCGATCATCACCGACCCGAAGAAGGCGGCCACCGCGCTGGCCTGGCTGGTCGAGGAGATGGAGCAGCGCTACCAGGACATGCGGGCGTCCGGCGTCCGGCACATCGACGACTTCAACCGCAAGGTCGAGCGGGGCGAGATCGTGGCGCCGCCGGGCAGCGAGCGGGTCTACCGGCCCTACCCGTACATCCTCGCGATCGTCGACGAGCTCGCCGACCTCATGATGGTCGCCCCGCGCGACGTCGAGGAGTCGATCGTCCGCATCACCCAGAAGGCGCGCGCGGCCGGCATCCACCTCCTGCTCGCCACCCAGCGGCCCTCGGTCGACGTCGTCACCGGCCTGATCAAGGCCAACGTGCCCTCGCGGCTGGCGTTCTCCACCTCCAGCCTCACCGACAGCCGGGTCATCCTCGACCAGCCCGGCGCGGAGAAGCTGATCGGCATGGGCGACGCCCTGTTCCTGCCGATCGGCGCCGGCAAGCCGATCCGCGTGCAGGGCGCCTACGTGTCCGACGCCGAGATCGAGGCGGTCGTCGAGTTCACCAAGCGCCAGGCCGAGCCGGAGTACCGCGAGGAGGTCTTCAGCGCCGCCCAGGGCGAGAAGAAGGAGATCGACGAGGACATCGGCGGGGACCTGGACCTGCTGTGCCAGGCCGTCGAGCTCGTCGTCACCAGCCAGTTCGGCTCGACGTCGATGCTGCAGCGCAAGCTGCGGGTCGGCTTCGCCAAGGCCGGCCGGCTCATGGACCTCATGGAGACCCGGGGCGTCGTCGGCCCGTCGGAGGGCTCCAAGGCCCGTGACGTGCTGGTCAAGCCCGACGAGCTGGAGTCGGTCCTGTTCACGCTGCGTGGCGGGACCCTCCCCGCGGGCGAGGGCTGAGCGGGGGAGCGGGCGGCGTCACCCCCGCTCGGCAGGGGAGGGTGGCGCCCGGCGCCTACGATGGGCCGGTGACAGCTCCGACCGGCCCTGCCCGCACGGTGGCGGTGGTGACCCTCGGCTGCGCCCGCAACGAGGTCGACTCGGAGGAGCTGGCCGGCCGCCTGGCCGCCGACGGCTACCGACTGGTCGAGGACCCCGACGGCGCCGACGCCGTCCTGGTCAACACCTGCGGGTTCATCGAGTCGGCCAAGAAGGACTCGGTCGACGCCATCCTCGCGGCCACCGACAGCGGCGCCGAGGTGGTCGCCGTCGGCTGCATGGCCGAGCGCTACGGCTCCGAGCTGGCCGGGGCGCTGCCCGAGGCCACCGTGCTCGGCTTCGACGACTACGCCGCGATCGGCGACCGGCTCGACGACGTCCTCGCCGGCCGCCCGCTGGTCCCGCACTCGCCGCGCGACCGCCGCACGCTCCTGCCGATCAGCCCCGTCGCGCGCACCGCCGCGGCCGCGTCTGCGGAGGCCCCGGCGATCCCCGGCCACGGCTGGGTGCAGCGCCGCCGGCTGGCCTCCGGTCCCTCGGCCGCGCTCAAGCTCGCCTCCGGCTGCGACCGGCGGTGTGCCTTCTGCGCCATCCCGGCCTTCCGCGGCTCGTTCGTCTCCCGCCCCCCGGCCGAGGTCCTCGGCGAGGCCCGCTGGCTGGCCGGGCAGGGCGTGACCGAGCTGGTGCTGGTCAGCGAGAACTCCACCTCCTACGGCAAGGACCTCGGCGACCTGCGCTCGCTGGAGCGGCTGCTGCCGCAGCTGGCCGCGGTCGAGGGCATCGCCCGGGTGCGGGTTGCCTACCTGCAGCCGGCCGAGCTGCGCCCGGGCCTGCTCGAGGTCATCGCCGCGACCGACGGCGTCGCGCCGTACTTCGACCTGTCGTTCCAGCACTCCTCGCCCGGCCTGCTGCGCCGGATGCGCCGGTTCGGCGGCACCGACGACTTCCTCGCGCTGATCGAGCGCGCCCGGTCGCTGGCGCCCACGGCCGGGTTCCGCACCAACGTCATCCTCGGCTTCCCGGGGGAGACCGAGGACGACGTCGCCGAGCTCGAGCGCTTCCTCACCGAGGGCCGCCTCGACGCCGTCGGGGTGTTCGGCTACTCCGACGAGGAGGGCACCGAGGCGATCGGCCTGCCGGGCAAGCTCGGCCGGGCCGAGATCGACGCCCGCGTCCGGCGGATCACCGACCTGGTCGAGGAGCTCACCGCCCAGCGCGCCGAGGACCGCGTCGGCGAGCGCGTCGAGGTGCTGCTCACCGAGGACCTGTCGGCGGAGGAGGGCCCCGGCGCCTGGGCCGGCCACGCCGCCCACCAGGACCCCGACGCCGACGGCACGACCACGCTGACCGGCGTCCCCGCCGACGCCCGGCCCGGGCAGCTGCTCGCGGCCGAGGTGGTCGGCACCGAGGGCGTCGACCTGGTCGCGGCCGCCCTCGAGCCCGCCTCCCTCCCGGCCGGGCGGTGAGCGGGCGGTGAGCGCCGTCCTGCCGGACCCCGCGGCGACCCCGCCGCAGTCGGCCAGGCTGGTCAACCTGCCGAACGCGCTCACCGTCCTGCGGCTGGCCCTGGTGCCGGTGTTCGCCGTCCTGCTCCTGTCCGACGGCGGCATGGACGACGACCGCCGCGTGTGGGCGACGGTGTTCTTCGCGCTGGCGATCATCACCGACCGCTACGACGGGCTCATCGCGCGCCGCACCGGCCAGGTGACCGAGTTCGGCAAGCTCGCCGACCCGATCGCGGACAAGGCGCTCACCGGGACCGCGCTGGTCGGGCTGTCGGTGCTCGGGCTGCTGCCCTGGTGGGTGACGCTGACCATCCTCGTCCGCGAGGTCGGCGTGACCCTGCTGCGGTTCTGGGTCATCCGGCACGGCGTCATCGCCGCCAGCCGCGGCGGCAAGGCCAAGACCGTCGTCCAGGCCCTGGCCATCGGGCTGTACACCCTGCCGCTGACCGGCGTGCTGGCCAGCGCCCGCTGGTGGGTCATGGCCGCCGCCGTCGTGCTCACGCTGGTCACCGGCCTCGACTACGTCTACCGCGCGCTGACCCTGCGCCGCACCAGCGCCCGGGCCATGCGCGCCGCCGCCGCGCGGCGCGCCGCCGGGCCCACCGGCTCGGTCACCGACAGCGCGGCCTGAGGCCGGGGCCGCCCCGGGAAGTGCGTGCCGGCCTGCGGCGTTACGCCATGAGCGGACGCGTCCGCGTCGGCTCCATCCGGGGCGGGCAGGCCGCGTACCGTGGGCGCACGGCACCCGCGGGTGCCGCCGCTCTTCCCTCTGCCAGACAGGAGACGGCCATGACGCTGCTGCGCACCCAGCTCGGGCGGACCCTGCGCGGTCACCGGCTGCAGCAGCGGCGCACGCTGCGCGACGTCTCCGGTGCCGCCCGGGTGAGCCTGGGCTACCTCTCCGAGGTCGAGCGCGGGCAGAAGGAGGCCTCCTCCGAGCTGCTCGCCTCCATCTGCGACGCCCTCGACGTCGAGCTCGCCGACCTGCTCGCCGAGGTGAGCTCCGGACTGCGGGGCTCCGACACCCGCGTCCGCCCGCTGGCCCCCACCGGCACCACCCCCGCCGAGGAGGCCGCGGCCGAGCCGGCCGCCGCGTCGGCGCCCGCCGCCGAGGCCGCGCCCGTCGCCGAGCCCGCGCTCGCGCTGGTCGGCGCCGAGAAGCCGGCCCGCGCCGGGCTGCGCGCCGTCTCGCTCGCCGCGTAGCCGCCCACCGCGGCGGGCGCGCCGCCCCGCCGCGGTGCCGGGCGTCGCGCCCCCCGCCGTGGCAGGGTGATCCCGGGGGAGACCGCCCACCAGCGGGCGGTCGGCTGCTCCGGGAACCTGCGGAGGTCGCCGTGCGGTACCTGTTCCGGCCACCGGGGACCGAGGGTGCCCGGCTGCTCGCGCTGCCGTGGCACCAGCCGCTGGAGGAGTGGGACCCGGACCTGCTCCTCGAGGTCCCGCAGCGCGGCATCTCCCGGCACGTCGTCCGCTTCGTCGCCGAGCAGGACCAGGTCTTCGCCCTCAAGGAGATCGCCGAGCCGCTGGCCCGGCACGAGTACGCGCTGCTCGGCGAGTTCGAGGAGGAGGGCCTGCCGGCGGTCTCGGTGCTCGGCGTCTGCGTGGACCGGCCCGGCGGCCAGGACGCCATCCTGGTGACCCGGTACCTCGAGTACTCGATGTCCTACCGCTACCTGTTCTCGCGGCCCAGCGCCCGGCAGTCGGTGGACCAGCTCATGGACACCATGGTGGTGCTGCTCGTGCGGCTGCACCTGGCCGGCGTCTTCTGGGGCGACTGCTCGCTGTCCAACACCCTCTTCCGCCTCGACGCCGGGGCGCTGGCCGCGCACCTGGTCGACGCCGAGACCGCCGAGCGGCACCCGCAGCTGTCCCGCGGCCAGCGCCACTACGACCTCGACCTCGCGCGGGAGCGGGTCGGCGCGGAGCTGCTGGACCTGCAGTTCGGCGAGCTCCTGCCCGACGGCGTCGACCCCATCGAGGTGGCCGAGAGCCTGCCCCGCCGCTACGAGCTGCTGTGGGACGAGGTCACCCGCGAGGAGGTCTTCTCCGCCGACGAGCAGCGCTACCGGGTGGCCGAGCGGCTGCGGCGGCTCAACGACCTCGGCTTCGACGTCGGCGAGGTCGAGCTCGTCACCTCCGACGAGGGCGCCCGGCTCCGGGTCGAGACCCGGGTCTCCTCCCCGGGTCAGCACCGGCGGGAGCTGTTCCGGCTGACCGGCCTGGAGGTGCAGGAGAACCAGGCCCGCCGGCTGCTCAACGACCTGCGCTCCTACCGCGCCTACCTCGAGCAGAAGACGGGCCGGCCGGTGCCGCAGGCCGAGGCCAGCACCCGCTGGCTGACCGAGGTGTACCAGCCGGTCGTCGACGCGGTCCCCAAGGAGCTGGCCGGGCGCCTGGCGCCGGCCGAGGTGTTCCACGAGGTGCTCGAGCACCGGTGGTTCCTGTCCGAGCAGGCCGGCCGCGACGTCGGGGCGAGGAAGGCCCTCCGGTCCTACCTCGACGACGTGCTCTCCCGGACCCCGGAGGAGATCACCACGCCGTCGGTCATCGCCCGGCGCACCTGAGGCGGATCGCCGCCGCTCCCGCAGGTCACGGCCGGTTAACGGCCGGGTTGCGCGCTCCTGTGATCAGGGCCACGGTACTGATCACGCGGTGATCGTCGGTGCTCGCCGAAACGGAGGCGATGAGTCTTGTCCATCGCAGGACGGATCCCGGAGACCGGAGCCGGTCGACCACACCGGAGCGGGCGCAGGCGGCGACGCCGCGCGCTGGGCAGCGTGGCCACCGCGGCGGTGGTGGCGTCCACGCTGGCCGCCTGCGGCGGTGACGGGGACGGCGGGACCCCGACCCTGACGTGGTACATCAACCCCGACTCCGGTGGCCAGGCGACGATCGCCGAACGCTGCTCCGAGGAGTCGGACGGGGCCTACACGATCGAGGTGTCCCAGCTCCCCCGTGACTCGCCCGCCCAGCGCGAGCAGCTGGTCCGCCGGCTGGCGGCCGAGGACAAGTCGATCGACCTCATGAGCCTCGACGTGGTGTTCCCGCCGGAGTTCGCCCAGGCGGGCTTCCTCGCCCCCGTCCCGGAGGACGTCGCGCAGGAGGTCAGCGAGGGCGTGTTCCAGGGGGCGCTGGACTCCGCCACGTGGGACGGCGAGCTCGTCGCGGTCCCCTTCTGGTCGAACACCCAGCTCCTCTGGTACCGCAAGTCGGTGGCCGAGGCCGCGGGTCTCGACATGACGGAGCCGGTGACCTGGGACCAGCTGATCGAGGCCGCGGAGAGCCAGGACAAGCTGCTCAGCGCCCAGGGCCGGCGGTCGGAGTCCCTGATGGTGTGGTTCAACGCGCTCCTCGAGTCCGCCGGTGGCCAGTACATCGTCGAGAGCGGGGACACCCCCGAGAGCATCCAGTTCGGTCTCGCCACTCCCGAGGCCGACCGCGCCTCCGAGGTCATGGCCAGCGTCGCCAACTCCTCCGCGGTCGGCGCCGGATTCACCACGGCCAGCGAGGACACCAGCGCCAGCGAGTTCGAGAGCGACGACGCCGGCTTCATGGTCAACTGGCCGTTCGTCTACGCCCAGGCCCTCTCCAAGGTCGAGGCCGGCACGCTCGACCAGTCGGTGCCCGACGACTACGGGTGGGCGCTCTACCCCGCGGTCGACGAGGGCACGCCGAGCGCGCCGCCCCTCGGCGGGATCGACATCGCGGTGTCGGCGTTCAGCCGGTACCCCGACCTCGCCTACGAGGCGGTCACCTGCATCGTCCAGGACGACAACCAGGCCGAGTACATGGTGACCAACGGCAACCCGGCGTCGTCGGTCGCGGTGTACGACGACCCCGAGGTGCAGGAGGCCTACCCGATGGCCGACACCATCCGCGAGTCCCTCGAGCTGGCGGCGTCCCGCCCGCTCACGCCCTACTACAGCGAGGTCCTCGGGTGCTTCCTGCGCGAGTTCCACCCGCCGGGCTCGGTCGACGACCAGACGGGTGAACGCACCGAGACCCTCACCGAGGCCGTCCTCACAGGGGAGCAGCTGCTATGAGTCAGACGACGCTGCCGCCGGTCGAGAAGACCCAGCCCGTCTCCGCGCCGCGCGGCACGATCAGCGACCGGTCCCGGGCCGAGCGCAAGCTCGGCTGGATGCTGGCCGGACCGGCCTTCGTGGTCATGTTGCTGGTGACCGCCTACCCGATCGTCCAGGCGGTCTACTACTCGCTGTTCAACTACCGGCTGACCGACCCCGAGAACCGGTCCTTCGACGGCCTCGGCAACTACTGGGTGATCCTCACCGACGGCGTGTGGTGGCAGTCCATCCTCGTCACCGTGATCATCACCGTGGTCACGGTGGCCGTCGAGCTGGTGCTCGGCTTCGCCCTGGCCCTGGTGATGGCCAAGGCGCTCAGCTCGATCCGCCCGTTGGTCCGGGCCGCCATCCTGATCCCCTACGCGGTGATCACGGTCGTGTCGGCCTACGCCTGGGCGTTCGCCTTCCGGATCAACACCGGCTTCGTCAACAGCTGGTTCGCCTGGCTACCAGGTGTCAGCGACACCACCGACTGGTTCGGCGGCCAGGCCTCCTCGCTCTTCGTGATCTGCCTGGCCGAGATCTGGAAGACGACGCCGTTCATCTCGCTGCTGCTCCTGGCGGGCCTGGCCCAGGTCCCGGAGGTGCTGCAGGAGGCCGCCAAGGTGGACGGCGCCACCTGGTGGCAGCGGATGTGGCGGGTCACCATCCCCAACATGAAGGCCGCCATCATGGTGGCGCTGCTGTTCCGGACCCTGGACGCGTTCCGGATCTTCGACAGCATCTTCATCATGACCGCCGGCGCGAACAACACCGAGTCGGTCTCGTTCCTCGCCTACCGGCAGACGATCTCCCGGGTGGAGATCGGCCTCGGCTCGGCCGTGTCCGTGCTGCTGTTCCTGTCGGTGGTGCTCATCGCCTTCAGCTTCATCAAGGGATTCCGGGTCGACCTGGCCCAGGCACGAGGGGAGCGCTGATGTCGACCAAGGAGAAGACCTGGTGGTGGGTCGGCGGTGCCCTGATCGTCCTCTACTGCCTGTTCCCGATCGCCTGGATCGTCTCGCTGTCGTTCAAGACGACAGCGGACCTGGCGAACCAGTCGTTCCTGCCGTCGGCCTGGACGTGGGAGAACTACTCCACGATCCTCACCGGCTCGGCGAGTGACCTGTTCCTGCCGGCGCTGCGCAACAGCTTCGGGATCTGCCTGATCGCGACGTTCATCTCGTGCATCCTCTCGATGTTCGCCGCCTACGCGATCGCCCGGCTGGACTTCCCGGGCAAGAGGCTCATCCTCGGCACCGCGCTGGCCGTGGCGATCTTCCCGGTCATCTCGATCGTCACGCCGCTGTTCAACCTGTGGCGGCAGATCGGGCTGTACGACACCTGGCCGGGCCTGATCATCCCCTACCTGTCGCTGACCCTGCCGATCTCCATCTGGACCATGTCGGCGTTCTTCCGGGAGATCCCCTGGGAGATGGAGCAGGCGGCCCAGGTCGACGGCGCGACCACCTGGCAGGCGTTCCGCAAGGTGATCGTCCCGCTGGCCGCGCCCGGCGTGTTCACCACGGCGATCATCGCCTTCTTCATCGCCTGGAACGACTTCGCGTACGGCATCTCGCTCACCTCGACGAACGCCGCCCGCCCCGTCCCGGCCGCGCTCGGCCTGTTCTCCGGCGCGTCCCAGTTCCAGGACCCCACCGGTGCCATCGCCGCGGCGGCGGTGATCGTCACCATCCCCGTCGTCGTCCTCGTGCTCCTGTTCCAGCGGCGCATCGTCGCCGGTCTCACCAACGGCGCGGTCAAGGGCTGACCCGGCCGTGCCCACCATCCCGCCGACCCATCGAGGGGACGAGATCTGATGGCCTCCATCGAGATGAAGAACATCGTCAAGCAGTACGGGGACGGCTACCCGGCCGTGAACGACGTCAGCCTGGACATCGCCGACGGC
Source organism: Geodermatophilus sp. SYSU D01036 (assembly GCF_054050435.1). Lineage (NCBI taxonomy): Bacteria > Bacillati > Actinomycetota > Actinomycetes > Geodermatophilales > Geodermatophilaceae > Geodermatophilus > Geodermatophilus sp. SYSU D01036. The sequence goes on along the minus strand of NZ_JBJGZJ010000031.1, from coordinate 27,701 downwards.
GAGTTCATGATCCTCGTCGGCCCGTCCGGCTGCGGGAAGTCGACGCTGCTGCGGATGATCGTCGGGCTCGAGGACATCACCAGCGGCGACATGCTCATCGGCGGCAAGCGCGTCAACGAGCTGGCGCCGCGCGAGCGCAACCTGTCGATGGTCTTCCAGAACTACGCGCTGTACCCGCACATGACGGTGTTCGAGAACATCGCCTTCCCGCTGCGGCTGTCGAAGACGCCCGACGACGAGGTCCGGCGCCGGGTGAACGAGGCCGCAGACGTGCTCGAGCTGCGCGAGCACCTCGAGCGCAAGCCGGCCAACCTCTCCGGTGGTCAGCGGCAGCGCGTCGCGATGGGCCGGGCCATCGTGCGCCAGGCCGAGGCGTTCCTCTTCGACGAGCCGCTGTCCAACCTCGACGCCAAGCTGCGCGGCCAGATGCGCACCGAGATCAGCCGGCTGCAGCGCCGGCTGGGCATCACGACCGTGTACGTCACCCACGACCAGACCGAGGCGATGACCCTCGGGGACCGGGTCTGCGTCCTGCGCAAGGGGAGGATCCAGCAGGTCGCCTCGCCGCGGGAGCTGTACGAGCAGCCGGTCAACCTCTTCGTGGCGGGCTTCATCGGCTCCCCGCCGATGAACTTCCTCCCGGCGACGCTGGAGGGCAACGCCCTGCAGACGCCGTTCGGTCAGGTGGAGCTCGACGAGAAGCGCGTCGCCGCCGTGCGGGGCCGCGACCTGCTGCTGGTCGGCATCCGGCCCGAGTACTTCGAGGACGCCTCGCTGGTCGACGAGGCCAAGCGGCCGCACGGGTCGGTCTTCCGCGCCCGCGTCGACGTGACCGAGTGGCTCGGCGACTCGCAGTACGCCTACATCCCCTACGAGGCGCCGGAGGCGATCACCGCCCAGCTGCGCGACCTCTCCCGCGAGCTCGACTCCGAGGAGCTGCGCACCCAGGCGATCGTGTCGATCGACGCGACCAGCCGCATCCGCGAGGGCCGGGACGCGGAGTTCTGGCTCGACAGCCGGAAGATCCACGTCTTCGACCCGCAGACGGGTGAGAACCTCACCCGCGACGCCGAGGCCGGCGCCCGGCTCACCCAACTGGCCGAGGAGGACCGGGTCGGGCAGGTGCAGGACGCGCAGGCCAGCGGGCAGACCGTCGGCTCCAGCGTCATCTCCGGGAGCACCGGGCCGTCCGGGTCCTCCGGGTCGTCCGGGGCCCACCGGGCGAGCGCCTGAGGGAGGACCGGACCCTCTCCGTGGACCACCGCCGCCCGTGGTGGCGGACGGCGGTGGTCTACGAGGTCTACCTGCGCAGCTTCGCGGACGGGACCGGGGACGGGCTGGGCGACGTCCCCGGCCTGCGCGGCCGGCTGCCGTACCTGGCCGACCTCGGCGTCGACGCCCTGTGGGTCACCCCCTGGTACCCCTCACCCATGGCCGACGGCGGCTACGACGTCGCCGACCACCGCGACGTCGACCCGCGGTTCGGCACCCTGGCCGACGTCGACGCGCTGCTCGCCGAGGCACACGCGCTGGGGCTGCGCGTCGTCGTCGACCTCGTCGCCAACCACACCTCGGCCGAGCACCCGTGGTTCCGGGCCGCCCTCGCCGGGGGACCGGGGGCGCCCGAGCGGGCGCGCTACTTCTTCCGGGACGGCCGCGCGGGCGGCACCGAGCCGCCCAACGACTGGATCAGCGCGTTCGGCGGCCCGGCCTGGACGCGGGTGCGCGAGCCTGACGGCCGACCGGGGCAGTGGTACCTGCACCTGTTCGCGCCCGAGCAGCCCGACCTGGACTGGACCTCGCGGGAGGTGCAGGAGGAGTTCGACGGGATCGTGCGGTTCTGGCTCGACCGCGGGGTCGACGGGATCCGCGTGGACGCCGCGCCGGCGATGGCCAAGGTGCCCGGCCTGCCCGACGCCGGGCACGGCCCGGGCGCGGTGTTCGCCAGCAGCGAGTGGGTGGACAACCCGCACTGGGACGTCGACGCGGTGCACGAGGTCTTCCGCCGCTGGCGGCGCATCGGCGACACCTACGACGGCGACCGGCTGTTCGTCTCCGAGGCCGTCGTCCGCGGGCCCGAGCGGCTGGCGCGGTACGTGCGCCCGGACGAGCTGCACACCACCTTCAACTTCGACTACCTCAGGGCGCCGTGGGACGCCGCGGCCCTGCGCGCGGTGGTCGACGGCACCCTCGCGGCGCTCGCCCCGGTCGGTGCGCCGGCCACCTGGGTGCTGTCCAGCCACGACGAGACCCGGCACCTCACCCGCTTCGGCCGGGCGCACAGCGGCGCCGCCGTCATGGGCTTCGACGCGGCCTGGCCCGCCGACCTCGCCCTCGGGCTGCGGCGGGCGCGCGCCGCGGCGCTGCTGACGCTCGCCCTCCCTGGTGGGGCGTACCTGTACCAGGGGGAGGAGCTCGGCCTGCCCGAGGTCGAGGACCTGCCCACCGACGCGCTGCAGGACCCCACCTGGGAGCGGTCCGGGCACACCGCGCGCGGCCGCGACGGCTGCCGCGTGCCGCTGCCGTGGTCGGGGGACCGCCCGCCGTTCGGGTTCGCGCCCGACGGCGTCGCCCCGTGGCTGCCCCAGCCGGCGTGGTGGCGATCGCTGACCGTGCAAGCCCAGCGCGGCGACCCGGCGTCCACGCTCTCGCTGTACCGGGCGGCCCTGCGGCTGCGCCGCGAGCTCCTGGCCGAGGAGCCGCTGACCTGGCTGGACCTCGACGCCGGCGTGCTGGCCTTCGACCGCGGGACGGCGCTGCGCTGCGTGGTCAACCTGTCCCCGGAGCCGGTCCCGCTGTCCGGGCTGGGGCGGGTGCTGCTCACCAGCGCCGCGGCCGCCGACGACCTGCCGCCGGACACCGCCGCCTGGCTGGCCCCGGCCTAGGCAGCGTCAGCCGCGGGCCGCGGCCAGCTCCGTGGCGGTGGGCGGGTCGGCGCCGACCCGCGTGCAGGTGAGCGCGGCGGCCAGCGCGGCGTCGTCGACCAGGCGCAGCAGGTCGTCGTCGGACAGCGCCTCCAGCGCCGCGCGGGAGGTGACCCCGGCGGCGAGCAGGCCGGCGAAGAAGCCGGCGGCGAGGGTGTCGCCGGCGCCGACGGTGTCGGCGACGGTCACCCGCGGCGGCTCGCGGTGCAGCAGCGGCCGGGCCGGGCGGGCGATCCGCAGCGGCGCGCCGCCGTCGGTGAGCAGCACCAGCGCCGGCCCGCGGCCGGCCCAGCGCTGCGCGGTGGCGTCGAGGTCGCCCGCGGCGTCGGGTTCCAGCCAGCCGAGGTCCTCGGCGCTGACCTTGACCAGGTCGGCCACGGCGACCAGCCGGTCGAGCCGGGCCCGGACGGCGCCGGGGTCGTTGCCCAGCGTGGCGCCGACCGGGCCGCCGGCCAGCATCGGGCGCAGGTTGGGGTCGACGCTGATGAGTGCCCCGCCGGCCAGCCGCTCGGCCAGCCGGGCGATCGCGTCGCACCCGGGCGGGGTCCAGCTGGAGATGGACCCGACGTGCAGCACCGCCGTCGCCTCGGGGACGACGGCGGCCAGCTCCTCGTCGGTCCACTGCCAGTCGGCGGCGCCCTGCACGTGGAAGCCGTAGTCGGCGGACCCGTCCGGGCCCAGCCCGACGACGGCCAGGCTCACCGGCTCGGTCGCGGCCACCATGCCGCGGGTGTCGACGCCGGACAGCTCCGCGTGCCGCCGCAGCGCCGGGGCCAGCGGGCCGGTGCCGAGGCGGGCCAGCAGCGCCACCGGGGTGCCCAGCCGCCCGGCGGCGACGGCGACGTTGAGCGCGTTGCCGCCTGGCCGCGCCACGTACTGCGGCGCGGTGCCCTCGGGACCGGCGTCGGCGTCCGGGACCGGCAGCAGATCGACGACGAGCTCGCCGAGGACGGTGAGGGTGGGGACGGCGCTGTCCATCGGCCGACCCTAGCCCGGCGCGGCCCGGTTCTCCGGGGATCCCCGGACGGGGGACGCCGGCCGGACCGGGGACGTCCCTGTTGGCCGGGACACCCTTCCTGCTGGGACGATGACGGGGAGAACCGCCGTGGCACCGCGGCGGTGCGGGAGCCAGGAGGCGGCGCGGGACCGCGCCGGAGCAGGAGGAGCCCAACATGCCCAACCCGATCGTCAAGCTCTGGCGGTACCTGACCGCGTCGGCCAACGCGCAGATCGACCAGCGGGCGGACCCGAAGATCCAGATCCAGCAGGCGATCGAGGCCGAGCAGCAGCGGCACCAGGCGCTGGCCAACCAGGCCGCCGCCGTCCTGGGTAACCAGCGGCAGCTGGAGATGCGGCTCAACCGGCAGCTCGGCGAGGTGGAGAAGCTGCAGGCCTCGGCCCGCCAGGCGCTGGTGCTGGCCGACCAGGCCCGCGGCCGGGGGGACGCGCCCAAGGCCGCCGAGTACGAGCAGGCCGCGCAGGCGTTCGCCACCCAGCTGGTCGCCGCCGAACAGGCGATGGAGGACCTCAAGCGCAGCCACGACGAGGCGCTGCAGGCCGCCGAGCAGGCGCGCGGCGCCGTCGAGCAGAGCCGGATGCGGCTGCAGACGACGCTGGCCGAGCGCACCAAGCTCATGAGCCAGCTCGAGCAGGCCAAGATGCAGGAGCACGTGGCCGCCTCGATGCGCCAGGTCAACGAGCTGTCCGCGCCGGGCAACACCCCGAGCCTGGCCGAGGTCCGCGACAAGATCGAGGCCCGCTACGCCAACGCGCTCGGCCAGGCCGAGCTCGCGCAGACCTCCGTCGAGGGCCGCATGCTCGAGGTGCAGAAGGCGACCCTCGACGTCGCCGGCGCCTCCCGGCTGGAGCAGATCCGCGCGGCGATGGGCGGGCAGCCCGCCGTCGAGGGCGGCACGGGTGCTGCGGGGGCGATCGGCCCGGGGACGGCGTCGCCGTCGTTCGAGAAGACCGAGCAGACCGCCCAGCGTCCCGAGAACGCCTAGGTCCTGACGGCCGCGGGCCCGGCTCCCCTGGGAGCCGGGCCCGCGGCGTCCCTAGTGGGCGTTGGCCAGCGGCGGCGGGCGGCCGGGCTCGCCGGTGCGGGCCGCCGGGTCGACGGGCGCGTCGGTGGCCTGGCAGGTCGGGCACCAGTAGGTGATCCGCTCCTGCAGGTCCGGACCCTGGTCGCCGCGCAGGATCGGGGTGCCGCAGCGGTAGCAGGGCTTGTCCTTGCGGCCGTACACCCAGTGGTCGCGGCCGCGGCGCAGGTCGCCGGTGGTGCTCTGCTCGGGGCGGTCCCGGTTGGCCAGCATCAGGTTGCGGGTCCGGTCGACCAGCCCGGGCAGGTCCTCGACGTCGGCCACCCGCATCCACGGGTGCACCCCGCAGACGAACAGCCCCTCGACCTTGTAGAGGTTCCCCGGCCCGCACAGGTTGCGCTGGTCGAGGATCGCGACGCCGATCTGCTCCTCGGGGTGCGACCGCAGCCGGCGCAGCGCCTCGTCGAGGTCCCAGTCCGGCCCGAGGACGTCGGGGCCGAGGTGGCCGACGACCTGGTCCTCGTCGGTGGTGCGGACCATCGTGACGTCGTGCAGCCGGTAGCCGACGCAGTCCCACTGGTCGGTGGCGAGGATCGCGCGGATGGAGAACGCCGGCCCGCCGCGCCACCGCGCGCCCTTGCGGTAGATGTGCCAGCTGCCGTCCATCCGGTAGTGGGTGCGCAGCGTCCAGCCGTCGGTGAACCGGGTGAGCATGTGCTTGCCGCGGGGGACCACCTCGCGGACCGTGCGGCCCGTGAGGTCGGTGGCGGCCAGCTGCGGCACCCGCAGCTCGCCGCGGCGCAGCGTCTGGCCGGCCAGCGCGGTGTTCATGCGCTTGGCGGCCAGCCAGACGGTGTCTCCCTCGGGCACCTCCCCAGTGTCCCTGGTGACCGTGTCCTCGGCCCCCTGCAGGGACCCGCCGCGAGCGTGCGAGCGGTGGGGGGCAGGGGGTCCTTCGACTGCTCGGGAGCGAGGGAGGTCACCTCCACGGCGGGAAGGGCGCGCCCGGCGGGGACGCTGCAGCACCCGTGCAGCGACGTCCCGCCTCCGCCAGCACCACGCCCGCACACCTGACCGCCGCCGGCGAGCCGGTCACGGTGACCGTCGCCCGCGACGTGCGGCCCGCGCAGCGCGAGGCGTTCGAGCGCTGGGCCGCCGACGTCCTCGGCCTGGCCGCGGCCTTCCCGGGCAACCTGGGCACCAGCCTGCTGCGGCCGGGGCCCGGCTCCACCCGCTACCACCTGGTCTACCGCTTCGCCGACGGCGAGTCGCTGGCCCGCTGGGAGCGCTCGGCGCAGCGCCAGCGGGCGCTCGAGCGGGTCGAGCACCTCGCCGACGGTGCCGACTACGCCCGCGTCGCCGGGCTGGACAGCTTCTTCACCGCGCTCACCCCGCCGCGCCCCGGCCCGCGCTGGCGGCTGACCGTGCTGACCATCGCCGTCGTCTTCGCCATCACGCTGGCCTTCCAGCTGCTCGTGGCCCCGCACATCGCGTCCTGGCCGCTGCCGGCGCGGCTGCTGCTGTCGGCGACCGTCGTCGTCGTGCTGCTCGGCCAGGTGGTCATGCCACGGCTGTCGCGCTGGCTCGCCCCCTGGCTGCGCGGCCGCGGCTGAACCCGCCGGGCCACCGGGGTGCGGCGGCCCGGCGGGACCGGCGTCAGCCGAGCGGGCGGACGCCGCTGGCGCTGGTGCCGCGGGCGCCGGAGGTGCGGGTGAACGCGACCCGCTGGCCCTCCTCGAGCTCGCGGTAGCCGCCGTCGTCCTCGATCTCGGAGTAGTGCACGAAGACGTCGTCGCCGCCGTCGTCGGGGGTGATGAAGCCGAAGCCCTTCTCGGCGTTGAACCACTGCACCGTGCCCTCGGCGTCGCCGCCGGCGTCCCCGCCGCGCGGGGCGCGGGCCGGCCGCTGGTCCCGGCCGCCGCGGTCGTCGCGGCGGTCCCGGGGCGCGGGGCGGTCGTAGCCGCCGCGGCGCGGGGTCGACGGGAGCAGCCGCACGGAGTCGGCCTGCAGCCCCCGGTTGCCCTCGACCAGCTCGAACTCGACCCGGTCGCCCTCCTCGAGGTCGCCGCCGCGGGTCACCGCGGAGACGTGCACGAAGACGTCCTCGGGGACGATGAACCCGAAGCCGCGGTCGGCGTCGAAGCGCGTGACGGTGCCCTGGACGACGATGCCGCGCGGCGCCCGGCCCCGCCCCCGGTCGTCCCGGCCGCGGTCGTCACGCCCGCCGCGGTCGTCGCGGCGGCCGCCGCGCGGGGCGCCGCCGGTCGGGCGCACCCGCTCGGCCTGCGGGCCGCGCGGCCCCTCGGTGGCGTCGTACTCGACGGGCTGACCCTCGTCGAGGGTCCGGAAGCCACCGGTGTCCTCGATGGCCGAGAAGTGGACGAAGACGTCGTCCCCGCCGTCCTGCGGCTCGATGAACCCGAAGCCCTTGTCCGCGTCGAACCAGCGGACCGTGCCGGCTGCCATGTCTGTATCCCTCGATCCCTCACGTACTGCGACGGTCCACGGTACGCGTCCGGGGCGGACCGGCTCCCGTCAGCCGCGGAGGCTCACCCCCGCAGACGCAACCCGCGCGGGGTGGCCGCGAACCCGGCCGCCTGCAGCGCCGACGACAGCGGGGTGTCCTGGTGCACGGAGGCGCCGTCGGCCTTCTGCACCACCATCCGGCCCAGCGCCCCGGCGGCGACGGCGCCCGACAGCGCGGTGGCCGCCTCCTTGAGCGTCTGCTCGTCCTCGGTCCACGACAGCAGCGTCTTGCCGCCGCGCTCGACGTAGAGCACCAGCTCGCCGTCGACGAGGACCACCAGCGCCCCGGCCTTGCGCCCGGCGCGGTGCCCGGTGGCCCGCTTCCCGCCGCCGGTGCCCTCGCCGACGTCGACGGCCACCTGCACCGCCGACGACCCCGTGGCCTCGCCGTCGGAGGGGCCGGTGCGGTCGGGCCAGGGCAGGGCGGCGCCGTAGACGTTGGCCGGGTCGGTGGCCGCCAGCACCACCGCGCCCTCGGGCGTGCGGTCGGGGACGGCGTACGCGCGCAGCCGGTCGACGGCGCCGACCGTGCCGAACTGCGCGGCGCCGAGGGTCTCGACGAAGTAGCCGCGTCGCGCCCGGTTGTTCTCCTCGAACGCGCGCAGCACCGGGTAGACCGCGGAGAACCCGCCGGGCACCTGCTCGGCCGTGACCGCGCCGCGGGTCAGCACGCCGTGCCGCTCGAGCAGCGCCTCGGCGCGGGCGGTGGTGCGCCGGGTGGGGTTGGCCTCCCGGTCGGGCAACCGCGACCAGCGGCCGGCCACCGTGGGCGGGCCGGTGCGGCTGGGCATCGCCGGGCGGCCCAGCCGGGGGCGGCCGTAGCGGGTGCGGTCCACGCGGGCGCGCGGCGGCGCCGGTGCCCGCTTGTGCGTGCCGCCGCCGGCCAGCCGGGTGCGCAGCGGGGCGAGGGTGTCGTTGGTGAGCAGCCCCGCCCACACCAGGTCCCACACGACGTCGGCGAGCGCGGTGTCGTCGGTGGAGCCCACCAGGTCGGACAGCCCGCGGAAGAACACCGCCTGCCCGGCCGACAGCTGCTCGAGGACGGCGAAGCCGACGCCGCCCTCCTCCGGCGGCTCGAGGGGGTCGGGCAGCAGCAGCGGCGCGAGGTCGGCGGGCACCAGGCTGACCCAGCCGTCGCCGCCGGGCAGCCCGCCGGCGCCGGCCCACAGCACCTCGCCGGCGCTGGTCAGCTCGTCGAGCATCGCGGGGGAGTAGTCGCGCACCCGGGTCGGGAGCACCAGCGTCTCCAGCGCGCTGGCCGGCACCAGCGCGCCGGCCAGCTGCTCGACCACCGCCAGGACGCCGTCGACGCCGCGCATCCGGCTGCCCACCGACTGCCAGGCCGGCGTGAACCGGGCCAGCGTGCCGATCGGCACCGGCTCGACCTCCTGGCGCAGCCTGGCCAGGCTGCGGCGGCGCACCGAGCGCAGCACCTCGGCGTCGCACCACTCCTGGCCGGTGCCGCCGGGCCGGAACTCGCCGGTGACCAGCCGGCCGGTGCCGACGAGCCGCTGCAGGGTGGCGGTGACGACGGCGACGCCGAGCCCGAGCCGGGTGGCGACCTCGGCCGGCTGGAACGGGCCGTGCGTGCGGGCGTAGCGGCCGACGATGTCGCCCAGCGGGTCGGCGACCGGCTCGGTGAACGCCTCGGGCACGCCCACGGGCAGCGCGGTGCCCAGCGCGTCGCGCAGCCGGCCGGCGTCCTCGATGGCGACGTGCCGCTCCTCGCCGGCGATCCGCACGACGATCGCCCGCCGGGAGGCCACCAGCTCGTCCAGCCACTCCGCCGGGACGCCGCGCAGCGCCGCCTCGGCGGGGGTGAGGTCGCCCAGGCCGCGCAGCAGGTCGGAGGCGCTGTCGACGTCGCGGGGGTGCCGCTCGGCCGGCAGCCGCTGCAGCTCGCGCTCCACCTCGGCCAGCGCCTCGGCGTCGAGCAGCTCGCGCAGCTCGGAGCGGCCGAGCAGCTCGGCGAGCAGGCCGGTGTCCAGCGCCAGCGCCTGGGCGCGGCGCTCGGCCAGCGGGGCGTCGCCCTCGTAGAGGAACTGCCCCACGTAGCCGAACAGCAGCGACTGCGCGAACGGGCTCGCGGCCTGCGTCTGGACGTCGACCACCCGCACCCGTCGCGAGCGGACGTCGCGCATCAGCTCGACCAGGCCGGGCACGTCGTAGACGTCCTGCAGCACCTCGCGGGCGGCCTCGAGCGTGATGGGGAACGAGGAGAAGTCGCTGGCCACGGAGAGCAGCTGGGCGGCGCGCTGGCGCTGCTGCCACAGCGGGGTGCGGCGGCGGGGGTCGCGGCGGGGCAGCAGCAGCGCGCGGGCGGCGCACTCGCGGAAGCGGCTGGCGAACAGCGCGGAGCTGCCGACCTCCGCGGTCACCTCGCGCTCGACGTCGTCGGGGTCGAGGACGGCCAGGTCGGCCTCGGGCGGCTCGCCGGTGGTGTCGGGCAGCCGCAGCACGATGCCGTCGTCGGAGTGCATGGAGGCGACGTCGACGCCGTAGCGCTCGCGCAGACGGGCGGCGAGCACCAGCGCCCACGGGGCGTTGACCTGCGCGCCGAAGGGGGAGTGGACGACCAGCCGCCAGTCGCCGAGCTCGTCGCGGAACCGCTCGACCAGCAGCGTGCGGTCGTCGGGGAGGTGGCCGGTGGCCGCCTTCTGCTCGGCGAGGTAGGCGAGCAGGTTGGCCGCGCCCCAGTCGTCCAGGCCGGCCGCCTGCGCCCGCTCGCGGCCCTTCTCCGGCGTCGCCGAGCCGACCTCGCGGAGGAACGCGCCGAGCGCGCGCCCCAGCTCCAGCGGCCGGCCGGGGGCGTCGCCGTGCCAGAACGGCATCTTCCCGGGCTGGCCGGGGGCGGGGGACACGAGCACCCGGTCGTGGGTGATCTCCTCGATCCGCCACGACGACGAGCCGAGCAGGAAGACGTCGCCGACGCGCGACTCGTAGACCATCTCCTCGTCGAGCTCGCCGACCCGGCGCCCGCCGGACCCCTCGCCGCCGACGAGGAAGACGCCGAACAGCCCGCGGTCCGGGATGGTGCCGCCGCTGGTGACCGCCAGCCGCTGCGCGCCGCTGCGGGCGGTCAGGGTGTCGGTGACCCGGTCCCAGGTCAGCCGCGGCCGCAGCTCCGCGAACGCGTCGGAGGGGTAGCGGCCGGCCAGCATGTCGAGGACGGCGTGCAGCGCGGAGTCGGGCAGGCCGGAGAACGGCGCCGACCGGCGCAGCAGCGCCCCGACCTCCTCCACCGTGCGCGGGCCCTCGGACACGATCGCCACGATCTGCTGGGCGAGCACGTCGAGCGGGTTGCGCAGGTAGCGGATCGACTCGATCGCGCCGGCCTTCATCCGCTCGGCGACCAGCGCGCACTGCACGAGGTCGCCGCGGTACTTGGGGAACAGCACGCCGCGGCTGACCGCGCCGACCTGGTGCCCGGCGCGGCCGACCCGCTGCAGGCCCGCGGCCACGGTGGGCGGCGCCTCGACCTGGACGACGAGGTCCACCGCGCCCATGTCGATGCCGAGCTCGAGCGACGACGTCGCGACCACCGCCGGCAGCCGCCCGGACTTCAGCGCCTCCTCGACGACCGCGCGCTGCTCCCGGGACACCGAGCCGTGGTGGGCGGCGGCGACCGGCTGCACGCCCTCGGGGACGCCGCCGCCGGAGCCGGCCTGCGCCATGAGCGCCGCGGCGTTGGTGCCGGGCGGCACGGCCTCGCCGGTGGCCCGCTCGTAGGCCATCTCGTTGAGCCGGCTGGTCAGCCGCTCGGCCAGCCGGCGGGAGTTGGCGAACACGATCGTGCTGCGGTGCGCCTCGACCAGGTCCAGCACCCGCTCCTCGACCGCGGGCCAGATCGACGTCCGCGGCTGGTCCCCGGCGGCCGACCCCTCCAGCTCGCCGGTGGGCTGGCCCAGCTGGCTCATGTCCTCGACCGGGACGACGACCGACAGGTCCCACTCCTTGCCCGCCGGTGGCTGCACCACCCGCACCGGCCGGCCACCGGCGAGGAAGGTGGCGACCTCCTCGATGGGGCGCACCGTGGCCGACAGGCCGATCCGCTGTGCGGGGCGGTCCAGCAGCTCGTCGAGCCGGTCGAGGGAGACCGCCATGTGCGCGCCGCGCTTGCTGTCGGCGACGGCGTGCACCTCGTCGACGATCACCGTCTCCACCCCGCGCAGCGCCTCCCGCGCGGAGCTGGTGAGCATGAGGAACAGCGACTCGGGCGTGGTGATGAGGATGTCGGTGGGCCGCCGGGTGAACGCCCGCCGCTCGTCGGCCGGGGTGTCGCCGGAGCGGATGCCGACGGTGATCTCCGGGCGCGGCAGGCCCAGCCGCATGGCCGCCTGCCCGATGCCGGCCAGCGGGGCGCGCAGGTTGCGCTCGACGTCGACGGCCAGCGCCTTGAGCGGCGAGACGTAGAGGACGCGGCAGCGGCGGCTCTCGTCGGCCGGCGCCGTGCTGGTCAGCCGGTCCAGCGACCAGAGGAAGGCCGCCAGCGTCTTCCCCGACCCGGTCGGGGCGACGACGAGCGCGTGCTCGCCGCTGCTGATGGCGTCCCACGCGCCCTCCTGGGCCGCCGTGGGCTCGGCGAAGGCGCCGGTGAACCAGGCCCGGGTGGGCGCGGAGAACCGGTCGAGAGCGGGCACGTGTCCAGTGTCCCCGCGGGTACGACAGTCCGCTGGCCTGCGCCGACGCCGGAGACGGGCGGCGTGCGCCCGGACCGGGGGTGGCGTGCGGCACACTGCCCGCCATGCGCCACTCGCTCTACGAGGCCGAGCACGAGGACTTCCGGCAGACGGTCCGCACGTTCCTGGAGAAGAACGTCGCGCCGTTCCACGACCGGTGGGAGCGCGAGGGGATCGTCCCGCGCGAGGTGTGGCTCGCCGGCGGCGAGCAGGGCCTGCTCGGCATGGACATCGACGAGCGGTTCGGCGGCGGCGGGGTCCGGGACTTCCGCTACAACGCCGTCCTCGACGAGGAGGTCACCCGGGTCGGCGCCAGCGGCCTGGGCTTCGGCCTGCACAACGACGTCGTCTCGCCCTACCTGCGCGACCTGTGCACCGAGGAGCAGGCGCAGCGCTGGCTGCCCGGCTTCTGCCGCGGCGAGCTGATCACCGCCATCGCGATGACCGAGCCGGGCACCGGCAGCGACCTGCAGTCGATCCGCACCACCGCCCGCCGCGACGGCGACTCCTGGGTGCTCAGCGGCGCCAAGACCTTCATCACCAACGGCATCAACGCCGACCTGGTGATCGTGGTGGCGCGCACCGACCCCGACGCCCCCGGCGCGAAGGGCACCAGCCTGCTCGTCGTCGAGCGGGACACGCCCGGGTTCACCCGCGGCCGCAACCTCGACAAGGTCGGCCTCAAGGCGCAGGACACCGCGGAGCTGTTCTTCGACGAGGTGCGGGTGCCGGCGGAGAACCTGCTCGGCGCGGAGAACCGCGGCTTCGCCCACCTCATGGAGAACCTGCCGCAGGAGCGGCTGTCGATCGCCGTCGGCGCGGTGGCCGCCTGCGAGACGGTGCTCGCCCGGACCCTCGAGTACGTCACCAGCCGGACCGCCTTCGGCCGGCCGGTCGGCAGCTTCCAGAACAGCCGGTTCGTCCTCGCCGAGCTGCACACCGAGACGACGGTCGCGCGGACGTTCGTCGACGAGTGCGTGCGGCAGCTGGGCACCGGCGAGCTGACCGCCGTCGACGCGGCGATGGCCAAGTACTGGACCAGCGAGCTGCAGAACAAGGTCGCCGACCGCTGCCTGCAGCTGCACGGCGGCTACGGCTACATGGACGAGTACCCGGTGTCCAAGGCCTGGCGCGACGCCCGCGTGCAGTCGATCTACGGCGGCACCAACGAGATCATGCGCGAGATCATCGGCCGGTCCCTGGGCCTGTGACGACGCAGGCGGCCGCCGACGTCGGCCGGGTGCAGCGGCGCACCGTCGCCGTCCTCTCCGGCGCGGTCGCCCTGGGCGGCCTCGGCGTCACCGTCGGGATCACCGTCGGCGGGCTGCTCGCGCGGGAGGTGTCGGGCAGCGACGCCGCCGCGGGGCTCGGCCAGACGATGGGCGTGTTCGGCGCCGCGGTGCTCGCCGTCCCGCTCGCCCGGGTGTCCGACCGGGCCGGGCGGCGGGCGGGGCTGGCCGCCGGGTACGCCGTCGCCGTCGGCGGCGCCGCGCTCACCGTCGTCGCCGCGGCGCTCTCCTCGCTCCCGCTGCTGCTCGCCGGGCTGTTCGCCTTCGGCGCGGCGACCGCCTGCAGCCTGCAGGCGCGCTACGCCGCGGCCGACCTCGCCCTCCCCGAGCGGCGCGGCCGCGCGCTGTCGCTGGTCGTCTGGGCGACGACGGTCGGCTCCGTCCTCGGCCCCAACCTCGCCGCGCCCGGCGCCGACCTCGGGCGCGCGCTCGGCCTGCCCGCGCTCGGCGGCGGCTTCGCCGTGTCCGCCGCGGTGTTCGCCGTCGTCACCGCCGGGCTGTGGCTCGCCCTGCGCCCGGACCCGCTGCTGCTGGCCCGCCGGATCGCCGACGGCGACGGGCCGGCGCCCGTCCGCCCACGGCGGGCCACGCGGGGCGCGCTGGCCGCGGTGTGGGCCGCCCCCGGCGGCCGGCTCGGCCTGGTCGCCGTCGTGGTCTCGCACGCGGTGATGGTCGGCGTCATGGTCATGACGCCGGTGCACATGGGCCACGCCGGCGGGCACGACGACGCGACGACGCTGCGGCTGGTCGGCGTGGTCATCAGCGTGCACGTGGCCGGCATGTACCTGTTCAGCCCGCTCGTCGGCTGGCTCGCCGACCGGGTGGGCCGGCGCGCGACGGTGGCGCTCGGCGGGGCGCTGCTCCTCGCCGCCGCGGGCCTGGCCGGGACCGCGCCGCCGGAGGCCGCCGGCCGGCTCGGCGTCGGCCTGCTGCTGCTGGGGCTGGGCTGGTCGTGCGGGCTGATCGCGGGCTCCACGCTGGTCACCGAGGCGGTGCCGGCGGAGGTGCGGCCCACCGCGCAGGGCGGCGCGGACCTGCTCATGGGCCTGGGCGCGGCGGTCGCCGGCGCCGTCGGCGGCCCGCTGCTGGCGCTGGGCGGCTTCGGCCTGGTCGCCGGGGTGTCCGCGGCGCTGGTGGTCCCGCTGGCGCTGGTCTGGCTGCGGCGCTGACCGCCCGGCCCCTCAGTGGCCGCGCATGTTGCGCCACAGCACGACCAGCGTGATCAGCAGGCAGACCGCGATGCCGATCTCGAGGACGACGTCCCACGTCGCCGAGCCCGTGCTGGGGAACACGCCCCCAGCCTAGGCCGTCCTGTATCGTGAAGGCACTTCACGGTACAGGGGGTTCACGATGGTGGACGCGCGGGTCGCGGCGCTCGACCGGGTCCTGGAGGTCACCGTCCTGCTCGGGCGGGACATGGCGACGTCGCTGGCGGCCGAGGGGCTGACCGTCGCCCGCACCACGCTGCTGTGGCGGCTGCGCTCCGCCGGCCCCAGCACCCAGCGGGCGCTGGCCGACGCCCTCGGGGTCAGTGCCCGCAACGTCACCGGGCTGGTCGACGGGCTGGCCGAGGCCGGCCTGGTCACCCGCGAGCCGCACCCGACCGACCGGCGGGCGACCCTGGTGACCCCCACCGCCCGCGCCGAGCGGCTGCTCGAGGAGATGGCGGCGGGGCAGGCGCAGCTCGCGGAGCAGCTGTTCGGCGGGCTGGCGCCGGACCGCCTCGCCGGGCTGGTGTCCGCGCTCGACGAGGTCCTCGACCGGCTGCGCGCCCTGGTCCCGGGCGGCGCGGCCGCGGGGGAGGCCCCGTGACCGCCCGCGAGCTGGTGCGCCGCGCGGTGGCCTTCGAGCTCGGCACCTGGCGCAGCCTGTGGCGGTGGGTGCGCCGCCGTCCCGACGTGCCGGCCGGCGCCGACGCCTTCCCGTACGCCTCGGCGGCCGCGCCGGTGATGTGGACGTTCATCGTGCTGTCGGCGGTCGAGATCCCGCTGGTCGACTGGCTGCTGCCCTGGCAGTCGCTGCGGGTCGCGGTGGCGGTCCTCGGCGTCTACGGCCTGCTGTGGATGGCCGGGATGCTCGCCGGGCAGCGCGTGCACCCGCACACCGTCGACGCCGGCGGGCTGCGCGTGCGCAGCGGCTGGACCGTCGACGTCCGGGTGCCGTGGGAGGAGATCGCCGCCGCGCGCGTGCGGCGGCGCAGCGTCGAGGGCTCGCGCACGGTCGTCGTCGCGCAGGAGGGGGAGCGGCGCGCGGTGTCGGTCGCCGTCGTCGCCTCCACGCAGGTCGACGTCGAGCTGCGCACACCGCTGGTGCTGCCGCTGGCCCGCACCGGCGGCCGCCCGGTGGGCGAGCTGCGGCTGGCCGCCGACGACCCGGCGGCGCTGGTCCGGCGGCTGCGGGCGGGGATCGCCGACCACGCTGCCGCCACGGCCGGCGGGGACGCGCGCTAGCGTCGGGGACGTGCGCCTGCAGGAGTTCTGGTCCCGGCTGGAGACCCAGTTCGGGTCGATGCGGGCGGAGAGCGTCGCGCGCGACCACGTGTTCTCCGTGCTCGGGGGCCGCTCGGCGGTCGACGCGATCGAGGCCGGGGTGCCGCTGCGCCGCGTGTGGCTGGCGATCTGCGAGGAGTACGACGTGCCCCTCCAGGAGCGCTGAGGCCGCTCCCCGGAGGCCCTGGGTACTCCGCGCGGAGTACGCGGCGCCCGCGAGGTGCGTCCCCGCGGCGGACGCGCCCGGGACCTCGCCGTCCCTAGCGTCGACGGCGTGATCGAGATCCGTGGACTGACCAAGCGCTACGGCGACCGCACCGCCGTCGACGACCTGACCCTCACCGTCCACCCGGGCCGCGTCACGGGCTTCCTCGGACCCAACGGCGCGGGCAAGTCGACGACGATGCGGGTCGTCGTCGGCCTCGACCGGCCGACCGCCGGCAGCGTCCGGGTGGACGGCCGCCGCTACGCCGACCTCCCGGTCCCGCTGCGCGCCGTCGGCGCCCTCCTGGAGGCCCGCTCCGCCCATCCGGGACGCACCGCCCGGGACCACCTGCGGGTCCTCGCGGCCACCGCGGGGCTGCCGCGGTCGCGCGTGGACACGGTCCTCGAGCTCGCCGGCCTGACGCCGGTCGCCGACCGCCGCGTCGGTGGGTTCTCCCTCGGCATGGGCCAGCGCCTCGGCGTCGCCACGGCGCTGCTGGGCGACCCCGCCACCGTGGTGCTCGACGAGCCGGTCAACGGCCTGGACCCCGACGGGGTCCTGTGGATCCGGACGCTGACGCGGCAGCTGGCCGCCGAGGGCCGGACGGTCCTCGTGTCCTCGCACCTGATGAGCGAGATGACCGTCACCGCCGACCACCTCGTCGTCCTCGGTCGCGGCCGGCTCGTCGCCGACGAGCCGACGGCCGCGGTCCTCCGGCGTGCCGGGAACTCCTCGGTGCGGGTGCGCAGCCCGCGCCCCGACGACCTCGTGGGCGTCCTCGCCGGCGACGGCGTCGGCCTCGCCTCGCCCGAGCGGGGACTCCTGGAGGTCCAGGGGCTGGGAGCCGCCGAGATCGGTGACCGCGCCCTGCGCGCCGGCATCGCGGTGCACGAGCTGACACCGGTCTCGGCCTCGCTCGAGGAGGCCTTCATGGACCTGACCCGCGAGGACCGGGAGTACCGCACCGACCATCGGCAGGAGGCCCTGGCATGACCGGCCGCACGAGCACCCGAGTCCTCGACGCCCCCGGCGCGACCCGCGCCCCCCGGGGGCCCGCCGGCGGCGGCTGGGGAGGCCTGGTCGCCGGGCAGTGGGTCGCCGTCCGGTCCCTGCGCACCACCTGGTGGGTGCTCGGCGGGGCGTCGGCCGGGATGGTCCTGCTCTCGCTGCTGTTCACCGCGACAGCGGGCGCCGGGGAGCAGGGCGGGCCGCCCGGCCTGGACCCCGCCGACCCGGTCGGGCTCAGCCTGGGCGGCTACAACCTGGCGGCCCTGGCCGTGGGGGTGCTCGGGGTCCTGCTGGTCACCGGCGAGTACACCAGCGGCGCGGTGCGGGTCGTGTTCGCGGCGGTGCCCCGCCGGTGGCCGGTCCTCCTGGCCCGCGCCGGCGTGCTCGCCGCACTCGCCCTCGTCACGACGTTGCTCGCCGCGCTGGCGGCGTTCCTCGTCGGCCGGGCCGCGCTCGGTGACACCGGGGTGTCGCTCGCCGACCACGGCGTCGCCCGGGCCGTGCTCGGCGCCGGTCTGTACGTGACGGCGGTCGGAGTGCTCGGCTCCGCACTCGGGTGGCTGCTGCGCTCGACCGGTGGGGCGATCGGCACGCTGTTCGGCGTCGTCTTCCTGCTCCCGGTGCTCGGCGGGCTGCTGCCCTCGAGCTGGGGTCCCGACGTGGTGCGGTGGCTCCCCGGGCAGGCCGGCGCCAGCGTCGTGCAGGTCGCGACGGGTGCCGACGAGTTCGCCCCCTGGACCGGCTTCGGGGTGCTGTGCGCCTACCTGGCCGTCCTGCTGGCGGCGGCGGCGGTCGTGGTGCGGCGCCGCGACGCGTGACTCCCGTACCGGGGCGCGCGGGCGGCAGCATGTCCTCCGTGCAGCGGGCGGGCGGGTCGGTGGTGTGGTCGGTCGGGCCGGTGGTGGCCGGAGCCGTCCTCGCCGTCGGCCCGCTCGTCCGCTTCGGCGGCCCGTCGGCGGCGGAGGTCGCCGTGACCGCGCTGGCCTGGGCGCCGGCCGTGGGCCGGGCGCGGGCGCCCTTCGCCGCGTTCCTCGCCTCCGCCGGCGTGGTGGTCGCCTGGTGGGTGCTGCACGGCCTGGAGGCGCGGGCGCTGCTGCCCGCCGGCGTGGCGGCCTGGTGGCTGCTCGTCTGGGTCGCCGACCGCTGCGCCCCGTGGCGCGTCGCCACCGCCGTCGGGATCGCCCTGGCCGTGCCCCTGGCCCTCGGCGCCGCCGCCCTGGCCGGCCCCGCCGACGGCGCCGCGGTGGTGCCGCTGGTGGCGGTGACCGTGACGGCCGCGGTCGTCGGGCGCGACCGGCGGACCCGGCGGGCCTACCTGGAGGCGCTGCGCGACCGCGCCGAGCGGGCCGAGCGGGAGAGGGACGTGCGGGCCCGGGTGGCGGTCATGGAGGAGCGCTCCCGGATCGCCCGTGAGCTCCACGACGTGGTCGCGCACAACCTCTCGGTGATGACCGCACTGGCCGACGGCGCCGGGTACGCGCCGGCCACCGAGCAGGCCGCCCGGGCGGTACGGCAGGTCGCCACGACCGGACGGGAGGCCCTCGCGGAGATGCACCGCCTCGTCGGCGTGCTGCGCACCGACGACGGCGGGCCGGAGCGGACGCCGGCGCCGGGCCTCGACGACCTGGCCGCGGTCGTCGGGCAGGTCCGGGCGGCCGGGCTGCCGACGTCGCTGACGGTGACCGGCCGGCCCGCGCCGCTCGTCGCCGGCGCCCAGCTCGCCGTCCACCGCCTCGTGCAGGAGGCGCTGACGAACACGCTGAGGCACGCGCGGGGGGCCCGGTCGGCCGCCGTGCGCCTGGACTGGCGCGACGGCGAGCTCGCCGTCGAGGTGACCGACGACGGCGACCCGGCCGCACCACCGGGGCGGCCGGGGCACGGCCTGGTCGGCATGAGGGAGCGCGTCGCGGCGTGGGACGGGGCGGTCGTGGCCGGGCCGCGCCCGGGAGGCGGCTGGCGGGTCGCCGCGGTCCTCCCGCTGGCCGCGGTCGGCGCCGAGGGGACCGGTGCGGTGGCGTGAGCACCCGCGTGCTGCTCATCGACGACGAGCCCCTGGTCCGGCTCGGCTTCTCGATGGTGCTGCAGGCCCAGGACGACCTGGTCCTCGTCGGCGAGGCGGGGGACGGCGCCCGGGCCGTCGCGCTGACGCGCGAGCTCCGGCCGGACGTCGTCGTGATGGACGTCCGCATGCCCGGCACGGACGGCGTGGAGGCGACCCGGCGCATCGTCGCCGAGGGGCTGCCCAGCCGCGTCCTGGTGCTCACCACCTTCGACCTGGACGAGTACGCGTTCGCGGCACTGCGCGCGGGGGCGAGCGGGTTCCTCGTGAAGAACGCCGAGCCGGCGGAGCTGCTGCGGGCGGTGCGGGCGGTGGCCCGCGGCGACGCCGTCGTCTCCCCGCGGGTCACCCGCCGGCTGCTGGAGACGCTGGCCCACCGGCTGCCCGCGGACACGCCGGCCGACCCCCGCGTCGCCTCGCTCACCGAGCGCGAGCTCGAGGTGCTGCGTGCGGTCGCCCGGGGGGAGTCCAACGCCGAGATCGCCGCCGTGCTGGTCCTGTCGGAGCTGACGGTGAAGACGCACGTGGCGCGCATCCTGGGCAAGCTGGGCCTGCGGGACCGCACGCAGGCGGCGGTCTTCGCGCACTCGCACGGCCTGGTGTGACCCGGCCTCGACCGCGTGTCGCTCGACTCGAACACGTGTTCGTCCTACAGTGACGGGCGCGTCCACAGGGAGGTCGTCCCTCCACAGGTCCGGTCGGTCCCCGGAATTGTCAGACCCCCGACCTAGCGTCGCCTCCGACACCGCATCGACTCCACGACACGCGACTTCCCGAAGGTGAGCACCATGGCAACGCTCGACCGCGACAAGGCCCTCGACATGGCCCTCGCCCAGATCGACAAGCAGTTCGGCAAGGGCTCGGTCATGCGCCTGGGCGACAGCGCCGCGCAGGCGATCAAGGTCATCCCGACCGGCTCGATCGCCCTCGACATCGCGCTCGGCATCGGCGGCCTGCCCCGCGGCCGCGTCATCGAGGTCTACGGCCCGGAGGCCTCCGGCAAGACCACGGTCGCCCTGCACGCGGTGGCCAACGCCCAGGCCGCCGGCGGCATCGCGGCCTTCATCGACGCCGAGCACGCGCTCGACCCGGAGTACGCCCGGGCCATCGGCGTCGACACCGACGCGCTGCTGGTCAGCCAGCCCGACACCGGTGAGCAGGCCCTCGAGATCGCCGACATGCTGATCCGCTCCGGCGCGCTCGACATCATCGTCATCGACTCCGTCGCGGCCCTCGTGCCCCGCGCCGAGATCGAGGGCGAGATGGGTGACAGCCACGTCGGTCTGCAGGCCCGCCTCATGAGCCAGGCGCTGCGGAAGATCACCGGTGCGCTGAACAACTCGGGCACCACCGCGATCTTCATCAACCAGCTGCGCGAGAAGGTCGGCATCGTCTACGGCTCGCCCGAGGTGACCACCGGTGGCCGCGCGCTGAAGTTCTACTCGTCGGTCCGCCTGGACGTCCGCCGGATCGAGACCCTCAAGCAGGGCACCGAGGCCGTCGGCAGCCGGGTCCGCGTCAAGGTCGTCAAGAACAAGGTCGCCGCCCCGTTCAAGCAGGCCGAGCTCGACCTGCTGTGGGGTGTCGGGTTCAGCCGCGAGGGCGGCCTCATCGACGCCGGTGTCGAGCAGGGCTTCATCCGCAAGTCCGGCGCCTGGTACACGTACGAGGGCGACCAGCTCGGCCAGGGCAAGGAGAACGTCCGCACGTTCCTCCGCGACAACCCCGACCTCGCCGACGAGATCGAGAAGAAGGTCAAGGAGAAGCTGGGCATCGGCCCGCAGGTCGACGCGCCGGCCGCTGACCCGGTCGACTTCTGAGCGACCCCGTGACCGGCTGGTCCGGCCCGGTCCCCGAGGGGGCCGGGCCCGAGCAGGCCGAGCGCCCCGTCGGCCGCCGCGGCCGGGGAACCCGGCAGCCGGGCTCCCCGGGGCGCGGCGGCCGCGGGCGGCGGCGGTCCGGGCCGTCCCCTGACCCGGACGGCCCGGCCGCCGCCGACGCGGGGACGCCACCCGCCCCCTACGACCGCGACGCCGACGACCCGGGGGACCCGGAGTCGGTGGCCCGGGCCATCTGCCTGCGGGCGCTGACCGGCGCGGCCAGGACCCGCCAGCAGCTCGCCGACCTGCTCGAGCGCCGCGGCGTGCCCGAGGAGGCCGCGGCCGCGGTCCTCGACCGGTTCGGCGAGGTCGGGCTCATCGACGACGCCGCCTTCGCCCGCGCCTGGGTCACCTCCCGGCAGGCCGGCCGCGGCCTGGCCCGGCGGGCGTTGCGCGCGGAGCTGCGCGCCAAGGGCGTCGACGGGGAGGACGCCGAGCAGGCCCTCGCCCAGGTCGACGAGGAGGACGAGCGGGCCGCCGCCCGCCACCTGGTGGAACGCCGGCTCCCGGCGCTGCGCCGGGTGGACCGCGTCACCGCCACCCGCCGGCTGATCGGCATGCTCGCGCGCAAGGGCTACAACGGCGGGCTGGCCGCGGGCGTGGTCCGCGAGGTCATGGACGAGACCGGCTTCGGCACCGACACCGACGAGGACGCCGCGAGCTGGGACGACGCCGACCTCTGAGGGCGTCCGACCGCGCCCGCGCGGGACCACGGAACGACAGCGGCCGGCCGCCCTCGGGGCGACCGGCCGCTGACCGTCGGAGGTGGACTCAGCCCGCCAGCGGGGTGGCGACGGCGGGCATCGCCTCGGTCGCCGGCGCGTGCGCGGGCCCCTGGACCGCCTGGGCCCGCTGCACGGGCATCGCCTGGGTCGCCAGCCCGGCCGCCGCGGGGCGCCCGGTCCACGCGGTGAGGTCCACCGCGACGCCGTCAGGCGCCTCGTCGTCGGCGACCAGCCACTCGCCCTCGTCGCCCACGCGGGCGGCGAGCCACTGCTGGATGTGCTGCTCGAACGTGCGGTCGGGCAGCACCGCCGGCCGGCTGACCGGGCCGAGGAAGGTCAGGTCGCGCTCGCTGCCGTCGGCGGCGCGCAGCACCACCCGGCAGCGGGCCCGCCGGTGCCGGGCCGGCGGCACGGCCTCGCGGACCACGGCGGTCTGGGCACCGGCGGCGACGGCGAACTGCGGGGCGGCCGCGCGCAGGCGGTTCACGAAGTCCTGGGCGACGTCGACCTGCCCCTCGGGCAGGCGCACCACCGACGGCAGCGGCGGCACGGCGGGGCGGAGAGCGGTGTCCACGGATCCACTCTCGGCAGCCCCGCCTTGCCGGCTGACCGCCCGCGCGCCCGGGGTGCGCCGGGGGGCGGACGGGACGCCACGTGACCGTTCCGTGTCCCGCGGCGCAGCCCGGTCAGACCGGCCCGCCGCCCCCGTCCATCTCCGC
Organism: Geodermatophilus sp. SYSU D01036; assembly: GCF_054050435.1. NCBI lineage: Bacteria > Bacillati > Actinomycetota > Actinomycetes > Geodermatophilales > Geodermatophilaceae > Geodermatophilus > Geodermatophilus sp. SYSU D01036. The sequence continues at coordinate 5,159 of NZ_JBJGZJ010000031.1, read as the reverse complement.
GCTGGTGAGCGACTCGACGGGCTTGGCCGCGGCCGCCTTCGTGTTCCGGCGGGTGCGCTTCTCCACGTACCGCGCCAGCCAGGACAGCAGCACGTTGACCACGATGTAGATCACCGCGGCGGCCACGTACAGCTGGAACGTGTAGGTGTTGCCGAAGGAGAAGGCGAAGAACTCCACCAGGCTCCGGGCGGTCCGCAGCAGCTCGACGTAGCCGACGATGAAGCCCAGCGACGAGTCCTTGAGCAGCACGACCAGCTGGGCCACCAGCACCGGCAGCATCCGGCGCACCGCCTGCGGCATCAGCACCAGCGTCATGACCTGCGTCTTGCGCATGCCGAGCGCGAAGGCCGCCTCCCGCTGGCCGCGGTCCACCGACAGGATGCCGGCGCGGAAGATCTCGGCCAGCACGGCCATGTTGTAGAGCGTCAGGCCGAGGACCAGCGCGCGGAACGCGGTCATCGGGACGCCGACGGTCGGCAGGAACAGCAGGCAGAACAGGATCAGGATCAGCAGCGGCACGGCGCGGAAGAACTCGATCACCACGCCGACCGGGGCCCGCACCCAGGCGTGGTCGGACAGCCGCCCCACGGCCAGCAGGGCGCCGAGCACGGTGGCCAGCACCATGCCGACGGCGGCCGCGGCGAGGGTGTTGAGCAGGCCCTCCCAGAGCGCCTGCGGCACCCCGGACGCCGGGTCGAACAGGATCGCCCAGCGGTCGGGCGCGAGCTGGCCGTTGACGCCCAGGCGCCACAGCGCCCACCCGACGAGCGCCGCGATGACCAGCGCGCCGACGACGGTGCCGATCCGCTGGCGGCGGCGGGCCTGCGGGCCGGGCAGGTCGAACAGGACGGTGCTGCTCATCGGACGATCGCCACCCGGTTCTCGACCACCCGGATCAGCCAGGCGGAGGGCAGTGTGATGACCAGGTAGCCGGCGACGACCGCGGCGAACACGGCGAGCAGCTGGTCGGCGTTGGTGTTGGCCAGCCGCTGCAGGGCGGCGGTCAGGTCCGTCACCGCGAAGCCGGCGGCGATCGAGGTGTTCTTCGCCAGCGCGATCCACACGTTGCCCAGCGGCGGCACCACGGTGCGGAAGGCCTGGGGGAGCACCACCTGGCGCAGCGACTGGCCGAAGGTCAGGCCCAGCGCGCGGGCGGCCTCCGCCTGTCCCGGCGGGACGGCGTTGATGCCCGACCGCAGCGCCTCGCAGACGAACGCGGCGGTGTACAACGACAGCGCGGCGACGGCGGTGATGAAGCGGCTCGGGAACTGCAGGTCGATCTGCACGATGCCGAACGCGAGGAAGAAGAACACCACCGTCAGCGGGGTGTTGCGGAAGACCTCGACGTAGAAGGTCGCCAGCCCGCGCAGCGGCGGCACGGGGCTCACCCGCATGCCCGCGAGCGCGGTGCCGAGCACCAGGGCGCACACGCCGCTGACGACGGCGAGGGAGAGCGTCGTCAGGAACGCGCTCCACAACAGGTCGGAGTTGTCGCTGAGGAACTGCACCGCACCCTCGGTCGGTCGGAGACGGGGGACGCCGCCGGGCGGGAGCCCGCCCGGCGGCGTCGGGGACGTCCGGGTCGAGTGGGATCAGTACCGGTCGACCGTCGGCGGCTCGGGGGCCTCCTCGCCGGTGATGGCGCCGGCGGTGCGGTCCCACGCGTCGGCCCAGCGGCCGTCCTCGAAGGACTCCTCGAGGACGTCGTTGATGAAGTTGCGGAACTCCGTGTCACCGAGCGCCAGGCCGATGCCGTAGGGCTCCTCGGTGAACGGGTTGCCCACCAGCTCGAAGGCGCCGTCGCTGCCGGCGACCAGGCCGGTGAGGATGACGTTGTCCGTCGTCACCGCCACGACGTTGCCGTTGCGCAGGTCGTCGGCGCACTTGGAGTAGACGTCGTAGGTCACCAGCTGGGCCTGCGGGTAGTTGTCCCGGATGTTCTGCGCGGGCGTCGAGCCCTCCACCGAGCACACCGTCTTCCCGGCCAGGTCGTCGGGGCCCTCGATGCCCTCGGGGTTGCCCGACGCGACCATGATGTCCTGGCCCGCGACGTAGTACGGGCCGGCGAAGTCCACGACCTGCTTGCGCGCGTCGTTGATCGTGTAGGTGGCCACGACCATGTCGACCTGGCCGTTCTGGATGAACGGCTCCCGGTTGGCCGAGACCGTCTCGGTCCAGGTGATGCCGTCCTCCGGGATGCCCAGCTCGGCCGCCACGATCTTGGCGATCTCGACGTCGAAGCCCTCGGGGGTGTTGGACTGCGGGTTGAGCAGGCCGAACCCGGGCTGGTCGTACTTGGTGCCGATGGTGATGGCGCCGGCCTCGTTGAGCTCGGCCATCGTCGTGCCGGCCTCGAACTCGACGTCCTCCTGGACCTCGGCGGTGTTCTCGGCCGACTCCTCGGCCTGGCTGCCCGCCTCGCTGGAACAGGCGGCGAGGGCGAGGCCGAGGGCGGCGAACGCCGCGATCCGTCGGGTGCTGCGCATGGGGGGTCCTCCCGGGAGGGTCAGTGGTTGAGGATCTTGGAGAGGAAGTCGCGGGCCCGCTCCGAGCGCGGGTTGGTGAAGAAGGTCTCCGGGTCGGCGGACTCGACGATCCGGCCGCCGTCCATGAACACGACCCGGTTGGCCGCCCGGCGGGCGAAGCCCATCTCGTGGGTGACGACGACCATCGTCATGCCCTCGCGGGCCAGGGAGATCATGACGTCGAGGACCTCGTTGATCATCTCGGGGTCGAGCGCCGACGTCGGCTCGTCGAAGAGCATGACCTTGGGGTCCATGGCCAGGGCCCGCGCGATGGCGACGCGCTGCTGCTGACCGCCCGACAGCTGGGCGGGGTACTTGTCGGCCTGGTGCCCGACGCCGACCCGGTCGAGCAGCTCGCGGGCCCGCTTGTCGGCGTCGCCCTTCGACTGCCGCCGCACCCGGGTCGGGGCGAGTGTGACGTTCTGCAGGATCGTCTTGTGGGCGAAGAGGTTGAAGCTCTGGAAGACCATCCCCACGTCGCTGCGCAGCCGGGCGAGCGCCTTGCCCTCCTCGGGCAGCTTCTCGCCGTCGATGCGGATCTCGCCCTGCTGGATGGCCTCGAGCCGGTTGATCGCGCGGCACAGCGTCGACTTGCCCGACCCGGACGGCCCGATGACCACGACGACCTCGCCGCGGTCGATCGAGAGGTCGATGTCCTGCAGCACGTGCAGCTCACCGAACCACTTGTTGACGCCGGTCAGCTGGACGAGAGGTCCTCCGGCTAGCTGGCTGGTCACGTCCGGAACCCTAGGGCCGCGGGCGCGCGCCGACGTCCCGGGGGCGTCACGGTGTAGTAACGAAGGCGGTGACGCCGTGTGACCGGTGTCGCGCCGTACCCTCGCAGGCGTCATGGGAACCGAGGTCGACAGCCCGCCGCGCACCTACCGGGTGCGCACCTACGGGTGCCAGATGAACGTGCACGACTCCGAGCGGCTGTCCGGGCTGCTCGAGGCCGCCGGCTACGCCGCCGCGCCCGAGGGCGAGGACGCCGACGTCGTCGTGCTCAACACGTGCGCCGTGCGGGAGAACGCGGACAACCGCCTCTACGGCAACCTCGGCCACCTGCGCCCGGTGAAGGACGCGCACCCGGGGATGCAGATCGCCGTCGGCGGGTGCCTGGCGCAGAAGGACCGCGGCGAGATCGTGCGGCGGGCGCCGTGGGTCGACGTCGTCTTCGGGACGCACAACGTCGGGTCGCTGCCGGCGTTGCTGGAGCGCGCCCGGCACAACGCCGAGGCGCAGGTGGAGATCGCCGAGGCGCTCGAGGTGTTCCCCTCGACGCTGCCGGCCAAGCGGGACTCCGCCTACTCCGGCTGGGTGTCGATCAGCGTCGGCTGCAACAACACCTGCACGTTCTGCATCGTCCCGGCGCTGCGCGGCAAGGAGAAGGACCGCCGGCCGGGCGACATCCTGGCCGAGGTGCAGGCGCTGGTCGACCAGGGCGTGCTCGAGGTGACCCTGCTCGGCCAGAACGTCAACGCCTACGGCGTGGACTTCCGCGACCGGGGCGCGTTCGCCGACCTGCTCCGCGCCGCCGGCCGCATCGCGGGCCTGGAGCGGCTGCGGTTCACCAGCCCGCACCCGCGGGAGTTCACCGACGACGTCATCGAGGCGATGGCCGAGACGCCGGCGGTCTGCCACCAGCTGCACATGCCGCTGCAGTCGGGCTCCGACGACGTGCTGCGCCGGATGCGCCGCGGCTACCGGCAGGACCGCTACCTCGGGATCATCGACCGGGTCCGCGCCGCCATGCCGGACGCCGCGATCACCACGGACGTCATCGTCGGGTTCCCCGGCGAGACCGAGGCCGACTTCGAGCAGACCCTCGAGGTGGTCCGGCAGGCCCGCTTCGCGAGCGCGTTCACCTTCCAGTACTCCAAGCGCCCCGGGACGCCGGCCGCCACCATGGACGGCCAGCTGCCCAAGGAGGTCGTGCAGGAGCGCTACCTGCGGCTCACCGCGCTGCAGGACGAGATCAGCTGGGCGGAGAACCGCGCGCAGGTCGGCCGCACGGTGGAACTGCTGGCCGCGGCGGGGGAGGGCAGCAAGGACGCCCGCACCGGCCGGATGAGCGGCCGCGCCCGCGACGGGCGGCTGGTGCACTTCGCCGGCGGCGACGGCGTCCGGCCCGGCGACGTCGTCGAGACCGTCGTCACCGCGGCCGCGCCGCACCACCTGGTCGCCGACGGGCCGCTGCTGTCGCACCGCCGCACCCGCGCCGGCGACGCGCACGAGGCCGGCACCCGCCCGACGACGCCCGGCGTGCTGCTCGGCATGCCGCGCATCGGCGCCCCCGCCTGAGACGGGAGAGGCCCGCCCGGATCCCCGGGCGGGCCTCCGTCGTCCCGGCTCAGCGGCGGGAGGACCGCTCGGCCTCGGCCAGCCACTCGCGGCGGGTCTCCAGGTCGGCCTGCGCCCGGGAGATCCGCGTCGCGTCCCCGGAGGCCTCCGCCTTGGCCAGCTGCTCCTCGGCCTTGGTGACCGCGGCCCGCATGGAGGCGACCATCGGGTTCTCCGGCGCGGTGCGCACCCGGCCGGCGTCCGCGGGGGCGCGGGCCCGCTGGTAGACCGCCTGCATGCGGTACACCACCCACCGCCATGCGCCCCGCGGGACCTGCCCGTAGTGGTCGTAGT
>NZ_JBJGZJ010000030.1:0-47140 GCF_054050435.1 Geodermatophilus sp. SYSU D01036 | reverse complement strand
AGGCCGGCTGCCCGGGGCGGCCGCCGCCGGGGGTGCCGCCGCCGGTGGCCGCCTGCTGCAGCGCCTCGGGGGTGACCCCGTGCTCGTGCAGCACCCGCCCGCCCGGCGAGTCCGGGTCGACGGCGAGAGCGAACAGCAGGTGCTCGGGACCGATGTAGGTGGAGCCCAGCGCGCGGGAGACCTGGTGGGCGTCGAGGAGAACGCGCTTGGCCGCGGGGGTGAGGGCCGGCGTCTCGGCGCGCGGCTCGCCGCGACGGGGCAGGCTGTCGAGCTCTGAGCGCAGCTGCGCCGGGTCGGCGCCCGCGCGGCCGATCAGCTGCCGGGTCGGCTCGTCCTCGGTCATCGCCCACAGCAGGTGGTCGGTGTCGAGGTCCGGGCTGCCCACCTCGGCGGCCCGGCGCGCGGCCGCGTTCACCAGCCCCCGGGCCTGCTCGCTGAGGAACTGGGTGATGTCGACGCGCTGGCGGGGCTGGCGGGCGCCGCCCATGTACCGGGCGAAGAAGTCGTCGAAGGGGCTGCCGTACGGGCCTGGGAAGTATCCGCTGGTCATCGCTCGTCCGTCCCGGAAGTGGCGTGGTCCCCTCATGACCTACTCGCCCCGGGGCGGCATCTCCATCGGTCATCCTGCCGAAGGGCCCGTCCAGGGATGCGCACCGCCCGGCGCCGGACGTCCCGGTGCTCCTGACCCCTCCCCCGCCGCTGTCTCCCACGTGCCATCGGAGCCGTCGATGCCGGCCGGCGAGAGGGCGTGGTCCACCTGCCGGGGCAACCGGGCGGACGCTGGGTGCGGGAAGTCGGCTCTCGTCACCTCGAGCGCCGGCCGCCGTTGCCGCAGTCGGGAGGATCGTCGGTGAGTGAGCACGTGACGTGGGAGACCTGCCCGGGCTCCGGGCGGTTCGCCGCCGTGGGCTGGCTCGACGGCCATCCGGTCGAGTTCGACTGCCGCCGCGGCTGCCGACTGCCGGCCGACCTCGTCTCCTCGACGTTCGGACGGCGGCGCCTCGCGGGCCGGGACGGTCACCGGCCTGCTCCGCGGCTCGGTCCGCATCGCCACCGTCGCCGTCCCCCGCAGGCTCGACGTGATAGAGACGATCCGCCGCTTCCAGCGGGAGCACCCGGACGTGGAGATCGACCTGCTCCACGACGGCGCCCGAGACCTCGTCGGACTGGTCGCCGACGGCCGGGTCGACTTCGCCATCACCCCCTTGACCCAGCGCGCCGGTCCGGCGCTGCGCTTCGAGCCGCTGGCCGGCACCCCCCTCGTGATCGTCTGCCCGGCGGACGACCGGCTGGCCGGGGCGCTCGACGTGGATCCCGGGGAGGTCGCCGACGAGCCGGTCATCGACCTGCCCCGCGGCTGGTGGGTCCGCGACCTCTTCGACCGGCTCATGGCCGACCGGGGCATCCCCCGGCAGGTCCGGTCGGAGGTCGACGAGTGGTTCGGCGTCCTGACCATGGTGCAGCGCGGCCTGGGCATCACCTACGGTCCGCAGGCGTGCCTCGACGAGGCCCTCTTCGGCGACGTCGCCGTCGCCACGTCGGCCGGCGCACCTCGTGGGGGCTCGGCATCGTCAGCCGGGACGAGGTGCTCCGCGGCGCGGCCGGCCGTGCCGTCCTCGCCGCCTACCGCTCGCAGTGCCGCGGCGGGTCGGCGGGCACGACCGCGGACCCGTCGAGGTCTGAGCCGCTCGCGGGGCGCCGGACGTCGACGGACCGGACCCCGTCCCGCCCACCCCGGAGGCGCGGATCGGTCGCTCTGCCGATGCCGGACGCCGGAACACGCCCGCACCCTGGCGTCCGTAGCGGGAGAGGTCCACGGCGTACAGGCGACGACGCGCCGGCCCATCCGCACACCGGCCGCGCGAGCAGGAGGACCAGGACACGATGACCGTCGACCCGTCGGTGGAGGCGCCGGCCGCGCACGTGCACCGCCTCGCCGTCCTCGCCGAACTCGACCAGCTGCACGCGCGGGTCCGATCGGCGGAGGACAGGGCGGCCAACCTGGAGCAGGCGCTGGCCACCAACCGGCAGATCGGCATCGCGATCGGCATCCTGATGTGCCATCGCCAGCTCACGGCCGATCAGGCCTTCGCGATGCTCGCGACGCACAGCCAGAACAGCAACGTCAAGGTGCGAGTGCTGGCCGAGACGGTGATCTACACGGGGAATCTGTGAGACGTGCCCCGCAAGGACGGTGGCCGCCGACGCTCCCGCGCTCGAGTCGCCAGAGGGCGCACGTGGCGCACGTCCCGGCCTGGCTGCCGCCACCGACGCCGACCCGTGCCGCTGACCGTGCCGAACGCCTCGGGCTGTACGTCCACCCGCGAGTGAGGGAAGGTGAGCCGTGATGAGCGGGAGCGAACCGCTGCTCCAGCGTGTGTGGTCGGAGGACGCGGGCGTCGTCGCGTCGTCCGCCACCGTGCAGGAACGGGCTGCGGAGCACCTGCAGCAGCTCGGGCGGATCCTGCCCTTCGACGCCGGCTGGCTCGCCGTCCGCGACCCCGAGCGGCAGACCCACGTCCCGCTGGCGACCACCGGTCCGGCCGAGGCACTCGTCGCCTACTTCGGCCGTCCGGAGGCCGACGAGGAGGTGGAGCGGCTCGGCCTGCACCGGCGTCGTCCGCCGATGCTGGCCAGCGACATCCCGGGCCCCCTGTCCGAGGTCCGCGCGTGGGCCGACCACCTGCTCCCGGCCGGCTTCCGCCAGGGTCTGGCAGCCGGGCTGTTCACGACGGACGGGCGGCACGTCGGCTTCCTCAGCCTGCTCTCCGCTGACCCCTCGCGACCGAGAGAGGCCGACCGCCGGGTCGTCGCGGCCGTCACCACGTTGATCGCCGACGACCTGGACCGGACCCGGGACATCGCGGAGACCGCCCGGATCGTCGGCAACGCCGGCGCCGGCGTCGTCCTCACCCGCGGAGGCGACGTCCTGCCGTTACCAGGTCTGCCCGACGACCGCCTGTTGACGCCGGGGTCACCGGTCCTCGGGGTCGCCGCTGACGAGCTGGCCGTCAGCGGCGCGTACACCTCGTTCCTCGCCCCGGCACCGGGGACCGGCGGCGAGCAGCTGATCCGGGTCACCGCGCTCGACTTCGCCCGCCCGGACCTCGACCACCTCTCCGCCGCGGTGCTCCTGGGCGCACCGGGCGACCTGCACGGCCTCACCGTCCTGGACCTCCGGGTCCTGGGCCTCGTGGCGGAGGGCGTCACCGGCATCCTGGCCCTCGCGCAGTCACTCCACGTGGCCGCGGAGGCGGTGGCGGACTCCCTGGGGCGGAGCCTGGTCGCCCTGGGGACCAGCGACCTCACGGCCGCCGCGGTGCGCGCCCTGCGCGGCGGGTTGCGCATCCCGCCCGGGGTGACGGGAGCGACCTGAGCGGGTCCGGCGCCGGCCGGGAATCGGTCGCTCTGCCGATGGTTGCCGGCCGAGCGGTCGGCTGTCATTGCGGCCAGTCCCGTTCCACCGGCGACGCCCCTGCGCCGCCCTGTCCCCAGGACGTCGTTGCGAGAAGGTGGTCCTCAGGCCCTGACCGTGACGTGCCGGAGGCCGTCGCCGGGACGGCGGACCGGCTCGATGAGCGTCTGCGGGTCCCGGGACGACTCGACGAGGAAGTCGACGAGTCTGCGGACGGCGGGGGTGGCCGGTGCCCGCCAGACCGCCTCCAGGTCCCACGTCAACGCCGGAACGAGAGGCCGCACCGTGATCCCCTCGATCCCCAGGTGATCGACGAGCCGGAGGATGCTCACGGCGATGCCGGTGCCGGCTCCGACCGCGCGCAGCACCGCCTCCGGCGCGTTCAGCAGGTTGGGTTCGATGACGACGTGGTCCTGCGCGGCCCCGGCGGGGAACACGTGGTCCACGGCCCGGTCCCACGTCCCGGCGAACGGCTCCCGCGGGAACATCACCAGCACCTCGTCGGCGAGCGCGGCCACCGGCACCGTGACCGCGCCGCTCAACGCGTGCCCGAGCGGGAGCACGACGCCGAGGACTACCGAGCCCAGCACCACGCCGGCGAGGTCCCGCTGCGGGTAGGACCGGCTCCAGACGATCGCCGCGTCCGCCCTGCCCTGGCGGACGGCCTCGACGGCGTCGTCCCCCCGGCCGGAGCTCACCGACACCTCGATCCCGTCGATCGCCAGCGCGGCGTGCCGCAGCGGGCCGTCGAGGACGAGGTCGGCCATGGTGGCCACCCGCAGGGTCAGTCGCTCGCGGGAGTCCGCTCCGGCGGCGCGCGCGTCAGCCAGCGCCCGGTCCACCTCTGCCAGGATGATCCGGGCCCGCTCGACCAGGACGACGCCGGCGAAGGTCAGCCGGGCCGCTTCCGGGGTTCGCTCGAACAACGGGACCCGGAGTTCCCGCTCCAGCGCACGGATCTGCTGCGAGAGCGACGGGGCAGCGATGTGGAGCCGTTGCGCGGCCCGACTGAAGCGGCCTTCCTCGGCCACCGCCAGGAAGTAGCGCAGCTGGCGCAACTCCACGGTGCATGCTAACGCGGAAACCACGCCGTCCACGGACGGTGGTTGCGATGGCAACGACTAACACGACCGAGGTTTCCGGTCACGGGAATCCGGGTTGCTCCCCCCGCCGGTGCGGTACGTGTAGCTGCAGCCCGGCCAGCCTCGTCCAGGGCCGCGGCCGTCCTCGACGGCTCCGTCCGACCGCGCACGCCCTGGACTGGTGAAGCGACATGACCGAGGCCCCGGCTCTCCGCCTCGCGGAGATCGCCGCCACTCCGGGACGGCTCCCCGACCGTGCCCAGGCGCTGCTGCACGAGCTGGGCCGCCACATCCCCTTCGACGCCTCCTGGATGGCGCTGGCCGACCCGCTGGGCAACGGCTACTCCTCCGTGGCCAGCACCTCGCTGGACCGGAGCACCGTCCGGTACCTCAGCAGTCCGGCGACGGCGCACGACATCGAGGTGACCGGAGCCTGTCGCGCCCGCCCACCGCTGAGCCCGTCGGACCTCCCCCGTTCCGCCAAGGACCTGCCGACGTGGGCCGAGTGCCTCACCCCCGCCGGCTATCACGAGGCCCTCACCGTGGGACTGTTCGTACCGGGGCAGCGCCACGTCGGGTACCTGGCGCTGCTCTCCGCCGACACCCGACCTCCGACGGAGGCCACGCGGCACCGCCTGGCGCAGCTCGCCCCGATCCTCGCCCGCGGCATCGACCCGATGCACTCGCTGCTCGCCGCCGCCCGCGTGGTCCAGGGCGCCCGGGCCGGTGTGGTGCTCTGCAGGGACGGTGGCACCACGCCGTTCCCGGGTCTCGGCGACGACGCACTGCTCGCGGGAGGCTCTCCCGTCCTGGACGCCGCTCGCGCGGCCACCCGGAGCGGCCACGTGTACACGTCCTTCCTGTGGCCGCGCGGTGGCCGGCACGCCCCGGACGGCCATGTCCGCGTGACGGTCCTGACGGGCACGGACGACGAGCCCCACGTGCTGTCGGGGATGGTGCTGCTCTCCCCGGGCGGCGACCTGCGCGGGCTCACGCCCCGGGAGCTGGAGGTCCTCGGGCTGCTGGTCGAGGGGCACGCCAACCAGGAGATCGCCCGGGCCCTCGTGGTGGCGCCGCGGACGGTCGCCGCGCACCTGGAGCACATCCTCGCCAAGCTGGGGGCTTCCTCGAGGACGCTCGCCGCCGTGCGCGCCGAGAGGGCGGGCCTCTACGTCCCGGCGGGAACGGGCGCGGCCGGCCGGCACTGAACCGCGGCGGAGGACTCACGGCCACAGCGCCGGCGGGACCTGGAGGCCGGCCCGCGCGACGCCGAGCCGGAGTTCGAGCGGGCCACACACACCCGTCCCTCTGGACGGGGTGCGGTCGACCTGGTCGGCACGCATGCGGTCGGGCCACTCCGTCACGCTGGTCCCGGTCGCGCCGACCAGGTAGGCGAACAGGACGTGGGCGTGCGCGAGCAGGGTCGGGAGATCAGCGGTCCTGGTCAGGCGGTCCCGTGTCCCGCTCGACGATCGGCCCGACCTCCTCCGTCTCACGCCCTCCGGGCCCCGGTGCGACGTCGGTGGACGCGCCGCTCCCCGGCCACCCGGCCGCCTCCGATTCGGTGGCCGCGCTGGTCCGGTACGCATATGCGGCACGGCGGACCGCCTCGTCGCTCTCGAGGCCGGCTCCCAGGGCGCCGCCGACGGTGGCGAGGGACGAGGTCAGCCAGGCGAGCTGCAGGTAGTCCCAGAGAGCAACCGGGTGGCCGAGCTCGTCGGCCATCAGCCGGGGGACGACGAGCAGCAGCGCAGCCAGCAGCGACAGGACGAGCAGCGCCGCGTAGAGGACCACCACCCCGGTGAGCACGGTCGCGCTCGTCGCGAGGTTGAACAGCACCACCTGCTGGCGCACCCCTGGGCGATCGGCGCGCTCCCAGAGCTGGGCGCCGACCACCAACGTGACGGTCAAGGCCGTGACCGACAGCAGGGTCAGCGCACCGAGACGCTGCCACCCGAACACGTCGGCGATCCGCCAGAGGTCCGGGGTGACCAGTGCGAAGGCGCCGGCCGCACCGGCCGCGACGAGCGCCCGGGAGAGGCCCCTCGCCAGTTGCCACGGCCGGTTGGCCCGCACCATGCCCAGGAGCAGGCCGAGATGGCCGGTGAGCACCCTCGTGGTGAACAGGACCGCCTGCGCCTGCTCGTCGACGTCGGAGGCCAGTTCGCGCAGCCGCCGGGTGATCCGGGCCGATCGTGCCCTGACAGCTCGAGCGCCCGATCCGGCGTCACGCGCCTCGCCCAGCAGCACACCCAAGAGGCGCAGCAGCGCATCACGCGCCCGGTGCCGCAGCGCGACGGTGCCCAGCGCAGGCACGGACAGGACGGCGACCCCGTGCAGCGGGCTCGCGTGCGCCACGACCGGGCGCGGGGCGGCCCCGAGGGGCAGGTCGGTCAGGACGATGGCCAGATCCCAGTCGCCGTCCAGCAGCCTCCCGCGGGCCGCGGCGACGAGCTCGCCGTCGCCGGCCGGCGGTGCCACGAGCCCGTCGTGGACCACCCGGACGTGCCAGTGCACCTCCGGGTGACGGGTTCCCAGCTCGCCTCGCAGGTCCCGGGCGCACTCGCCTGCCAGGCCGTCCGGCAGGGCGGGGGCGGCGACGATCCCGACCGTGACGTCCGGCGGCACCACCTCGGGGCCCGCACCGCTCGTCTCGCCGGCGGCCACGGACAGCCGCGGTCAGACGAGCAGCCGGAAGAGGCCGAAGGCCCGGTCCCAGTGCTCGGTCGTCGGGTTCGTCACGCGCTCGTCGAGGAGGCGGAAGGAGCGGGCCAGCGCGACACCGAGGCCGCCGAACACCTCGATGAGCACGTCCTCGGTCTCGTCGCCGAACGTGACGTCGGCCGGTGGGCGGCGCACCGTGCCGCGCAGGAGCCCGCGGAGCTCGTCGGCCTCCTCGAGCCTGCCGAACGCTCGCATCTGCTCCTGCAGCCCCGCCGTGACCGGCAGGTCCTGCGGGGCGATGACGTCCCGGCCGTTCCACCGGGCGGCGTCGCGCCCCGCGACGGCCAGGTCGTCCACGCGTTCGTCCACGAACTCCCGGAAGCGCTGCACGTCGGCCTTGTCCACGTCGACGCTCCCCGCCGCCCGGAAGAACCGCTTCAGCTCCGGGATCCCGGCCATGTCCCCTCCTCGTCCTGGTCGATCACCGCGTGGCCGCCAGGTGCTCGTGCACCATCCGCACCGCCATCGCACCCTCCCCGGCTGCCGAGGCGACCCGCTTCACCGAGCCACTGCGCACGTCGCCCGCTGCGAAGACGCCGGGCAGGCTGGTCTCGAGCAGCAGTGGGTCGGATCCGCCGGACTCTCCCTGCTCCCTCGCGCGGCGCGCGTCCGGCCCGGTCAGCACGTAGCCACCGGAGTCCAGGGCGACCGTGTCGGGCAACCACGACGTGCTGGGCACGCCCCCGATGAACACCATGAGGTCGCGCGCCGGCAGGCGCGTCCGCTCACCGGTCACCGTGTCCTCCACGACGACGGCCTGGAGGCGGCCCCCCTCGCCCTCCAGGCCCTCCACCGTGGTGTGCGGGTGCACCGCGATACGCGGGTCCTGGGTGATCCGGTCGGCGAGGTACCGGGACATGTTCTCTTCGAGGCTCTGCTCCCTGACCACCAGGCTGACCTCGGCGGCGTGGTCGGCGAGGAAGACGGCGGCCTGGCCGCCCGAGTTGCCCCCACCCACGACCACCACCGGGTCGCCGACACACTGCTGGGCCTCGATCGGCGTCGCCGCGTAGTAGACGCAGGTGCTCTCGAACTCCTCCAGTCCCGGGACGGGCAGCCGGCGGACGCGCACGCCGGAGGCGACGATCACCGTGCGCGTGGCCAGCTCACCGCCGTCGGCGAACTGCAGGACGTGGTTCCCGTCGCGCTCCTCCATCCCCACCACCTCGGACGGGACGGAACGTCGCGCGCCGAACTTCTCCACCTGCAAGGTGGCGCGCTCCGCCAGCTCGCCCCCGGAGATCCCGGTGGGGAAGCCGAGGTAGTTCTCGATGCACGACGTCCGCGCCGCCTGCCCGCCGGGCGCGACGGCGTCGAGCACCGCGGTGTCGAGGCCCTCCGAGGCGCCGTAGACGGCCGCCGCGAGCCCGGCGGGGCCGGCTCCGACCACCACGAGATCGCAGACCTCCCGGCCGTCTTTGACGTCGCGCAGGCCGAACGTCGCGGCGAGTTCGGCCGTCGAGGGGTTGCGCAGCAGCCGGTCCCGGTACAGCACGAGCGGCGTGTCGTCAGGCCCCAGCTCCAGAGAGCGGAGCAACCGCTCGGCCGTCGGGTCGGCCTCCAGGTCCAGGAACCGGTGGGGTAGCCGGTTGCGGGCGGCGAACTCGCGCAGCTGCCGGGTGGTGGCCGAGTACCGGGAGCCGATGATCCGGAACCCGATGCCCTCGCCGAGCGCCAGCCAGCGCCGGACGAGGTAGGCCCGCAGCACGAGATCGCCGAAGGCGGGCTCCCGCGCCGCGAGGGCGCGCAGCCGGCCGGCCGGAACGGCCAGGACCTCGCCCGCGTCGACGACGACGTCGCTCAGGAAGGCCGGCTGCCCCGTGAGGACACCGAGCTCGCCGAGGAAGCGGCCGGGCCCGAGCAGCCGGGCGACCCGCTGGTCGGCCGTCCCGAGCGCTTCGACAGCGGCGACACGGCCGGAGAGCACCACGAAGAAGGTGTCCTCCGGCTCGCCCTCGGCGGTCAGCACGTCCCCGCGCGTCGTGGGCCGGCGCTCCCCCCACCCCTCCAGTCCCCGGACGCGCGTCTCCTCCAGGCGGGGGAACGCCCCGGAGAGATCCGGCGTCTCGCCCGGCGGCACGTCGGCCAGCAGGTGCTCGACGCCGTGGCTCCTGTCGGCAGCCGTCACCTGGGGGGTCACACCGGTGCCTCGTCGACGAAGCACCACCGCCAGTCCTCGCCCGGCTGGAACGACCGGATGATCGGATGGCCGACCAGGCCGGCGTGCCGGCGGGCGTGCTTGCCCGGGGACTGGTCGCAGCAGCCCACGTGCCCGCAGGTCAGGCACAGCCGCAGATGGACCCAGGGGGAGCCGATCCGCAGGCACTCCTCACATCCCTCGGGCGTACGGGGCTCGACGTCGTCATGGGCGAAGGCGAGGTGCGGGTCCAGCCCGAGCGGAACGGTCATCGGTTCTCGGTTCCCTTCGATCGCAGTGCCTGGTCCAGCCAGCTCCGCAGCGCCGGCTCCGGCGCGGCCCCGGGCTGGCGGGCGAGCACCTCGCCGTCCCTCAGCACCATCAGGGTCGGCACCGCGCGCACCTCGAACCGCTGGGAGAGCCGGGGCGCCTGGTCGACGTCGACCTTGACCAGCTTGAGGTCACCGGCGCGCTCGGTGGCCAGCCGCTCGAGGACGGGACTCACCATCCGGCAGGGGCCGCACCACGTCGCCCAGAGATCCACGAGCACCGGGACCGGAGCCCGCTCCGCGACCTCGGCGAAGTCGTCGTCACCCGCGTCGGCGATCCAGGGCAGGCGCTGGTGGCAGTTGCCGCACCTCGGGCTGCTGGCCGCCACGGCCGGCACCCGGTTCTTCTTCGAGCAGTGCGGGCAGGTGACGATGGTCGTCCGTGCGGTCGCGGGGGCGCTCATGACTGGGCTCCGACCGTCTCGTGGGTGACGACGAGCCGGTCGCCGTCCACGTCGACCCGCACGGTCGAGCCCTCGATCGCCCCGTCCCGCAGCAGCGCCCGGGCGACCTGGGTCTCCACCTCCTTGGCGATGAACCGCCGCAGCGGGCGCGCACCGTAGACCGGGTCGTAGCCCTCCCGGCCGATGAAGCGCTTGGCTCCCTCGGTGATCTCCACCGTGATGGTGCGCTCGGCGAGACGGACGCGGAGGTCGGCGAGCATCAGCTCGACGATGTTCTCGATCTCCCCGGGGTTGAGCGGCGTGAACAGCACGGTGTCGTCGACCCGGTTGAGGAACTCCGGCCGGAAGTGGCCCCGCAGCTCGGCCACCACGAGGTCACGGGCCTCCGGCTTGAGCTGGCCGTCGTCGGTGACGCCGTCGAGCAGGTACTGCGACCCGATGTTCGACGTCATGATGATGACGGTGTTGCGGAAGTCGACGGTGCGGCCCTGCGCGTCGGTGAGCCGGCCGTCGTCGAGCACCTGCAGCAGCGTGTTGAAGACGTCGGGGTGCGCCTTCTCGATCTCGTCGAACAGGACGACGGCGTACGGACGCCGGCGCACCGCCTCGGTGAGCTGCCCTCCCTCCTCGTAACCGACATAGCCCGGAGGGGCGCCGACCAGCCGCGACACGGTGTGCCGCTCCTGGTACTCGCTCATGTCGATCCGGACGATGTTGTCCTCCGAGTCGAACAGCGCCTCGGCCAGCGCCTTGGCCAGTTCCGTCTTCCCGACGCCGGTCGGGCCGAGGAAGATGAACGACCCGGTCGGCCGGCGCGGGTCCTTCACCCCGGACCGGGCCCGGATGATCGCGTCCGCGACCGCCTGCACCGCCTCGTCCTGCCCGATCACCCGCCGGTGCAGCACCTCGTCGAGGCGCAGCAGCTTCTCCCGCTCACCCTCGGTCAGCCGGGCCACCGGGATGCCGGTCCACACCGAGACGATCTCGGCGATCTCCTCGGCGGTGACCACCTCGCGGAGCAGACTGTGCTCGCCCTGCTTCTCGGCGAGCCGTCGCTCCTCCACGTCCAGCTTGCGTTCCAGGTCGGCCAGCCGGCTGAAGCGGAGCTCGGCGGCGCGGTTCAGGTCGTAGGCCCGCTCCGCCTCCTGGATCTCGTGGCGGACCTGTTCCAGCTCCGCCCGCAGTTCCTGGACCCGCCTGATCGCCTGCCGCTCTGCGTTCCACTGCGCCCGCATGGCATCCGCCTCGCCGCGCAGGTCGGCCAGTTCGCGGCGGAGCTGGTCCAGGCGGCCGACCGAGGCGGGATCGTCCTCCTGCGCCAGCGCCGCCTCCTCGATCTCCAGTCGCATCACCCGGCGGGTGATCTCGTCGAGCTCGGCGGGCATGGAGTCGATCTCGGTGCGCAGCCGGGCGCACGCCTCGTCGACGAGGTCGATCGCCTTGTCGG
Organism: Geodermatophilus sp. SYSU D01036; assembly: GCF_054050435.1. Taxonomy (NCBI): domain Bacteria; kingdom Bacillati; phylum Actinomycetota; class Actinomycetes; order Geodermatophilales; family Geodermatophilaceae; genus Geodermatophilus; species Geodermatophilus sp. SYSU D01036. The sequence continues at coordinate 35,602 of NZ_JBJGZJ010000030.1, read as the reverse complement.
GCAGGAACCGGTCGGTCAGGTAGCGATGGCTCAGCGTCGCCGCCGCGATCAGCGAGCCGTCGAGGATCCGGACGCCGTGGAACACCTCGAACCGCTCGCGCAGCCCGCGCAGGATCGAGACGGCGTCCTCGACCGACGGCTCGTCGACGAAGACGGGCTGGAAGCGGCGCTCCAGCGCGGCGTCCTTCTCGATGTACTTCCGGTACTCGGCGAGCGTGGTCGCGCCGATCATGTGCAGCTCGCCGCGGGCCAGCATCGGCTTGAGCATGTTGCCCGCGTCCATCGAACCCTCGGACGCACCGGCCCCGACCACGTTGTGCAGCTCGTCGATGAACAGCAGGATCCGGCCCTCGGCGGCCTTCACCTCGGCCAGCACCGCCTGGAGCCGTTCCTCGAACTCGCCGCGGTACTTCGCTCCCGCGATCAGCAGGCCCATGTCGAGGGAGAAGATCGTGCGGTCGCGCAGCCCCTCGGGAACGTCCCCGTTGAGGATCCGCTGGGCCAGCCCCTCGACGATGGCGGTCTTGCCGACGCCGGGCTCACCGAGGAGCACGGGGTTGTTCTTCGACTTCCGGGACAGGATCTGGATCACCCGCCGGATCTCGGCGTCGCGGCCGATCACCGGGTCGAGCCGGCCCGAACGCGCGGACTCCACCAGGTCCATCCCGTACTTCGTGAGCGCCTCGTAGGAGCCCTCCGGGGTCGCGGACGTGACCCGCTGGTTGCCGCGCACCTGCGTCAGCGCGGAGAGGAACGCCTCGCGGGTGACGCCGTGCCGCGCCAGCACCCGCCCGGCCCCGGTGGCCGAGCCCGTGTCCGCCAGCGCGACGAGCAGGTGCTCGACCGAGACGTACTCGTCCTTCATGCGCCTGGCCTCGCGGTCGGCGGCCTCGAGCACCCGGGCCACCCGCTGCGTGAGCGAGACCTGCCCCGGCTGAGGGGCCGTACCGGTGGTCCGTGGCTTGCGGGAGAGCTCCGCTCCCATGTCCGTGCGCAGGGCCGCGGGGTCGGCACCCATCGCCGAGATCAGCCGCGGGACGAGGCCCTCCGGCTGGTCGAGCAGCGCCGTGAGCAGGTGCTCGACGTCGACCTCGGTGTGACCGTGCTCGATCGCCAGGGTCTGCGCGGCGGCGAGCGCCTCCTGGGACTTCTGCGTCAGACGGTTCAGGTCCATCGCTGACTCCGCTCCGGTTGGTCGGCGGCCGGCTGGTCGGTGGTGGCGCGTCGTCGCACCGGTTCGGTGCGCCCGCGAACGCGCAGGGCGGTCTCGAGGTCGGTGATCCGGTCGAGGAGGTCGCACACGAGTCCGAGGGCGGCGTAGTTGAGCGGCAGGGAGGCGTGCAGGCGCTGCAACCGGGCGACGGCCGGCACCTGCGCCGGGCTGAACCACAGCGACCCGTCGGCGTGACACGCGGCCGGGATCAGCCCCAGCGCCCAGAACCGCCGCACCAGATCGGGGTGCAGCTCACAGCGCCGGGCGAACTCCTCCTCGCCCAGCAGGATGGCTGCCGGTCTCCGGACCAGCGGGTAGCGGAGGGGACGACTCTGCGGACTCATCGGCGTCCTCCTCCGTCGTCGGTCGGAGCACGGCGCGGATCGAACGTCGACGACCTGGCGAGTTCGGAGAACAGCTGGCGCTCGCGGTCGCTGGACCGCGGCGGGACCATGATCTTGATCTCGGCGAACAGGTCGCCCGGGTGGCCGGCCGGGTCCGGCATGCCCTGCCCACGCAGCCGGAGCCGTCGTCCCGACGAGGAGCCGGGGGGCACGGTCACCGTGTTCTCGCCCCCGGGCGTGGGGACCGGGACGGTCGCGCCGAGCGCCGCCTCCCACGGGGCGAGCTTCAGGTCGACGTGGATGTTCCGGCCGTGCACGCGGAAGAGCGGGTGCGGCAACAGCCGCACCACCAGGTAGAGGTCTCCCGCGGGGCCGTCGCCGAACCCGCGCCCGCCCTCGCCGGCCAACCGGATCCGCCGGCCGTCGTTCACCCCGGGCGGGATGGTGACGGTGTAGCTGCGCGGGCCGTCCGGACCGTTGAGGGTGATCTCCCTGCGGCCGCCGCGGTAGGCCTCCTCCACGGTGAGCGGGAGCTCGGCCTCCTGATCCGCGCCTGCGGTGCGGGCCGCACGCGCGCCTCGGCCGCGGCTGCCGAACACGCCTCCCAGGAGGTCCTCGATGTCGATGCCCTCGAAACCCCCGCCGCCGAAACCCCCGCCGCCGAATCCCCCGCCGACGTCGGAGCCCGCCGAGGTCCAGGTCGTGCGGGGATCCCGACCGGCCCGACCCCCGGATCCGCCGGCCCCGGCACCGACGCGCTGTTCCCAGTCCTCGGGAACCCGCCGGAAGTCCTCCCCGAACCGGTCGTAGCGCTTGCGGAGCTCCGGGTCCGACAGCGCGGAGTACGCCTCGTTGATCTCCTTGAACCGCTCCTCCGCCCCCGGGTCCTTGTTCACGTCCGGATGGTTCTGCCGCGCCAACCGCCGGTACGCCTGCTGCAGCTCCTCCTGGCCCGCGTCACGGGACACCCCGAGGACCTCGTAGAAGTCGCGGGCCACCGGTCAGCTCCCGTGCCGCTGCGCGACGGTGACGGCCGCCGGTCGGAGCTGACGTCCCGGGGCGCCGTAGCCCGGCCGCAGGACCGAGGCCACCGAACCGGGCGGGGTCCCGGTCCCCTCGGCGTCCACCACCCCGACCACCTCGTGCCGCGCCGGATCGAACGGCACTCCGGGCTCGTCCTCCCGTCCGTAGCCGAGCCCCGAGACGACGGCGAGGGCCTGCTCACGGAGGGTGCGGATGCCCTCGACGATGGATCCCGGGTCCGCCGCGGCGTGTTCGAGCGCGCGATCGATGGTGTCCAGCACGGGCAGGAACGCCGACGTGACGAGCTCCCGCTCGTTCTCGCGCTCGCGCGCCACCTCCCGCGCGTATCGCTTGCGCAGGTTGTCCAGGTCTGCGACGGCTCGCCGCCAGCGGTCCTCGGCGGCGTCGAGCGCTTGCTCCGTGGGGCGCACCGCCGCACCGTCCGGCCGGGCGGGCGCCTCCGGCGGAGGTCCACTGGCCGGATGGACCTCCGCGGCTCCCCGGCCGGCACCTGGTGTACCCGGCGGCCGGTCGGACGGCGTGTTGGGTCCGGGCTCAGCCATCGGTAGCGGCTCAGGTCCGGTCGAACTGGGCGTCGATGACGTCGTCGTCGGCGGCCACCGTCCCACCGGCGGTCACGTCACTGACGTCCGCCGCGTAGTTGGTCGAGGCCGCCTGGAGCCCGGCCAGCACCTGCTGCAGCTCGCCGGTCAGCTCGCGGACCCGATCCATCGGCGCCTGGTCCGCCACCGCCTGCCGGGCCTCGGTCACCAGCATCTCGGCGCGGGCCCGCTCGTGCGGAGGTGCGGCATCGCCGAGTTCGTCGAGTCGCCGTTGCACCTGGTAGGCCACGGTGTCCAGCTGGTTGCGGGCATCCACCTCCTGCCGCAGTTGCTGGTCCGACGCCCGGTTCCGCTCCGCCTCCGTGACCATCCGCTCGACCTCGGAGGTGTCCAGGTTGGTGCTCTCGGAGATCGTGATGCCCTGCTCGGCGCCGGTGTCCTTGTCCCGGGCCGTGACGTTGAGGATGCCGTTGGCGTCGATGTCGAAGACGACCTCGATCTGCGGCTCCCCGCGCGGCGCCGGCCGGATCCCGGTGAGCTGGAACCGGCCGAGCACACGGTTGTCGGCCGCGCGCTCGCGCTCCCCCTGGAGCACGACGACGTCGACGGCGGGCTGGTCGTCCACGGCCGTCGAGAAGACCTCGCTGCGCCGCACCGGGATCGTGGTGTTCCGTTCGACGATCCTGGTCATCAGCCCGCCCTGGGTCTCCACCCCCAGCGACAGCGGCGTGACATCGAGCAGGAGGACGTCGGAGACCTCGCCCTTGAGCACCCCTGCCTGGATCGCAGCGCCGACCGCCACGACCTCGTCGGGGTTGACGGTCATGTTCGGTTCCTTGCCACCGGTCAGCCGGCGCACGAGCGCCTGCACGGCCGGGATCCGCGTGGAACCGCCGACGAGGATGACCTCGTCGATGTCGTCCGCCCCCACCTTGGCGTCCGACATGGCCTGGCGGACGGGTCCCATGGTCCGCTCGACGAGATCCGCCGTGAGCTGCTCGAACGTCGAGCGCATCAGCGTCGTCGTGAGGTGCTTCGGCCCGTTCGCGTCCGCGGTGACGAAGGGCAGGTTGACCTGGGTCTGCGTGACCGAGCTCAACTCCACCTTCGCCTTCTCGGCCGCCTCGTAGAGCCGCTGCAGCGCCTGCGGGTCCTTCCGCAGGTCGATGCTGTTCTCCTTCCGGAACTCCTCGGCCAGGTGGTCGACGATCCGCCGGTCGAAGTCGTCCCCGCCGAGGTGGGTGTCGCCCGCCGTGGCCCGTACCTCGACCACGCCGTCCCCCACATCCAGGACGCTGACGTCGAACGTCCCGCCGCCGAGGTCGAACACCAGCACCGTCTCGTGCTGGCCCTTGTCCATCCCGTAGGCCAGCGCCGCGGCCGTCGGCTCGTTGATGATCCGCAGGACCTCGAGGCCGGCGATCTTCCCCGCGTCGCGGGTGGCGGTCCGCTGCGCGTCATTGAAGTAGGCCGGGACGGTGATCACCGCCTCGGTGACGCGCTCGCCGAGGTGCCGTCCGGCGTCGTCGGCGAGCTTGCGCAGGATCAGCGCGGAGATCTCCTCCGGCGCGTGCAGCTTGTCCCGCACGTCGATCCGCGCGAGCCCGTTCGCATCAGGGACCACGTCATAGGTGACCTGACCGGCCTCCTCCTCGACCTCCTCGAATCGGCGGCCGATGAAGCGCTTGACCGAGTAGATCGTGCCCTTGGGGTTGAGGATGGCCTGGCGGCGGGCCAGCTGGCCGACCAGGCGCTCGCCGCTGTCGGTGAAGGCCACCACGGACGGCGTCGTCCGTGACCCCTCGGCGTTCGGGATGACCGAGGCCTGCCCGCCTTCCCACGCCGCGATGACGGAGTTCGTCGTACCCAGGTCGATGCCGACTGCACGGGCCATGTCACACGCCCTTTCGTTGCGGGTGGCCGAGCTGGGCGCTCGGCAGCTGTCGTGTCTGCGGTCGCCGGTGATGTGGTGGGAGCAGCCTGGTCCGGCGCAGGTGAGTGGGGAATCGGCAGGGCTGCCGATACCGGCTCACGGCCCTGCCGCACCTCGATCCGGCGCGACGACCGGAGGGCATCGGCAGCTCTGCCCATCTCGGCGTGGCGCCCCGGTTCCGGACGCCGCGCCGGGTAACCCCCCGCGCATGGACGGCGGAACCCTCCCCCCGCAGGACGACGCACCCCTGACGGCTGCCGGTGACGAGGCCGAGATCGAACTCCCCGACGACCCGCGCATACCGCAGCCGGACGACGCCGATCCGACGGTGAGCAAGGAACTCGGGGGCGCGGCTCCGGCCATCGGGCCGGGGAGCTCGCGAGAGGAACCTCGGGCCCGCTCGGGAGACGGATCCGGGGCAGCGGACGGCTAGCGACCGGCCCGACCGGTCAGTCCCCGCGGCGGTCCCGATACGGGGAGGTCTGGTGGGGTGGGCCTCCGTAGACGTGCTGGTGAGCGGAGACGAACGCGCTCGGCGTGGGAAAGCCCCACCGAGCGGCGATGGCAGGCACGGTGCCGCGGTCGGCGGGATCGGTGTCCACCAGCTCCCGATGCGCCCGGTCCAGTCGCACCCGCTGCACGTAGGCGGTCGGCGTCGAGTCCCGGTGGCGCAGGAACGCAGCCTGCAGCCCGCGCGGCCCGATCCCGGCGGCTGCGGCGATGTCGCTCGTCGTCAGGTCGCACTCGGCGTTGGCGTCGACGAAGTCGACGGCACGACGCACCACGGCCGGCGTGGCATGGTCGGGCGGGAGACGGCGACGGGTGGCCAGCCGGGTGCTGGGGAAGGTGTCCAGGAGGGCCGCGGCCAGCCGCTCGGCCAGTTGCCCGGTCAGTACGGGGCCGGCCATGGTGCGCCGGTTGCGCAGCACCGCGCGCGTCACGGCCTGGACCGTGTCGTTCCACCGCTGCTCGAGGCCCGGGAGCATCGGCCGCAGCCAGGTGAATCGGAGCGCGAGGTCGTCGAGACCGCTGGTCTCGACCGCGACGCGCTCGACGTCGTCCGCGTTCAGGCAGACGCAGGCGGCGTCCGTATCGGCCCACAGCACGCTCACCGGCTCACCCGCCGGCAGGAGCACCGGCGCGCCCGGAGGGACGGCGAACTCCTCCCGGCCGAGCCGAACCATCATGGCGCCGGACGAGGGTCGCACGACGAGCAGCACCTCAGGGGTGACGTTGTCGTCCGCGCTCGTCGAGTACCTGAGCCGGGAGATGCCGATGCGGCCCGCCTGCTCGTGCACCGCCTCGAACAGGAAGTTCCTGCGGCTGTTGGTCCCCTCGGGCGCGTAGCCGGGATACGTGGTTCGCAGCCAGGTGTGCGCGACGCCCGGATCCGACGAAACCAGCATGGCCCCTCCTCGTCCCGAGCGGTCAGGACGCACTCGGTGCGGTCGCTGTGGCAGGTCGTCGTCGCGACCAGCGTGGTGCCGGGGAGCGGGGTGGCGGTATCGGCAGCACTGCCGACACCGGTCATGGATCGAGCACCGCACCGGGTCGGCGCGACGCCGTGAACCCCCCTGCGCCGGTCCTCGTCCGGTGCCATCGGTGCCTACCGATGGCACGGCCGGACAGGCAGCCCGGCGCTGCGTTCCTTCGCGGGGTGGTGTGCCGTGCCGGAGATGCTGGACCGACTCCCGCGGCCGGCGGCAGCCAGGCCGCCGCCGGAAGTGCTGGACGTGGTGGCTCGCTGCCCCCTGCCGTCGTTGCCCCTCGAGCTGCCGTCGGGGCAGATCCTGGCCGCGAGCCCCGTGGCCGAGCACCTGCTGTGTCCCGGCGGCGACCCTGTGGTCGGGAAGAGCCTCGAGGACTCAACCCCCCGGTCGCGGCGGTCGAGGGGCTGATCCGTGGCTGGGTTCGCGTGGCGGCGTGGCCCTGCCCCGCGGAGGTCGGCGGACCCCAGCCCCCGAGCGCTGAGTCGCTGACGTCGCGGCCATGCGGAGAGCCGGGATCGGTCGTTCGACCGATGCCCACGTGCCGTCACCGCCCCTAGCGTCGGCGCCGCGGTCGGACGACGGGATCCCTACGACCGGCGCCCGACGGCGCCTCCGGGAGCGCAGATGGACCACGCGACGTCCACGCGGACGACGGCCGAACGGGCCGGCGTGCCCGAGGAGACGGCGGAGCGGATCGAGCACGCCACCCCGCGGACCCTCGCCGACCGCATCAGCGGTGGTGAGGCCCAGGACGTCGCCGCGCAGCTGCCGACCCCGCTCCGGGGCGACCTGCGGCCCCCACGCGAAGAAGCGGAGGCGTTTCGGGGTGGACGAGTTCCTGCGCCGGATCGCGGAACGCGGGGACGTCGGCCCGGACGAGGCACGGGGGCCGCCGCCGTCCTGACCACGGTGCGGGAGGCGCTGAGGCCCGGCGAGTTCGACGACGTCCTCTCCCAGCTGCCGCAGGAGTACCGGGAGCTGGTCGGGCCGATGGCCTGAACCCGCCGTCGCCCGTGCAGTGGCCGACGACGGGAGGCCAGGACCGCACAGCTCAGGAGGAATCCGGTGATCAAGTACGCGACGTTCATCGAGGCCGCGGGCGCTCAGGCTGGCGTCGCCGACACCGAGGAGGCCCGGCGGGCCGTGGAAGCGGTCGTCGCCGCCGTGGCCGCCTCGCTGGACGAGCCCGACCGCGACCGGCTGGCCGCGGTCCTGCCGGGCTCCCTCCGGGGTGCCGCCGAGGTCCGGGGCCCGGCTCTGCACCCCGACAGCAGCGCCGCCCTGGTCTCCGCGGTGAGCGCGGGGTCCGGCTGCCCGGCCGAGCGGGCCCGCTTCTACACCCAGGCGGTCCTGTCGACGCTGGCCGCCTCCGAGCCGGAGGTGGCCGGCGTCCTCGCCCGGCGACTGCCGGACGGTGAGGAGCTGTTCGCACCGATCGACCAGGGCGTTCCGCCCCGCGGTTCCGGGGTGCCGATCGGGCTGACCCCGCGACTGCTCGAGCAGGACGAGCTCGACCGCGCGCTCGCCGCCCTGGAGGGCTGGGAGGGCGACGAACACCGCCTGCGGCGCACCGTCGTGCTCCCGCCCGAGCGCCAGCGACCCCTGCGTGACGCCGTCGCCCGCGCCGAGCAGGACATGACCCACCACGCACGCGTCGAGCAACTGCAGGACGCGGTCACCTTCGAGGTCTGGACGCACTCGCTCGACCGCGTGACCGACATGGACATCGAACTCGCCCGGCGGATCGACGCGGCGATCGCCGCGGTCGGGTCCCACGGCTGACCGCCCTCGGGCGCCGGACAACCACGACCACCAGTCGGAAGGCAACCACCGTGACCGATCCGCTCACCCCTGAGGACGTCCTGCGGTACCTGGAGGACGTCGACTACCCGGCCGGCAAGGAGGCGCTGGTCGACGCCGCCGAGCGGGCGGGCGCACCCGAGGCGGTGGTCCGCAGCCTCCGCGCCATCCCGCCGGTCGAGTACCGCAGCCGTGCGGAGGTGGCGCGGTCGGTGCGCGTCGACCCCGGCGCCGGACGATCGGCGAGCCGGGCGGCCGAGCAGGCGCGCACCCGTGCCCCCGCGGGGGTCGCCGAGCACATGCGCGAGCCCCGGTAGGACCGGTCACCGGCCACGTCACCGCGCCGGCCGGCCCTCCGGACGTCACTGTCCGGCCAGCCGTCCCACGAGCCGGAGGAACTCGTGGAGCCCACTGCGTGATCACCGACGTCGAACTACCTGGATGAACGACCTGGATGGAGGAGTCGTGAGCGAATCAGAGCTGGAGGAGACCGGCACCGGGGATGCCGCCAAGCGCATCGGTCAGGCGCCGACGACCACCGACGTGACCGATCCGGAGCGGTCCTCCCGGAACACCGCCGCCGGCTCCGGTTCCGAGCCGGGCGAGGGCCCCGTCCGGCCGGACGCCGACGAGGGGGTGGACCCCTCGGCCAGCATCGAGCCCCACAACGAGGGACTCGTCTGACCGCGGCGGCGGCCCCGCAGTCGCTGACTGCGGGGCCGCCGTCCTGCCCAGCGCCGGCCGAGTTCCTCCGTCGCCTGCGACGCCGTCCGGGACTCCCCTCGGAGCCCGGCGAACGGGCCCGCGCCGGCGGGCGAGGCACCCGGGTCGCCGCTTGCCGGAGTGAGCACCGGCGAACCGCCCGCCGCTGTCACGGGATCGAGCCGAGGAACCCGCCGGCTGCGGCTCGTGAGGCAGGCCCTCGCGATCGGCTCGTCGGCCGGTCCTACAGGACGTCGAGCGGGACCTTGCCGGACGGCGGCGGGAAGAGCCGGTCGAGCTGGTCCAGCTCCGCCTGGCTGAGGCCGATCTCCAGCGCCGCGCGGTCGTCGATGACGTGCGCGCGGGTCGAGGCCTTGGCGACGGCGAACACGTCGGGCAGCCGCAGCACCCACGCGATGGCCAGCTGGGCCGGGGTGACCCCCTTCTCCGCGGCCAGGTCCCGGACGGCCCGGTGCTCGAGGAGCCGGCCGTGGTCGACGGGCGAGTACGCCATCAGGGGCATGCGCCTGCCGCGGCACCAGGGGATCAGGTCGTACTCGGGGCCGCGCCGGGCGAGGTTGTAGAGCACCTGGTCGGTCTGGACCCGGTCGTCGCCGGGGAGCCCGACCAGCTGGTCGAGGTCGGGGACGTCGAAGTTGCTCACGCCCCAGGAGCGGATCAGCCCGCGGGAGACCAGCGACTCGAAGGCGGCGACGGTCTCCTCGACCGGGACCCGGCCGCGCCAGTGCAGCAGGTACAGGTCCAGGCGGTCGGTGCCCAGTCGGCGCAGGCTCCGCTGGCAGGCGTCCACCGTGCCCTGGCGCGTGGCGTGGTGCGGCAGCACCTTGCTGACCAGGAAGACGTCGTCCCGCCGGCCGGCGATCGCCCGGCCGACGAGTTCCTCGGCGGCGCCGTCGCCGTACATCTCGGCGGTGTCGACCAGCGTCAGGCCGATGTCGATGCCCGTGCGGAGGGCGTCCAGCTGGATGTCGTTCCTGCCGGGGTCCTCACCGAGGTACCAGGTGCCCATGCCGAGGGCCGGGGCTGCGGTGCCGTCGGGCAGGGTCACGGTGCGCATCGTGGATGCGGTCATGCGGGGCTCCTCCAGGTCCAGCAGGACGCGCACCGCGCCGTCCCGCGTGGTGAGCACGCGGAAACCGCTCCCGGCCGCCACGAGCCGGCCGGAGCTGATGGTCAGGGCAGCGGCCCTGACCGGTTCACCGACCGGCCGCACCGCCACGTCGCGCACGCCGGCCGCGTCGACCCGGCCCCACCGGACCTGCCCGGCGGTGTCCACCCGGAGCAGTTCGCGGGCGCCGTCGCACACCGGTCCCACCCCGCGTCGCGCGGGGCGGGACCGGGCGGGCGCGGCCCCGAGGACCGCGGGTGGGCGGCCCGGTCGGCACCCGTCCGACGGCGTGCCGTTCCCCGGGTCGCGCCGGTCCGTCCGTGTCCCGGGGCGAGCCGTCCCCGGCTCAGTGCACCGGCCGCTGCCCGTCGGACCCGACGCGCGCCAGCGACCTCGACACGCTCCGGGCACCGGCGTAGACCGCCCCCGCCGCGGCGATCCACGGGCCACCGACGATCACCGGGTCGAGTACCTGGTGCTTGAGGTCCGTGCGGTGCTGCCCGACCCGCGACCGCAGGCCGTGGCGGGTGAACTCGGCCTTCACCCCGGTCTCGGTGATCGGGTTGTCCGGGTGCAGCGTGAGCAGCGACTTCAGGTGGTGCTCCCACGCGTCCACCCGGTCGGCGAGGATGAGCAGCAGCCAGTGCGCCGTGCGGCCCTCGCTGTAGCGGTAGGCGTGACGGCGGATGGCGCCGGCGACGCCCGACGGCGGCTGGGCGGTGCCGAAGACCGGCGTGAGCATCCCGTGCTCGACCGAGCGTTCCCGCGGATACCTCTCCGGCTGCCGCTCCGGGAACTCCCAGTGCGCGCCGGTGAAGTCCTCCTGGAACTGCAGCTTCGGCACCGACGGCCGGTCCTTGGGGTCGAGGTCGACGCCCCAGCCCGGGATGCGCTTGCGCAGTTCCTCGGGCGACTCCGCGATCGGCGGCTTGTGCGGTGTGTAGGTCATCGGGGTCTCCTGGCGCTCACGCCGCGGTCGGGACGACGAGGGGTTTGATGCAGCCGTCGAGCTTGGCCGAGAACATGTGGTAGCCCTCGGCGATGTCCTCGAGGGCCACCCGGTGGGTGGCCAGCTCGCTGGGCTTCAGGTAGCCGTCGCGCACGTGCTCGAACAGCCGGGGCCACTGCCGTTTGACCGGGCACTGGTTGGTGTGGATCGTCAGCCCCTTGTTCATTGCGTCGCCGAACTTGACGGCGCTGAAGAGCGGGCCGTACGCGCCCATCACCGAGATGGTCGCGCCCTTGCGGACGGAGTCGATCGCCCAGTTCAGCGCGACCGGGGAGCCGCCCTGCAGCTTGAGCTTGGACGAGGTGACGTGCTGGAGGAAGTTGCCGTCCGCCTCGGCGCCCACGCAGTCGATGGCCACGTCCGCGCCGAGGTAGTCGGTGGCCTTCTTCATCTCCAGGACGATGTCGCCGTACTCGGTGAAGTTGTAGGTCTCGGCATGGGCGAAGGTGCGCGCCTTCTCCAGCCGGTAGTCCAGGTGGTCGATGACGATGACCCGGCCGGCCCCCATCAGCCAGGCCGACTTCGCCGCCACCAGTCCGACGGGCCCGGCGCCGAAGACGATGACGACGTCGCCCTGCACGATGTCGCCGAGCTGCGCTCCGAAGTAGCCGGTCGCCGTCATGTCGGTCAGCAGGACCGCGTCCTCGTCGGCCATCCAGTCCGGGATCTTCGACGGGCCGACGTCGGCGAACGGCACCCGCACGTACTCCGCCTGGCCGCCGTCGTAGCCCCCGGTCGTGTGCGAGTAGCCGTAGATGCCGCCGACGGCGGTGGCGTTCGGATTGACGTTGTGGCAGTTGGAGTACAGCCCTCGCGCGCAGTACCAACAGGTGCCGCAGAAGATGTTGAACGGCACCATCACCCGGTCCCCGACCTGCAGGTTCTGCACGGACGACCCCACCTCGTCCACCACGCCGATGATCTCGTGGCCGAACGTGTGACCGATCCGGGTGTCCGGCATCATGCCGTGGTAGAGGTGCAGGTCGGAGCCGCAGATGGCGGCCAGGGTGACCCGGGCGATCGCGTCGTTGGGGTGCTCGATCACTGGCCGTTTCTTCTCCTCGGCCCTGACCTTGTAGGGCCCTCGGTACACCATCGCTCGCATGGGATCCCCTCCTGGGGCGCGGGCCCCGGCTCGGGAGAGCGCCACGGGGCGCCCAGTGGCCGGCTCTGCTCACCGGCCCCCTGACTCTGCGTCGGCCGTCCCACCGGGGCCACCGCACATCCGGACTCGCCGCGGGGCTCCGCCGAAAGATCGGCAGATCTACCAATGCCCGACGTCCCCCCGGTCTCGCTCTGATGGGGCGCAGACGTTCACACCGCTGAGAGCTGACCGCACTGCCGGGCCGTGCGGGCCGGGACCGGGGGACGACCTCGAGCAGCAACCCGATCGAGCGGCGTCTGCGGCAGTGGCTCGAGGCATGGCCCGTCTACCGGCAGCTGACCGGACCCGACCGCCTGGCCCGTGGTGCCGCGGCGCAGTCCCCGCGGTCCAGAGCCCTGCGCCTCGCACCGACACGCCCCAGGCGCCGCGAGGTCGGTGCGCGGCGCGGGCCGACACCGAGCGGGACGTCGTCCCGGACGCGCTGCCCGAGCCGGCTCCGACGGCGGCACCGGTGGTGAGTGGACCCGCCGTGGGCCCACATGTCGTCCACCGGGGTCAGCCGGGCGCTCCGGCCGGTCGGAGCAGGATGACGGACCGGTCGCGCGTCGGTCCGCCCGCGGACGTGTCCGGCTGTCGGGTGCGGGTACCCCGCTCACCGCCGAGCAGCCGGCCAGGTGAGAGCGACTCCGTGGCACCCCGATCGAGGCTTCCGCCGCCGAGGGGATCTCCGTCATCTCTCCGCCATCGAGCAACAGGGGACGACATGCCCACCAGACGCAGGCTCGAGGGCCGCACGCTCGCTGCCCTGGCCGCCGACGGCTTCGAGAAGGTCGAGCTGATCGTTCCGCTGCGAGCCCTGAAGGCGGCCGGCGCCGAGGTGGACGTCGTGTCCCTGCGGCGCGGACGCATCCGCGGGGTGAACCTGCACATGCCGGCCAGCCGGGTCCGCGTGGACAAGACGATCGAGGAAGCCGATCCCGGCGACTACGACGGCCTGCTGCTGCCGGGTGGGTTCATCAATCCCGACCTCCTCCGGCAGTCCGCCCCGGCACGGGAGTTCGTCCGCGCGTTCGCCGCGAGCGACAAGCCCATCGCCACCCTCTGTCATGGGCCGTGGGTGCTCGCCTCGGCGGGACTCGTGGACGGACGGACCCTCACCTCCTGGCCCGGGATCCGCGACGACCTGGTGAACGCGGGTGCCACCTGGCTCGATCAGGAGCTCGTCCGGGACGGGAACCTCACCACCAGCAGAGGGCCCCAGGACATGGCCGCCTTCATCCCCGGGATGCTCGATGCCTTCGCGGAGGCATCGCCGGAGCCGGTGGCGGCAGCACCGCGTCGTGAGTCCGATCGGCAACCCGAGGCGCCCGTCGGCTGGGCGATCGCAGCGCTGCGATGGTCGCCGAAACCGTCGGCCGCCGCCGTGGTGGGCATCGGCCTGGCCGCTGCCGCCCAGCGCACCCTGCACAGCCCGGCCGCGCAGGGCTGGAGGGCCCGGGCGGCAGGCCGTGCCGGGTGACGTCCGCGCCTGCGGCGGCCGAGGAGGTACCTGAGGCGGCGCAACTCCACGACCCCGCCGGTGCTCCGCGGCGTCCCCGCGTCGGTGGCACCGTTAGCCGGGACCTCAGACCACTGCGCCACTTTCGTCAGCCGGAACGGGACTACTCCGTCCCGCTTCGCGGTACCTGGGCGCACGGGGGTCAGGCGTCGGCAACGTTGAACAGACAGCGGGTCTGCCGCGGCCGCGGTCCCGGGAGCATCGATGCAGGAGACCGCGAACCTCGAACTGGCCGAGATCGCCGACTCGGCCAGTCCCCTCCCCGAACGTTCGCGGGAGATGCTCGAACTGGTGCACCGCCTGGTGCCGTTCGACGCCGCGTGGCTGGCCCTCGCCGAGCCGATGAGCAGCAGCTACACGTGCATGGCCAGCATCGCTCTCGACGAGGAAACCCTGCAGTACCTGAGCGGTCCGTCCATGGCGCGCGACATCGAGATGACCCACACCGCCCCTACGCGCCGGCCGCTGAGCCCTTCCGACCTGCCCTACCCGGCCGCTGACCTGCAGACCTGGGCCGAGTGCTTCATCCCCGCCGGCTTCCACGAGGCCCTGGGCGTCGCCCTGTTCGACGGAGGCCGGCGCCACGTCGGACACCTGGCGCTGCTCTTCAGCAGCACGGAGCCGCCGCCCCTGGCCCTGCGGCGCCGACTGCACCAGCTCACGCCCGTTCTGGCGCGCGGGTCTGACCCGGTGCGCTCACTGGCCGCGGCAACGCGGCTGGTGCGCGGGGCGAGCGCCGGCGCGGTCCTGTGCCGTGGCAGCGCCACCCGGCCGCTGCCCGGCCTCGACGGCGACGCACTGCTCACCGAGGGGTCGCCCGTCGTCACCGTCGCCCGCTCCGCCATCGCCGACGGCCGGATCTTCGCGTCCTTCCTCTGGCCGCGCGGAGGACGCCACGCGCCGGACGGGCACGTCCGCGTGACCGTCCTGGCCAGCCCCGCGGAGGCACCGGCGAGCCTTCTCGGAACGGTGGCCCTGTCGCCCGTGACCGACCTGCGCGGGCTGACGCCGCGCGAGCTCGAGGTGCTCGGTCTGCTGATCGACGGGTGTTCCAACCAGCAGATCGCCCACACGCTGGTCGTGGCCCCGCGCACCGTCGCAGCGCATCTCGAGCACGTCCTCGTCAAGCTCGATGCGCCCACGAGGACGCTCGCCGCGGTGCGGGCCGAGCGCGAGGGCCTCTACGTGCCCCTGCTCCCGTCGCCCTGCCGGGCCTGAATCGGGCGTTCTGCCGATGGTGCTCCCCCGTCTGCCTCGGTTCCATGGGAGGACCGGGCGGTCCGCGAGGTCGCCGGGTCGAGCACGTCCGCACCCGTCCACCCGGAGGGAGACCATGACCGCGTACGAGTCGTCCACCCGGGCGGCGGGCCCGCAGGCCTCCAGCGCATGAGTTGGCTGCGGCTCCAGCGCTTCGTCCGCACCAGCCTGTGGCTGCTGCCGATCGGCTGCCTGGCCGCGGGCGCCCTCCTCGTCGTCGGAACGCTCGCCGTGGACCGGGCGACGGGCTACCGGCTCGTCCCGCAGAGCCTGACCGGGACGCCGTCCGACGCCCAGACGATCCTGTCCTCCTTCGCCACCGCCATGGTGTCGCTGACCAGCCTCGTCCTGACGGTCACGCTGGTCGCGGTCCAGCTGGCGATGGGGCAGTTCTCGCCCCGCATCGTGGGGGCGCTGCTCACCGACCGGTGGAGTCAGCTGGCGATCGGGTTGTTCGGCGCGAGCTTCCTGGTCGCGGTGCTCACCCTCCGCGAGATCCGAGGCTCCGACACCGGCACCGTGCCCGGGCTGTCGATGCTGCTGTGCTACCTCCTGATGCTCGCCAGCATCGTCGTGCTCGTCCTGTTCGTGCACCACATCGGCCAGGGCCTGCGGGTCGCGGGGCTGGTCGACCTCGTCGGCGACCGGAGCCGCGAGTTCATCGTCCGCGAGCACGGGGAGCTGCCGGTCGTCACCGGCGGCCCGGACGAGATGGTCGCCGCGCAGCCCGGCAACGTGATCCGCGTCGACCGCCCGGCGCTGGTCGCCGCGGCCCGGCAGGCGGACTGCGTGCTGGAACTGGTCCCCGTCGTCGGGGACTTCGTCGTCGGCGGCGCGCCGCTGGTCCGGATACACCCGGGCACCCGGTCGGCGGTGAGCGCCGACGGCTCCCCGGCCGGTCGGCTCCGGGCCACCGACGTCACCCGCCACGTTCTGCTCGGCCCGGAGCGCGTGCACACCGAGGACCTCGCCTACGGCTTCCGCAAGCTCGTCGACATCGCCGTGCGCTCGATCGCACAGCCGTTCAACGACCCCACGACGACGGTTCAGGCGCTGCACCGGCTGCACGACCTGCTGCGCCAGATCGCCGCTCGCCCCCTGCCCTGCGGTGAACACCGCGACGAGGACGGCGTGGTGCGCCTGCTCGAGCGGACCGTCAGCTGGGACGGCTACGTCCGGCTGGCCTTCGACGAGATCCGCCTGGCCGGGGCGTCGGAGCCGCAGGTGACCCGGAAGATGTGCGCCGCGCTGGCCGACCTCAGGAGCGTGGCACCGCCGGACCGGCAGGAGCCGCTGGACCGCCAGCTCCGGCTGCTGACCGCCGCCGTCCGGCGCGCCCACGACGACGAGGAGGACGTCCTCGCAGCGCTCACCCCGGACACCGAGGGCATCGGGTCGGGGGCCGACGTCACCGCCGCGCCACGACCTCGGTCGGCTCGCGCACCGCACTGAGCCGGCCAGGTGCCGGCCTGACCATCTTGGGGGTCAGGAGCCGGACCTCCGCCTCGACGCAGCGCTGTCCAGGTCGGCCCGCGAGAGCACCGCATGGGCGCCGTGCTGCTCGTGACGCCGGCGTCAACTGCGACCACGACTGCCACCAGAGACGACTCAGGCCGCTCTCCCGGAGGAGAACGGCCTGGTCACACGGGTGGAGCTGAGGGGACTCGAACCCCTGACCCCCACACTGCCAGTGTGGTGCGCTACCAGCTGCGCCACAGCCCCGTTCCTCGGCCCGCCCGGTCTCGCTCGGGCCATGGAGAACTATACGACCCCCGGAACCGCACCCTGCGACGGGGGGTCGTCCCGCGCGTCGCGGGTCAGACCTCGACCCCGCGCTCGGCCAGCCACGGCACCGGGTCGATCCTGCGGCCGTTCATCCCGCCCTGGTGCACCTCGAAGTGCAGGTGCGGCCCGGTCGACTGGCCGCGGTTGCCCAGCAGCGCGATCGTCTCGCCGGCCTCCACGTACTGGCCGGGCTCGACGAGGATCTCCTCCATGTGGCCGTAGACGGTGACGTCGCCGTTCTCGTGCAGGACGTAGACGGCCAGGCCGAAGCCGCTGGCCGCACCGGCCCGGACGACGACGCCGTCCATGGCGGCGTACTCCGGCGTCCCGATGGGGGCGGCCAGGTCGATGCCGTAGTGGAAGGTGCCCCACCGCGAGCCGTAGCCGCTGGTGAAGCGCGCGCCGTCGACCGGCAGCACGGCCTTGGGCCGCGCCGCCTCCCGGGCGGCCTCCGCGGCGGCGGCCTCGGCCGCGGCCCGCTCGGCGCGGCTGGCCGCGACCTCCTGCAGGCGCGCCTGCGCCTCCGCCTCGGTGATCGAGGCCATCGGCAGGACCTCGAGGGACTCCTCGCCGGTGGCCAGCTCCATCTGCGCGCCGAGCACCGGCGTGGGCCCGGTCTCCGCCCCGGACCCGCCGGGCACCCCGGCGACCCCGGCGCCGACCGCGCCCGCCACGAGCGCAGCGAGCAGCAGCTGCGGGCGGCGGTCGCGCAGGCCGCGACGGCGGGGGCGCGGCGCGGCGGTGGCGGGCCCGGCGGCCGCAGCGGGGACGGGCAGGGCGGCGGTGGCCGGCGCGGGGACGTCGTCCGTGGCCTCGTCGGTGGCCTCGTCGGTGGCCTCGGGGGTGGCCTCGGCGGCGGACCGCGGGACCGGGACGACGGCGGGGCGGACCGGCGGGAGGCCGCGCAGCGGGGACACCGGGTGGTCCGCCGCGCCCCTGGGGTCGCCGGTCCGGGGACCGGGCACCACCGCGGGAGAGCCGCTGACGGGACGGGTCAGCAGACCCGCATCACTCCGGTGACTGGCCAAGACGCGTACCCCGCTCGTTCGTGGGAAGCGGCCCGTCCGGGCCCGATCGAGTTGTCTCGATCCAAACACACCGTGACCTCTCCGTGACCCGGAGTGCGGCGTGTTCGCCGGTGACACGCCGTGTGCGTTGTGTCACGTGGGGCGCGTGTGTTTGGGGCGGCCCCCGCGTGGGGATGTCCGGCCTTCCGGTGTGCAGCAGCCCGCGCCGGTCCGACGAGAACGCCGGGCCGACGCCGGCCCCGCCGACGCCCGCGTCCCCACGCTTCGCGGGCGTCGTCGCGACCCACCGGCGCGACCCACCGCAGCACCGCCCCGCCGAGCCCCGTCCGCCCCTCGAGCTGCGCCCCTCGATGTGCGTCCGGGAACCCCGGCGTGGTCCCATGATCGTTCCCCGCCGCGCGCGGGCGGCCGACCGTGCGCCGGCCGAGCACGGACAGGAAGGACCGATGCCTCGATGGCACAGCCCGAGCGCTCCCCGCGGCACCTCCCGCGGGTCGGCACGGCCGCGCAGCCGACGGCACTGCCCGTCGGCCGCGTCCGGCCGCTGACCGCGGCGACGCTCGAGCAGCACGGGGCCCGGCTCACCGTCCCCACCTACGACCGGGCGTCGCTGACTCCGTCGGTCGTGCACCTGAGCGTGGGCGGGTTCTCCCGCGCCCACCAGCTCATCTACTTCGACGAGGTCGCCCAGCAGCGGATCTCCACGGAGTGGGGCGTCGTGGGCGTCGGCCTGCGCGCCCGGCGGCTGCGGGAGGCCCTCGCGCCGCAGGACAACCTCTACACCGTCGTCGAGCGCAGCCCCGACGGCGAGCGCGCCCGGGTGGTCGGCGTCCTCACCGACTACCTGTTCGCCCCCGACGCCCCGGCCGCGGTCCTCGACCGGCTCAGCGACCCGCGCACCCGCGTGGTCACCATGACCATCACCGACGCCGGCTACCTGCTCGATCCCCTCACCCGGGCCTTCGCCCCCGACGACGACGTCCGGCACGACCTCGCGCACCCCGGCGCCCCGCGCACCGTCTTCGGGTTCCTCGTCGAGGCGCTCGACCGCCGCCGCCGGGCCGGCGCGGCGCCGTTCACCGTCGTCTCCTGCGACAACCTGCACCGCAACGGCGACGCCACCCGGGCCGCCGTCACCGGGTTCGCGGCGCTGCGCGACGAGGTCCTCGCCCGGTGGATCACCGACCGCGTCGCCTTCCCCAGCAGCATGGTCGACCGGATCACCCCGCAGACGACGTCCGACGAGCGTGAGGCGCTCGCCCGCCGGTACGGGGTCGACGACCGCTGGCCGGTCGTCACCGAGCCGTTCTCGCAGTGGGTGATCGAGGACACCTTCTGCAACGGCCGCCCGCCGCTGGACGCCGTCGGGGTCCGGTTCGTCCACGACGTGACCGACCACGAGCTGATGAAGACCCGGCTGCTCAACGCCAGCCACTCCGCGCTCGGCTACCTCGGCACGCTGGCCGGGCACGAGCGGATCGACGTGCTCATGGGCGACCCGGTGTTCGCCGCGTACGCCGCCCGGCTCATGGACGACGAGGTCACCCCGCTGATCCCCGTGCCGGAGGGCATCGACCTGTTCGAGTACAAGGCCACGCTGCTGCAGCGCTTCGCCAACCCGGCGATCGCCGACCGGCTGTCCCGGCTGTGCCGCCGCGGGTCGACCAAGCTGCCGCACCACCTGCTGCCCTCGCTGCGCCAGGCCCTCGCCGAGGACCGCCCGCACGCGCTGCTCACCCTCGCCCTGGCCGGCTGGGTCCGGTACCTGCAGCGGGTCGACGAGCACGGCCGCTCGCTGCCGATCGAGGACGACCGCGGGCCGCACCTGCAGGCCGTGGCCCGCGCCGGCGGCGACGACCCGCGCCTCCTGCTGGCCGAGGGGACGGTCTTCGGCGACCTCGGCTCGGTCCCCGGGTTCGCCGACGAGCTGGCCGGCGCCGTGCGCCGGCTCCGGTGCGACGGCGTCCGCGAGACCGTCGCCGCCGCCACCACCGCGAGCGCCCGGTGAGCGCGCCCCGCACCGGCGGGGCGGCCGCGGTCCTCCCCCGCGACGTCGTCGCAGGCCTGACCGCGCTGCTGTGCGACGCCGACGGCAACCTCTTCCCCTCCGAGGAGCCGGCCTTCGTCGCCTCCGCCGAGGTCACCAACCGCTTCCTCGCCGAGCTCGGCGACGCGCGCCGGTTCACCCCGGAGGAGCTGCGCCTGGCCACCACCGGGATGAACTTCCGGACGACGTCGCGCCGGCTGGCCGCCGAGGCCGGCCGCCCCGAGGTCGACGTCGAGCCGTGGGTGGCCGAGGAGAAGCGCGCCGTGACCGCCCACCTCGGCGAGCACCTGCGCCCGCACGGGCCGACCAGCGCCGCCCTCACCGCGCTCGCCCCGCACCTGCGGCTGGCCGCGGTGAGCTCCAGCGCGCTGGCCCGGCTGGCCGCCTGCTTCACCGCCACCGACCTGGACGGGCTCATCCCGCCGGCGGCCCGGTTCAGCGCCGAGGACTCGCTGCCGGTGCCCACGAGCAAGCCCGACCCGGCGGTCTACCTGTACGCCTGCGAGCGCCTCGGGATCGCCCCGGAGCAGGGCCTGGCCGTGGAGGACTCCGTCCCGGGGGCACTCTCCGCGGTCCGCGCGGGTTGTCCCACGGTGGGCAACCTGCTGTTCGTCCAGCCCGCCGAGCGCGCCGAGCGCGAGGCCGGGCTGTGGGAGGCCGGCGTGCTCGCCGTCGTCTCGTCCTGGCAGGAGCTCGCCGACCTGCTGCTGCCCGTCCTGACCGGAGGTGGTCGATGAGGATCGTCTACACCAGCTTCCGCGGCCTGTTCTCCGACAGCCCGCGCGCCGTCTACGAGGCCCTGGTGGCCCGCGGCGACGACGTCACGCACACGTGGCTGACCGCGCCGGTCGCCGAGTCCGCCTTCCCGGCCGACGTCGAGACCGTCCCGTTCGGCAGCCCCGAGAGCATCGCCGCGCTCGAGGCCGCCGACGTCGTCGTGTCCAACGACCACGTGCCGCTGGACTGGGAGAAGCGCCCGGGCGCCTTCTACCTGCAGACCTGGCACGGCACCCCGCTCAAGCGGATCCACAACGACGTCCTCTGGGCGCCGGAGGGCCGGCTGGCCTACCTGGAGCACGACATCGCCCGCTGGGACGCGATGCTCTCCCCCAACCCCTACAGCACCGGCCGGTTCCGCCAGGCCTTCGGCTTCCGCGGGCCGGTGCACGAGACCGGCTACCCCCGCAACGACCTGCTCTCCAGCCCCGAGCGGGACGCGGTGCGCGCGCGGGTGCGGGCCGGGCTCGGCATCGACGACGACGCCCGCGTCGTCCTCTACACCCCCACCTGGCGCGACGACCTGGTCTTCGAGGGCACCGGGGAGCGCGACTTCCACTTCCCGGTCGACCTCGCCGACTTCACCGACCGGCTCGGCAAGGACCACGTGCTGCTGCTGCGGCTGCACAACATGGTCTCCGACCGGCTCGAGTCGATCGACGGGATGCCGGTGCAGGACGTCTCCTCGTACCCGGACATCCGCGACCTGTACCTGGCCGCCGACGTGCTGGTCACCGACTACTCGTCGACGATGTTCGACTTCGCGGTCACCGGGAAGCCGATCCTGCTGTTCCCCTACGACCTCGACGAGTACCGCGACCGGCTGCGCGGGTTCTACGTGGACCTCGAGCAGGTCGCGCCCGGGCCGATCGTGACGACCAGCGGGGAACTGGTCGACGCGCTCGCCGACCTGGACGCCGTCACCGCGGAGCACGCCGACCGCTACCGGTCCTTCCGCGAGACCTACACCGCCCTGGAGGACGGCAACGCCACCGGGCGCGTCCTCGACCTGTTCTTCCCGCCCGGCGGCCCCGCCGGCGCGGCTGACCCGACCCGAGGAGGGGACGACAGTGCGCATCGCTGACCTCGTGCAGACCCGGGTACCCGGCCGCAGGGCCGGAGCCGCCCGGCCGGCCGCCCGCACGCAGCCCGTCCCGCCGCAGGTGGTCATCCTGGCCGCCGGGATGGGCACCCGGCTGGGGCGCCCGCTGCCCAAGCCGCTGACGCCGCTGGTGGACGGCCGCAGCATCCTGCACCGCCAGCTGGACACGCTCGCGCAGGTCTTCGGCCCCGCCGTCGACGTCACCGCCGTCGTCGGGTTCCAGTGCGAGCTGCTCATGCAGGCCGCGCCCGACCTGCGCTTCGCCTACAACCCGCACTTCGCGCGGACCAACACCTCCAAGAGCCTGCTCCGCGGCCTGCGGACCACCCGCGAGGGCGGCGTGCTGTGGCTCAACGGCGACGTCGTCTTCGACGCCGCCGTGCTGGAGGCCGTGGTGCCCGCGCTGGAGGCCGACGAGAGCTTCGTGTGCGTCGACACCTCCACCGTCGCCGACGAGGAGGTCAAGTACACCCTCGACGGGGAGGGCTACGTCGCCGAGCTGTCCAAGACGGTGAAGGGCGGCCTGGGCGAGGCCGTGGGCATCAACTACGTCTCCTCGGCCGACAAGGCCGTGCTGGTCGAGCACCTCGACGGCTGCGGCGACCAGGACTACTTCGAGCGCGGCATGGAGACGGCGATCGTCGAGGCCGGCGTGCGCTTCCGCCCGGTGGACATCTCGCGGTGGGCGGCCGTCGAGGTCGACTTCGAGGCCGACCTGGACCGGGCCAACGAGATGCTCTCCGGCGCCCGCCCGCACCTGCACCCGGTCCCGGACGGCACCGCCTAGCCGGACCGCCCCCCGGCCCCGGCCGGTCACGCGACCGGCTGGGGCTCCGGGGCGGGGTCCGGCGGGCGGGCCCGCTCCGGGTCGCGGAAGCGCCGGGCGGCGGCCAGCCCGCCGACGACGAGCCCCGTCCCGCCCGCGACGAGGACGGCGACCGCCACCCGGGCGAGCGGCTCCGGGCCGGCGCCGGCCACGTGCGCGCTCCACAGCACGTCGACGTCGGGCAGGCCCTGCACCAGCAGCAGCCAGCCGAGCACGACCGCGCACAGCCCGGCCATGACGCCCCGGCCGCGGCGGGCGGCGACCCAGCCGAGCACCGCCACCAGCACCGCGGTGACCGCGGGCAGCAGCGCGGACACCACCGCCGCCACGTGCGAGGACACCGTCACGGGGGGCTCGGGCGTGCTCGCCGCGTGCCACAGCGCGGCGGCGCCGCCCGCGGCCAGCGCCCAGCCCAGCGGCCGCGGCGACCGGGCCAGCAGACCGGCGGCCGCGACGGCGGCGGCCAGCGCGAGGTGCAGCCCCCAGGTGAGCGCCGTCGACGGCGGCGGGCTCCAGGTGAGGACGCCGCGCACGGTCACCGCAGTGTCGCCGTGCCGCACCGGGACGGTCCAGGAGAACACCGTCTGCGCCCGGTCGGGGTCGGCCGCGACCGCCGGCGGCAGCTGTCCCTCGGTCATCCAGTGCGTGCGGTGGTCGTGCCAGGTGTACTGCGGCTCGGTGGAGACGCGCACCCACTCCGGGTCGGCCCGCGGGTCGGCGTCCGCGGGCAGGGTGACCCGGCCGAACCGGTCGAGGTTGATGTAGGTGGCCGGGCTGTGCGCGTTGCGCCAGACGCCGTCCGGGCCGATCCGCAGGTAGGGCTCGTCGGAGTAGCCCGGCACGGTCACCTCGGTGCCGGTGGCGTTCACCAGCTCCAGGGAGTCCCCGAAGTCCAGCACGCGCACGCTCACCCCGGGCACCGCCGGCTGCACCGAGGTGACCCGGCCGGCGAAGTCGCTGCCGGCGGCCTCACCACCGACGTGGGCCTGCGCCGGCCCGGCCACGGCGAGGGCCGCCAGCACGCCGAGCAGGACGACCAGCAGCCGCGCGCCGGCGGCCCGGGTCCGCTGCACGGCGCCGCTCACGCAGCGTCGGCGACCGCGGCCAGGTCGCCGGCGATGTCCCGCGCGGTGTTGCCGGCGTCGAAGGCGACGCGCGCCTGCTCGTCGGCGCCGTAGAGCAGCAGCAGCGAGCTGTGCATCCGGCCGTCCTCCTCGGCCAGCGGCACGCCGGCCGACAGCTGGGCCTGGTCGATCGCGTCCTGGTCGCCGGTCAGCCCGACGAACTGCGTGGGCAGGTCGGCGTCGAACCGGTCCAGGTACTCCCCCAGCACCTGCGGGGTGTCGGTGGCCGGGTCGGTGGTCACGAACACCACCTGCACCTGCTCGGCCAGCGCCGTGTCGGTGTCGCGCAGCGCGAGGGCGACGTCGGCCATCGTCGTCGGGCAGATGTCGGGGCAGTCCGTGTAGCCGAAGAACAGCAGCGTCGGGCGCCCCGCCGTCACGGACGCGAAGTCGTAGGACGCGCCGGTCTGGTCGGTCAGGGTGAACGAGGGCCGCTGATAGGGGTCCGGCAGGTCGAGGCCGGCGTAGGTGTCGTCGGGCCCCTCCACCGTGGCGAGCGAGCCGCCCGCGTGGTCCCCGTCGGCATGGGAGTGGCCCTCGGCGGCCGCCGCCTCGTCCCCGTCGCCGGAGCCGCAGGCGGACAGCGCCAGGCCGGCGGCGAGGAGCAGCGCGGCGCTCCGGCCGCGTCCGGGAGCGGTCACGAGGACACGGTACGTCGGCCCGCGCGGTACCCGAGGACGACGCCCGCGACGCCGACGGCCAGCGCCAGGATGGCGAGGAACAGCGCCAGCCCGGCCGGCTCGCCGCTCACCTCGCCGTCGTGGGCGTGCCCGTCGGCGGCCGCCGCGGTGTCGGTGTCGGTCGTGTCCCCAGGGGCGGCGGCCAGCGTCAGGGTCGGCGCGGGGTTCTCCGGCTCCTCCTGGCCCTCGACGGTGGGCTCGATCCACGCCGACTCGGTGCCGTCGCTGTAGGTCTGCACCGTGGGGAACGACAGCGTGTCGGCGTCCGGGAACGGGCCGCCGGACAGCGAGAACTCCTGGAACTGGCCGGGCGCGATCCCGCCGCCGGCGTCGGCGCGGAACTCCACCACCGAGACGTAGCTGGTGATCTCCGTCCCGTGGTTGTCCACCGGCTCGGGCAGCTCGGCGGCGGTCGTGACGACCGTCCACCCCGGCACCGGCAGGGTCCGCAGCGAGGCCAGCGCCTGGTCCTCCGGGATCGAGATGCGCACCGAGACCGTGCTCGCGGTGTCGCTCTCGTTGGGCACCCGGAAGGTCAGCTTCCCGTAGCCGCCGGCGGCGGCGTCGGCCGACGAGACCGTCACGTGCGCCGACGCGGTGGCCGCGACCACGACGGACGCGACCAGGGCGGTCAGCACGGCGGCCAGGACGACGCCGGCACGGGCCAGCGGTCGCAGGGTGGGGGACACGGTTCTCCTTCTGTCGTCCCGCGGAGGGGTTCTCAGCGCACCGGGAAGTCGGTGCCGGCGGTGGTGGCGGTGAACTCGTCGAGCCGGACGCTGACGGCGACGGTCCAGGTGCCGGCGCCTGGGATCGACATCCCGTCGGCCACCCAGTGGCCGGGGCCGGCGGGCTCGAGGTCGACGTCGAGCGGGCCGATCTCCTGCTCCGGCTCGGTGAGCGTCACGCGCAGGTCGGCCGGCTGGGCCAGCCGGCCGTCGTCGTCGAACAGGTAGAGGTGCAGCGTGTTGGCGCCGGGGCGGGCCGGGTCGATCGACAGCTGGACGCTGCCGGACTCCCCCGCCGACGACTGCAGCGGCAGGGTGACGTCGACCGGCTGGGCGGCCGTCGCGCGGGCCGGCGGGGTGCCCACCAGCAGCGCGGACAGCACCAGCACGACGGCGGCGACGGCGGCCTCGACCAGGATCGTGCGGCGCAGCGGCGCGACGTCCTCGACGGCGCCCCGGGCCTGCGCCTCGGCGCGGGCCCGGGCGGCCTCGGTGACCGCCGGCTCCTCGGCGCCGGGACCGGGGGCGGCGAGGGCGTGCGCGGTCACCCGGCGGCGCCCGCCCGGCCGCGGCCGGCTGAGGCCGAGGTGCTGCTGCACCCACACCCGCGAGACACCGGCGGCGGCCAGCAGCAGCAGGACCAGCGCGAGCTTGGCCAGCAGGATCCAGCCGTAGGTCGTGGAGACCAGCGCGGCCGGCGAGCCGACCTCGCGCACCGACTGGACGACGCCGGTGACCACCAGCGCGGCCACCGAGCCGGAGGCGATCCTCGACCAGCGCGGCAGCGCCGCGGCCAGCTCCCCGGCCTCGACGCCGGGCCGCAGCAGCCCGGCCAGCAGCGCGGCCAGCCCGCCCAGCCACAGCGCCATGGCCGCGACGTGCACCGCGGTGACGGCGGTGGCGAACACCGGGAGGCTGCCGGCCACCGGGTGCCCGACCGCCGCGGTGGTGAGGACGACGCCGGCGCCGAGGACGGCCGGCCCCGCCGTCTCCGCCGGCTGCGGCGCGGCCCCCCGGCGCCACAGCGGCACCAGCAGCGCGGCCAGCAGCAGCGCGAGGGCGCCGCGGCCGAGCGTGGTCAGGCCGTAGGCGGAGGAGCCGGTGGTGGACAGCAGCGCCGGGTCGAGCAGCGACCCCAGCCCCACCCCGCCCGCGTACGGGCCCTGCAGCAGGAAGGTGAGCACCGCGGCCCCGGCGACCGTCCCCAGCCCGGCCGTGGCGAGCCGCCGCATCCGCCGCGAGGCCCAGCCGGCCGGCCAGCACAGCAGCAGGAAGGCGGGCACGCCCAGGCCCACGGCCTCGCCGGCGAACCCGAGGGCGCGCGCGGCCGGCAGCGCGGCGGCGACGAACGGGTCGGCGTCGGGGTCGGCGGCGACCGCCCCGGCGTCGGCGAGCTCGCCGTCGCCGACGACGAAGGCGTAGGCCCCGCTGACCGGGTGCGAGTCGGCGGAGACCACCCGGTAGGTGATGACGTAGCTGGCGTCGGGCAGGTCGCCGCGCAGCGGGATGGTGACCGTGTCGTCCTGCACCGACGCGGCGCCGGTGTCCACGCGCTCGCCGTCGTCGCCGAGGACGCGGGCGTAGCCGGCGCCGAGGGACACGCCCTCGGTGAAGCGCAGGGTGACCTGGGCGGGCACCGCGTCGAGGCGGGCGCCCTCCCCCGGGTCGGTGGAGACCAGCTCGGCGTGCGCGGCGGCGGGGCCGGCGGTGGCCACGCCGAGGCCCAGCCAGCCGGCGAGCAGCACGAGCAGCAGGAGGACCGGCCGCGGCGGGCGGCGGGCCGGGACGGCGGTGTTCACGCGACCACCCGCCGGGCCGCCGCGGGCGCGGCCTCCCGCCGCGGCCGCTGCCGCCAGGCGACGACGGCGATGAGCACGACGCCGGCGAGCAGCAGCAGGTGCGCGGCGGCGCGGTCGGCGTGCACGTGCCCGGCCTGCAGGTCGCGCACCGTGGTGACGGTCAGCAGGACGGCGAAGGTGGCGAGGAACGGCAGCGCCCCCGCGGCCAGCCGGGGCGCGGCGGCGACGGCGAGGAAGGCGGCCGCGACGGCGAGGTTCCACGCGCCGGTCTCGTGCGCCACGTGCACGGGCGCGCTCATCGCCGCGGTGCCGGCGGACAGCGCCGGCCACGCCAGGCCGGCCTGCGCCACGCCCACGGCGAGCAGCGCCAGCCGCAGCGCCGACCGCACCAGCCGGGCGCGCGCGGCCGCCGCGGTGCCGGGCAGCTGCCGCGGCAGCGCGCCGAGGACGGCGGCGGTGAGGTCGGGCACCGGCGGCGCGGGGGCCAGTCGCGCCCGGCGGGTCACCGCCTCCGCGGCGTCGGCCCACCCGGCGCACGCGGGGCACGCGGCGAGGTGGCGGTCCAGGTCGGCGGCGGGCACGCCGAGCGGCTCGCCGTCGAGTCGCGCGGAGACCGCCTCGCGGAAGGGGGCACACTGCATGTCGTCGTAGTCGTCACGGAGGGCCCGTCCGGTTCCCGGGACAGGCTGGGTGTGACGGAGGGAACACGTGGACGAGCTCGCGCGGGTCGCGGCGGCCGCCGTCGACGGCGACCCCCTCGCCGCCGCGACCCTCGTGCGGTCCACCCAGTCCGACGTCTGGCGGCTGTGCGCCGCGCTCGGCGACCGGGACTCCGCCGACGACCTGACCCAGGAGACCTACGCCCGCGCCTTCGCCACGCTGCACCGCTTCGAGGGCCGCTCCTCGCTGCGGACGTGGCTGCTGGCGATCGCCCGGCGGGTCTGCGCCGACGCCGTCCGCTCGCGGCGCCGCCGGCGGCTCACCCTGGTCCGTGACGACGCCGACCTGGAGGCCCTCGGCCGCGGCGAGGACGCCGACCGGGTGGGCGAGGGCGCCGCCGTCACCGACCTGCTGGCCCGGCTGGACCCCGACCGCCGGGAGGCGTTCGCGCTGACCCAGCTGCTCGGGCTCTCCTACGCCGAGGCCGCCGAGGTGGCCGGCTGCCCGGTGGGCACGATCCGCTCGCGGGTCGCCCGCGCCCGGGCCGAC
Organism: Geodermatophilus sp. SYSU D01036; assembly: GCF_054050435.1. Lineage (NCBI taxonomy): Bacteria > Bacillati > Actinomycetota > Actinomycetes > Geodermatophilales > Geodermatophilaceae > Geodermatophilus > Geodermatophilus sp. SYSU D01036. The sequence continues at coordinate 7,371 of NZ_JBJGZJ010000030.1, read as the reverse complement.
CTGGTCGAGGCGCTCGGCGACGGCGCGCAGGAGGCACCGGACGCGGCCCGCGGGTGAACCTGCGCTGAACCGCGCGTGAACGGGTACCTATGCTGCCCGACGGCCGTGCGACCGCTCATCCGCGGCGGGCGCCTCCCCGAACCCCGCCGATCCGGAGTCCCTTCGTGCCCTTCAGCCTGACCCCCAAGGACCAGAGCTTCTACACCCTGTTCAGCGACTCGGCGCAGAACCTGGTGGCGGCCACCGACGTCCTGGGCGACTTCATCCACGACCACGCCCGCCGGCCCGAGCTCGCCGACCGGCTGCGCGACCTCGAGCACACCGGCGACCAGTCGACCCACGCGATCTTCCGGCAGCTGAACTCCAGCTTCGTGACGCCGTTCGACCGCGAGGACATCTACAGCCTGGCCAGCCACCTCGACGACGTCATGGACTTCGTGGAGGCCGCCGCCGACCTCGTGATCCTCACCGGGCTGGGCACCCTGCCGGCCGAGATGGGCCAGCAGACGGCGCTGCTGCAGCGCGCCGCGGAGACCACCGCCGAGGCGATGCCGCGGCTGCAGACGATGAAGGCGCTCCCCGACTACTGGATCGAGGTCAACCGCATCGAGAACGAGGCCGACAAGCTCTACCGGCGGCTGCTCTCCCGGCTCTACAGCGGCGAGTTCGAGGCGCTGGAGGTCCTCCGGCTCAAGGAGGTCGCCGACCAGCTCGAGGAGGCCGCCGACGCGTTCGAGAAGGTGGCCAACGTCGTCGAGTCCATCGCGGTCAAGGAGTCCTGAGCGTCGATGGACGCGGCCTTCGTCGCGCTGGTCGTCATCGTCGTCGTCGCCCTGGCCTTCGACTACACCAACGGGTTCCACGACGCCGCCAACGCCATCGCCGTCGCCGTCTCCACCAAGGCGCTGACGCCGCGGGTGGCGCTGGCGCTGGCGGCGGTGATGAACCTGGTCGGCGCCCTGCTGTCCACCGAGGTCGCCAAGACCGTCGGCGCCGGGATCATCGAGGCGCCGACCGGGACCGGTGGGCTGGAGATCGTCTTCGCCGCGCTGGTCGGCGCGATCGCGTGGAACCTCATCACCTGGTACTTCGGGCTGCCCTCGTCGTCCTCGCACGCGCTGATCGGCGGCCTGGTGGGCGCCGCGCTGGCCGCGGCCCACGACGTCCAGTGGCTGGGCGTCGTCGACAAGGTCGTCATCCCCATGGTCGTGTCGCCGCTGGTCGGCTTCGGCCTCGGCTACCTGTTCATGCTTGCCATCCTCTGGACCTTCCGGCGGGCCAACGTCACCCGCGCCAACCGCGGGTTCCGCTACGCGCAGATCGTCAGCTCCGCGACCATGGCGCTCGGCCACGGCCTGCAGGACGCCCAGAAGACGATGGGGATCATCACGCTGGCGCTGTTCACCGCCGGCGAGATCGACGACTTCGAGGTGCCGCTGTGGGTCGTGCTCGCCGCGGCCCTCGCGATCAGCGCGGGCACCTACGCCGGCGGGTTCCGGATCATGCGCACCATGGGCCGGCGGATCATCCAGCTCACCCCCGCCGGCGGCTTCGCCGCCCAGACGGTGGCCTCCGGCGTCATGGTCACGACGGCGACCGTGTTCGCCGTGCCGGTCTCGACGACGCACATCACGACGACCTCGATCATGGGCGTCGGGTCGACGCGGCGGCTCTCGGCGGTCCGCTGGGGCGTGGCCGGCAACATCGTCGTCGCGTGGGTCGTCACCCTGCCGGCCGCCGGGGCGGTGGCCGCGCTGGCGTACCTCCTCACCGGCCTCGTCGTCGGCTGACGCCGCCGCTCCCCTGACCGGGGGGTCATCCTGCGAGGCGCTCGCGGGGTGACCCCCGACCCGCCGACCCCCGCTGGCATATCCCGATCGATCTGGTAGACATAGTCCTCGTGGCGGCGACGGCGGTGCTCCTGGTGGGGCGGATCCACGTCGACCTGCTGCGCGTCTGCACGGCCACCTGTCCGGGCCGCTGACGCCCGCGCCCTCCGGGGCGCCCCTCCCCTCGCACGACCCGCGTCGAGTCGCGCCCTGACGCGCGCCCGCGGCCCGCCTCCCAGCCGGACAGGAGCCCCACCCTCGTGAAGACCTTGATCGTGCTCGCCCTCGCCGGGCTGGGCGCCCAGCTCGTCGACGGCAGCCTGGGCATGGCCTACGGCGTCACCTCGACGACGCTGCTGCTGGCCCTGGGCACCAACCCGGCCGCCGCCTCGGCGACCATCCACCTCGCCGAGATCGGCACGACCCTCGCCTCCGGGGTGTCGCACTGGCGGTTCGGCAACGTCGACTGGAAGGTCGTCGCCAAGGTCGGCGTGCCCGGCGCCGTCGGCGCGTTCGCCGGCGCCACCGTGCTGTCGAACCTCTCCACCGAGGTCGCCGCCCCGGTGATGTCGCTGATCCTGCTCGCGCTCGGCGTCTACCTGCTGATCCGGTTCACCTTCCGCGGCATCGACCGCCGCAACCTCGGCAAGCCGGTCCGCAAGCGGTTCCTCGGCCCGCTCGGCCTGGTGGCCGGCTTCGTCGACGCCACCGGCGGCGGCGGCTGGGGCCCGGTCGGCACCCCGGCGCTGCTGGCCAGCGGCCGGATGGAGCCGCGCAAGGTGATCGGCTCGATCGACACCTCCGAGTTCCTCGTCGCGCTGGCCGCCAGCCTCGGCTTCCTCTTCGCGCTCGGCTCGCAGGGCATCGACCTCGCCTGGGTGGTGGCGCTGCTGCTCGGCGGCCTGGTCGCCGCGCCGATCGCCGCCTGGCTGGTCCGGCACGTGCCGCCGCGGCTGCTCGGCTCCCTGGTCGGCGGCATCATCGTCCTGACCAACACCCGCACGCTGCTGCGCAGCGACTGGATCGACGCCTCCGACCCGGTCCGCTACGCGGTCTACGCGGTCATCTACCTGGTCTGGGCCGCCGCCGTCGCCCACTCCTTCCGCCAGTACCGCAAGGACCGAGTGCAGGAGTCGGCCGACGCCCTCGCCGCCGAGGCCGCCCGCCTGGCCGAGGACGAGCACCTGCACACGCCGGACGCGGCGGACGTCGCGGACCTCGAGCGCAGCCTCCGCGCCGGCCGTCCCGCCGACCCGCGCGACTAGGAGCACTCCTCGGGAGGCCCCGTCCGGCGATGCCGGGCGGGGCCTCCCGGCGGCTCAGCGGCCGCCCAGCAGCCTCGCCTCGAGCTCCTCGGGGAGGCCGGGCTCGGGCAGGCCGTGCGGCGTGGGCAGCCGCTCGGGGTCCTGCCGCAGCCAGGCCCAGGTGTCGGCGACGGTCTCGCGGACCGGCCGGGTGGGCAGCCCGAGCGACCGCGCGCGGGTCGTGTCGACGTCCCACGCCGTCGCCGCCGTCTCCCGGGGCAGCCAGAACGGCAGGTGCAGCCAGGGCTCCACGCCGGCGGCCAGCAGGTCCTCCTCCGGCACCGGGACGAGCTCCGCGTCGCTGCCGGTGACCTCCCGGCACGTCTCCAGCAGCCCGCCCAGGGTCGTCATCCCGGCCGGGCCGGTGGCGTTGACCGGGCCGTCCTGCCCGCGCGCGGCCATCTCGACCAGCCAGCCGGCCAGGTCGCGGACGTCGACCAGCGCGATCGGCTGCTCCAGCGCGTCGGGGACGACGACGCGGCCGCCGCGGGCGATCCGCTGCAGCCACCACGGCAGCCGGCGGACGTTGTCGTGCGGGCCGAGGACGAGACCGGCGCGGGCGGTGAGGAACCGGCCCGGCAGTGCCGCGCCCAGCACCCGCTCCGCGTACGCCTTGTTCGGGCCGTAGTCGTCGTCGGGGGTGTCCCAGGTGGGGTCGTCCTCGCCGCGGACCGGGCCCGGCGGCCAGGTGGAGTAGGCGTTGAGGCTGCTGACGAACGCGTAGGCGCGCACGCCGGCCAGGGCGGCCGCGGCGTGGTCTGCGGCCGGGCGGGTCTGGCAGGAGGTGTCGACGACGACCTCCGGCGTCCAGCCGTCCAGGGCGCGCGGGAGGGCGGCGGGGTCGTCGCGGTCGCCGTGCAGCGGGCGGACGCCGTCGGGCGGCGCGCCGGTGACGCCGCGGCTGAACGTGGCGACCTCGTGGCCGCGGTCGAGGGCCGCCGTCGCCACGTGCCGGCCGAGGAAGTGGGTGCCGCCGAGGACGAGGAGTCGCACGGGCCCACCCCAGCGGAGCCGCGCCTCCGCCGTCCACCCGGTTCGCGGACGGCGGAAGCGCTCAGACGGCGCGGGTGGCCACCGGGAGGTCGGGCACCTGCGGCAGCGGCTGCGAGCGGGCCGCGGCGAGCACCATCTGCGGCGACCGGGGCAGGCCCCGCCGGGTGCACAGCCGCAGCGCGCGCACACCGGTGATGACGTCGGTCTCCGGCGGGACGACCAGCAGGTCCGCGCGCCGGTTGCCGCCGGCCCAGCTCAGGCACACGACGCCGGGGTCCATGCTGCGGAACCCGCCGGTGCGCACCACCCGGCCGTCGACGAGGACCTTCCGCGGCGCCGGCAGCCACGAGTCCAGCGCGTAGGTGAAGCGCTCGATCCGCACCCCGCGGCGGTCGAGCGCGGCGATCAGCTCGGGCACCTCGACGGCAAGGTCGCGGCCGCGCGGGAACCAGGCCCCGTCGAAGGCGTTCTCCCCCGACCCGGCGTCGGCCCTCAGGCTCACGCGCACGTCGATGCCCCCGCGGAACACCCCCGTGGTCCCCGTCGCCTCCGTGGTCGTCATCAGCAGTCCCGCCTCCCGCTCAGCGTGCTGCGGGCCCGCGTCCGGGCCCACCGGGCGACGGTAGGTCGGCGCGCCGCGGGGTCCCGGCGCGCCGCGGCCGGGCCTGTCGCGCCCGGACGGCCGGTCATCACCACCGGTCACGATCCGGTCACGGCAGCCTGCGGGCACGTCCGCGGAGATGCGCAGGAGCCCCCGCCCGGCGGACCGGACGGGGGCTCCTGCGTGCTGTCGGCTTCAGACCTTGGGCTTGCGGTTCTTCGCCTTGCCGCGCTCGTTCTGGTCGAGGACGACCTTGCGCACGCGGACGGCGGCCGGCGTCACCTCGACGCACTCGTCCTCGGCACAGAACTCCAGCGCCTGCTCGAGGTTGAGGACCTTCGGCGGCACCAGGCGCTCGAGCTCCTCCGCGGTCGAGGACCGCATGTTGGTGAGCTTCTTCTCCTTGGTGATGTTGACGTCCATGTCGTCGGGCCGGGAGTTCTCCCCGACGATCATGCCCTCGTACACCTCGGTGCCCGGGGCGACCATCATCTGGCCGCGCTCCTGCAGCGAGAACATCGCGTACGACGTCGCCACGCCCTGCCGGTCGGCCACCAGGGAGCCGGTCGGGCGGGCGCGCATGTCGCCCATCCACGGCTCGTAGCCCTCGAGGTTGTGGTTGAGGACGCCGGTGCCGCGTGTCTCGGTGAGGAACTCGGTGCGGAACCCGATGAGGCCGCGCGAGGGGACGACGTACTCCATCCGCGCCCAGCCGGTGTCGTGGTGCACGAGGTTCTCCATGCGCCCGCGGCGGGAGGCCAGCGCCTGGGTCAGCGTGCCGACGTACTCGCCCGGGGTGTCGATGGTGACCCGCTCGACCGGCTCGTGCAGCTTGCCGTCGATCTCCTTGGTGACCACCTGCGGGCGGCCGACGGTGAGCTCGAACTCCTCGCGGCGCAGCTGCTCGACGAGGATGGCCAGCGCCAGCTCGCCGCGGCCCTGCATCTCCCAGGTGTCGGGGCGCTCGGTGGGCAGCATGCGCACCGACACGTTGCCGACCAGCTCCTGGTCGAGGCGGTTCTTGATCAGCCGGGCGGTGAGCTTCTTGCCCGACCTGCCCGAGATCGGCGAGGTGTTGATGCCGATGGTGATCGAGATCGACGGCTCGTCGACGGTCAGCGGCGGCAGCGGGCGCGGGTCGTTCGGGTCGGCGAGGGTGTCGCCGATCATGACGTCCTCGATGCCGGCGATGGCGACGAGGTCGCCGGGGCCGGCGCTGTCGGCCGGGGTGCGGGTGAGGCCCTCGGTGACCAGCAGCTCGGTGATCTTGACGTTCTTGACGCTGCCGTCGGTGCGGCACCAGGCGACGGTCTGGCCGTTCTTCATCGTGCCGGAGTGGATGCGCAGCAGCGCCAGCCGGCCGAGGTAGGGCGAGGCGTCGAGGTTGGTGACCTGCGCGCGCAGCGGCTCCTCGGCGTCGTAGGTCGGCGCCGGGATGGTCTCCAGCAGCGTCTTCACCAGCGGCGCGAGGTCGGGGCTGTCCGGCGAGGCGCCGTCGGCGGGCCGGGTGAGCGACGCCCGCCCCTCCTTGCCGTTGCAGTAGACGATCGGGAACTCGAGGGCGTCGGTGTCCAGGCCGTTGTCCTCGAGCAGCTCCATGAACAGCTCGTAGGTCTCGTCGACGACCTCGGCGATGCGCGCGTCGGACCGGTCGGTCTTGTTGACCACGAGGATGACCGGCATCCCCTTGCCGAGCGCCTTGCGGAGCACGAAGCGGGTCTGCGGCAGCGGGCCCTCGGAGGAGTCCACCAGCAGCACGACGCCGTCGACCATCGACAGGCCGCGCTCGACCTCGCCGCCGAAGTCGGCGTGGCCGGGGGTGTCGACGATGTTCACCGTCACCGGGTTGCCGTTCTCGTCGGCCAGCCGGATGGCGGTGTTCTTGGCCAGGATGGTGATCCCGCGCTCGCGCTCGAGGTCCATCGAGTCCATGACGCGGTCCTGCGTCGTGTCGGCGTCGGTCCCCTCGCCCTTGGCGCGGCCGAGCGCACCGGCCTGGCGGAGGAGGGCGTCGACCAGGGTGGTCTTGCCGTGGTCGACGTGGGCGATGATCGCCACGTTGCGCAGGTCGTCGCGGGTGGGCATGCGGAAGGGCACCTCAGGGAGAGTCAGGGGGATCCCGCGGCGGCAGCGCTCGCGGTACCACGGACAACGGCCGCCGGCCCGGCGACCTTCCCACCTTAGGCGGTCAGCGCGCGGTGACCTCCGCCTGCGGCCGGTCCGCCACCGCGTACGTCACCCCTGCGGCGGCGATCGTGACCAGACTCACCGCCAGCCAGGCCGGCATCCCGGCGCCGAGGGCGAGCACGTGCGCCAGGACGAACGCGCCGACGTAGAGCGCGCCGAGCCCGAGGGCGACCGCCGCGCCGCGGCGCTGCACCCACAGCCAGGCCGCGCCGAGCCCGCCGGCGAGGAACACCGCCCCGCCCAGCGCCCGGACGCCGGTGCCCTGCGCGACGCCGAAGCCGGCCGCCAGCCCGACGGCGACGAGGACGGCGGAGGACAGCCGGGTGCGGGCGCGGGTGAGCACGGACGTCGTCATGCCCCCAGTGTCCCCGGGAGGGCACCGCACGATCAGGTGGGCTGATCGTGCGGCGTGCGGGGGGGCCCGGGGGGGGGGGCCCCGCCCCCCCGCGGTGTGGCC